>JAZGHS010000024.1:0-19636 GCA_036481315.1 Candidatus Zixiibacteriota bacterium | reverse complement strand
TGATTTCGTTCTGGATGACGATGGCAGCCCCATAGACGAGATTACCGCCATCCCCTATTTCGCCCCGAAAAGCTACACCGCGGAGGAGATGGTGGAGATCATCTGTCACGGTGGTTTCGCGGCGTCGAGGACAATCATAGATCGATTAGTAGAATGCGGCGCGAGGCTGGCCGAACCGGGGGAGTTTACACGACGGGCCTTTGTCAACGGTCGGATCTCCCTATCGCAGGTCGAGGCGGTGATCGCCGCGATCGAGGCCAAATCGGAGCTGGCCTTGAAAGCGGCCGCCAGGAATCTCAAAGGCGATCTCTATAAAGAAATCGAAAGTATCCGTTCGAATATCGGCGATACGTTGACCCTGATCGAGGCCGAGATCGATTTTTCGGAGGAGGAGATCGATAAGACGTCTTCGGAGAAGATCGCAAGCGCTATAAAAGAGCAATATGGGAAATCGTCGGATATTTTAAAAAGCTACGATTTCGGGCGGGGATTGAACCAGGGTTATCGGATCGCCATCGTGGGCCGGGCTAACGTCGGTAAATCATCGTTGATGAACGCGCTTCTGAAACGCGACCGAGCGATCGTAACCGAGATCCCCGGAACCACAAGGGACACGTTGACCGAATGGATCGATCTCGACGGCTTCCCCATCCTGCTCACCGACACCGCCGGTCTGCGCGAAAGCGGCGATATGGTCGAGCGGATCGGCCAGGAACGGACACGCCAAGAGATCGAGAATTCCGACCTGGTGATTTTCATGCTTGACGGTTCTACCGGTATCACCGATGAGGACAACGAGATTTACGGTTTAATCAAGGAAAAGCTTTTATTGATTGTAATCAACAAGATCGATCTCGGATTGGCCGACAGTTTAGATATTGATTCTCAATTCACCGGCAACGAAACTGTATCGACTTCAGCATTAATAGGTACCGGCCTGAGTGAGCTCGAGAGAAAGATCGAGCATATTCTAAGCATCGACGAATTCAATCTCGATACCGCCATATTAGCGACGGAACGTCAGTACCGGGCGATGAAGAACGGTTGCGATGTTTTAGGTGAAGCGATTTCCGAGATCGAGAGTGGTTCCACCGAGGAGGTGTTAGCCACTTTCTTACGTGAGGTGTTGGATCACTTAAGCGAGCTTGTCGGCGAAACCACCAGCGACGATATCCTCAATAATATATTCGACAGGTTTTGCATAGGGAAGTAGGGAGGGGGCGATTGCCGGCTAAATAATTAATGGCGGCTGGTGATATATCTATTTCCTTGATGAAACCCTATTACTTCTTGTAAGTTCTACCAGCTTTATCGTGCTATCAATAGCTTCAATTACTGCTTTGTCATCAATATCAGTTTCAGTTATTTCCCCATGGACCAAATCATTTCTAATTTTCCTTAATACATTGACTTTAACGATATGAGTTTGAATTATTTTGGCTTTGCCCTCACTAACTGAGAGCGGTAAAACAACATTTAACAATGTGTTAAAGTTTAAATCATCTTTTAATTCTTTAATTCGTTTACCCGAAATACCTCTTTTTTTCATTACATCTACACTATAGGTCCTTAGCAAGTTTTCTGCAAAAACCGCGGCTTCGATAGTTGCTATTTTTAATCCACCCCATTGAAGCCTTGATTTTATTCTTAATAATTCCATAATCTCAACAGATGGGAAATCGGAATTGCTTAATGCAATCTGCATTTTCCGCCATCCTAAAGTTGTTATCGATCGTTCGCGTTTAAATAGGGGATTTCTGATCTTCCGACGATCTTTTAGTATTTTGGGATTAAATTTCTCTTTTGAGGTAGAGCCCTCTATCCACCAGCTAATTAAATTTTCCCTAGGTGATGTCCCTCTGGTTTTAAAAATATCTTGGAAGGAATTTGGTCCTTCCTGCGCCAAAATGCCTACTCCACCAACAGTTAATAATAATGTTTCAAATTTATTGGTGACTTGCTTATAGCAATCATATATGATCTCCGCGGCCTTTAAGGATAAATCCCCCTTACTCCTAAGACACCTTATAAAATAATCGGAGGCTGTGGAAAATTCCAACTGCAAATTCGCTTTGTAGACCCAGCCCCTGTTCTCAAAGCTCATTTGGGGGTTATGTAAGACTAATTTAGCTATTGAATTAGACAGATTAAACTTTAAAGGAACATCATAATCTTTATTCGCCCACTTCCAGGTAACGAAATCCGAAAGTTCAATTGTCATTTCGACAAACACTCTAGTCACTTAAACCTCATAAAAAAGATATGGATATTAATATTACCAGTATGCTGAAGAGTGTCAAGAAGAAACTCATCGCGTTCGAATTACCCGCGGATTTTCGAGGTAAAATTATACTAAAATGTACCCGACAGTTTTCTTCAGGGCAATTACTCTGCTAACCTCGCCCCTACATTTTGAATTAACCGATAATGGTACCCCACAGCTTGCTGTGGGATAATTGAAATCACCCCCCCGTACTATTTTATTGAAACAATATCCCCATTTTCGTATTTTTCTATATAAGGGTTTGCGCACCGGGAGGTACGCTCACCACGAATTTTCTCAAAAAGGAGCGACCCAATGCAAAAAATAAATCTGCGGGAAAAATTGGAGATGATCGACGATCTCTGGGTGCCCAGGATCGTAGGGGAGCTCAACGGGCAATATGTCAAGATCGTGAAATTTAAAGGCGAATATGTCTGGCACTCACACGAAAACGAAGATGAGCTGTTCCTGGTGCTTGATGGCGAGATGGAGCTCTGCCTGCGCGATCAGACTGTGAACCTCAAACCGGGCGAATTTTTCATCGTACCGAGAGGAGTCGAGCATAAGCCGGTAGCCGGTAAGATATGTTCGGTAATACTATTCGAACCGGCGAGCACACGTAACACCGGTAATGTGAACCACGGGTACACCATCGAGCCGAACGATCTAGAGACGATCTGATTTTTTATCGGGAGTACAGACTATAGATACCCCCAAGTTTGCTGTTGGAAAAATTCGATTTATAAAATTGAGCTGTTAAAATAAACGAAAAGCTATATTCCCATATCGGCGTAGAGCTGGTAGAAGCCCGAGATCTCGAGCTTGTCTTTGACCTCCATGGTCAACTCGAGTATATCGGCCGGATCGAGTTTGTCAGTCGATGTCGCGCAGTTTGTTATAAAGAGGTTTGCCCAGTGCGCGAAACCCTGTAAGAGATTGTCGCCACGATGGCCCGTATACCCCTTTATCAATGCCGCCACGCCGTTGTTGTCAACCGTCACGGTTGTCAAAAACTGGTACTTATTCACGAGCGCGTCTTTGGCGTTGCGTAGATGTTTCGTTACGAGGTACGCTCCGATTTTCTGCTGGGCGTTGAAAGCCAATATATTTATCGCCTTTAGTAAGTAATCGAAACTGATACTACCGGTATCGCCGCCGCACGTAATTACGCTTTCCGAAAGGTCGCCTCGGGCAAGACGTCGGCTGAGCGCCGGTATAGCCACTTTGCAGACCGAGCCCAACATATCGAAATCCAGGTCTTTACGCCCCAGTATCAAAACCACAACGTCGCTGTAGTTATATATTCTGCCTTTACCGTTTTCGAAAAAGATATCGACAAGCATATTACGTTCCGCGGAACGGGCCAGGTTCAGGGTCGGTATGGCGATATTTTTAACCTGTTCACTGCCATACGATGCCGGAAGCATCTGGTAGGTCAATGCTCTTTGCTTATCGATAGCGATTGTACCCCAAACCCCGGAGACAGATCTTATATTGGAAAGGATTTTGTTCATCCCTCCATTACCTCCTTAAGGACTTTCGCCATTTCCACATCGGGACGCAGGCTTACCAGGTAGCCCCTGGTTTCATCGCGGTCCACAAGATACTTCCCCTGTTCGTTGACAATAGCCGCGATTTTGAATTTGCCGCTTCGCGACGATTCGCTGACGGAGTCGGCTATATCGAGGATCAATTTCGATTGAATATAGATAGGTGCCGGGTTGTCGGAAGCCAATTTCTCGTCCAGGGGCGCTACAAAAGAGACACCCGGTATGACTCCCAGCCTGTCGACCCTGGATATCTTAATTGACGCTGTCTGCCGGATGAAATCGTTGGCGTTTATCTTTATCTTTTTCTCCATCCCCATATGCTGAGAGTTAATAGCCGTTTCGGCCGCCTTGAAATCCTCCTCGGCCTCCCAGGGTTTCGCGTAGGAACGTTCCACCTTATGCACTACCTGGCCGTCGAGAGTTACAGAGGTAACTATAGCCGTTTTCGGAACCGTCCGAAATTCCGTTTGAAGGATAAAAGTTTTATTTGTCGTCTTAACCGACGATGAACGTCCGGGGGGCAAACCAGCCATTAAATATCCTCCATCAATATATTACACATATTCATCTGTATTATCGGAAAGCGACGCAA
Organism: Candidatus Zixiibacteriota bacterium; assembly: GCA_036481315.1. Taxonomy (GTDB): domain Bacteria; phylum Zixibacteria; class MSB-5A5; order UBA10806; family UBA10806; genus JAZGHS01. The sequence goes on along the minus strand of JAZGHS010000024.1, from coordinate 15,231 downwards.
ATATATTAGCTGCTGAAATTAAATAACGTTAATTATAACATTGACGGAAAGCCATTTAACCCAAATACTTACGTAGAATCCAGATGATCACGAACAATTTGATTATTCCCAGTATGGCCAATGTCAACCGACGTTTGAAATTGGGACGTAGATACAAGACCTTATAGAGGGGGGACGTGGTCTTTTCGGAGACATTCTCCCCGGAAAGACATCGTACAATCGTATCGCCGGTTTCCTTCGTTAGTACCTTCATGGAAGCCTCGGCGAACTCGACTGTGGCTTTTGACGGTGATCCATAGTATTGCGGCTTAGGATTACCGTTCCCTTTAGTGTCGGGCAAGGTCTTGAAAACCGGGTTCACGAGATCGGGCTTTAATAATAACATCATAGATGTTTCCCACCATCCCCCGTGGAAATCGCTTTTAAGCAGTTTTTTCTCGTTATCGCCCAACGGCTTAGATAGATCGCTCGAAATCCTGTCGATAAACTCACCGCTTAATAACCGCGTGGCCATGGCCCCGGAAAGATTATGCATCTCGATTTTGAATTTACGGGATATCTTTTTCGCCGCCGCCTCCAGTGCGACAATGTCCTTCGGCGAGCCATGGCCGGATACGATAAATATGAATCGAAAACCCCATCCGGCCAGCGATTTCCCTATATCGCAGCCGATTTTATAAATCGTCGTGTTATCGGTCCGTAAAGATCCCGGTTGATTATAAACCTGGGTGCCGAGTGGAATACCTCGGCAGATTACGGCATCAAAATCCGGCATTCGTTCGACCACCGAGGCCGCCGCCGTCTCGGCGAAATACTCGGCATTGAAAAAATCAAGGCCGAGAGGAAGATGAGGTCCATGACCCTCCATAGGGGAAAACGGAATGAAAATAGCGGTTTTCGCCCGATCGAGATCGCCGAACGCTGTCGATGATAATTCCTCTAGTTTTAAGATCCTTCCGGCCATCGGCCAAGGCTACAAAATCGACCCATTACAGTCAAGGCTTAAAATCAGCGAATACCCTCATTTTTTCTTTGACTATCCCGCTGTCTAATGGAAATATATATACCGCGTTATTTAAACGGAGGTGAAGAAATGAAAAAAGCGATTGTCGCTATTGCAGTCTTGATTTTACCCCTGACCGCTTTGGCAATAGTACCGGTTACGACTTTTTCCATAGCGGGATGCGACCCCGAGACAGGAGAGGTAGGGGTAGCCGTGGCCAGTAAATATTTCTCGGTAGGCTCTGTTGTTCCATGGGCTAAAGCGGGTGTAGGGGCTGTGGCGACCCAATCGTACGTTAATTTCGATTACGGTATCGACGGTCTCGAGATGCTGGAAGCGGGTTTATCTCCACAACAGGTTATCGATTCGCTTATATCGATCGATCCCGGATATGAACGCAGACAGGTAGGAGTTATAGATTTCCAGGGTAATGCCGCCACATTCACCGGCCCCGGTTGTCTCAACTGGGCCGGCGGTTTGATCGGCATAAACTGCGCCGCGCAGGGGAATATTCTGGTTTCGGATACGGTCGTAACGAGAATGGTGGAGGCTTTCGAGAGGACCCGGGGCAAACTCGAGGATAAATTGATGGCCGCGCTTCTCGCCGGCGATTCGGTCGGCGGTGATTCGAGGGGCAAACAATCGGCCGCGCTCTATGTGGCGGGCGTCAACGAGGGGCTTCGCTACGACCGCAAGATCGATATCCGTGTCGACGACAGCCCTGAACCGTTCGTCGAACTATATCGCATATTTAATATAGCTAAAGCTCTCTCCCATCTCGATTCGGCTATGAATTATTACCGCAAAGGCGAAATTCAGATGGCTGTCAGGGAAGCGCGCGAATCGGTCGAGCTTGGTCCCGATCTTCCCGAAACCTACTACGATCTCGCCTGCTATCTAACCCTGGCCGGACAGTTCGACGAGGCTTTGGTCAGCATCGAGACAGCCATCAAAATATCACCGAAATTTAAAAATATGGCCGCTGGGGATTCGGATCTTGACGGCCTCAAGTCGTTTCCGGAATTTCAAGAGCTCTTAAAATAGGAAAATCGCTACCCTATTCGTAAATACGATATTTCTCCGCGATATGGCCGGAAGCCTAATTATAAGAAGACATTTTAATCTAATAATTATTATTACGATTTTAATTCTGGGCTGTTTCATTGTCAAGTATAACTAATTGAATGATAAACGGATACATATTTCAATACTAATAACATTGAGAATTATTTCACATTATTCTTGACACCTTTATACCGATACTATATTTTATGATGGTAATTCTAAAAACGCTCGAATTAGATCGAGTGCACGGGGATAATTAAAGACGGGGTTGATGAGGATGATTGGCGGAAGATTTAATTACCTGAAAACAACATTTATATCAGTACTGTTCATCTGTTTTATGTTTTCGACTGCCATACTTTACGCGCAAGACGATTGTATGGAATGCCATGGAGATGATAGCCTGACCGGGGTTGATGAAACAGGCGAGGAATACTCCCTTTACCTGGAAATCGGTATTTATAATCAATCGGTTCACGGCGATCACGATTGTGTTTCCTGCCATACCGGTATAGAGGAACTTCCTCACGAGGAAAAATTACCAAAAGTAATTTGCGGTGATTGCCATGAGGACGAGGCGGAAGTATATCAATGGCACGGGCATCTGAAAGTCGGCGAATCGAAGGATATGCCGAACTGCACCGATTGTCACGGCACGCATGATATAGTAAAATCTTCCGAGAAGAGATCCCGGGTTAACCCGCTAAATCTTCCTAATACGTGCGGACGATGCCATGAAGATATCGACCTTGTAAAGAAGCATGAGATATTGAAGGCCCATCCTGTGGAGCTTTTCAAAAACAGTATTCATGGGAAAGCATCGCTGGGAGGGATTTATCTGGCCGCCACATGTAACGACTGCCATTCCACGGGCGGCAGCGCCCACAGAATTCTCGCCCCCGGTCTGCCGGAATCGGCGATAAACCATTTCAATATTCCCAGAACATGCGGTAAATGTCATAGAAGTGTGGAGAACGATTACTGGGAGGGAATTCACGGCAAGCTTACGTTGAGGGGGGTAACGGATTCACCTGTTTGCACCGGATGTCACGGCGAACATGGTATCCTTTCGCCCGACGATCCGATCTCAGCGGTGAGCCCCGCCAGGGTAGCCGAGGCGACATGCACTCCATGTCATGAAACCACCACACTCACCGAAAAATACGGTGTAACCACCGGAAGTCTTAAAACCTGGGTCGATAGTTACCATGGTTTGAAGAGCAAAGCCGGCGATGTTACTGTAGCCAACTGCGCGTCATGCCACGGTGCCCACCGTATCCTGCCCAGCGCCGATTCTTCGTCATCCATTCACCCGAATAATTTAAAAAATACGTGCGGATCGTGCCATCCCGATATTACCGTGGAGGTGGCCAACATACCGATACACGGCGCCCCCGGCGTCAGCCATAACCCTTTGGCCGCATTGATACAGAAAATCTACATAGGCATAATCATTGTAGTCATCGGGGGGATGATCATACACTGGCTTATAGACTTTAGAAAACAGATAAGGGTAATTAGCAAAAAAGAACAGATACGACGGATGAATTACAACGAGGTCTGGCAGCATATCTTTCTTACTGTCACGTTTCTAATGCTCGTGATTACCGGATTCTCCTTAAGATTTTCCGAGGCTTGGTGGGTGAAATTCCTGTTCGGCTGGGAGGGAGGATTCCCCTTAAGAGGAATAATTCACAGGGTTTCTGCTGTCCTGTTTGTATTAACCACAATCTGGCATCTGTTTTACCTGTCATCCAAACGTGGGCGTGAATTCTTAAAAGATATGATGCCGGTTGTTATCGATATAAAACAATTAGGGCTGATGGTATCATATAATCTCGGTATAAACAAATCTAGACCGAGATTCGGACGATTCAGCTATGTAGAAAAGGCCGAATACTGGGCTTTGGTCTGGGGTTCGGTAATTATGATCATAACCGGTTTTTTCCTCTGGTTCGATAATTACACTATAAAGTGGTTCCCCAAGGGATTTCTGGATGTCATGCTGGTAATTCATTATTATGAAGCCTGGCTGGCCACTCTTGCAATTTTGATCTGGCATATGTACTCTACCATATTCAGCCCCAGTGTCTATCCCATGAACCCGGCCTGGTATACGGGAAAAATGCCCAAAGACATGTATATCCATGAGCATCCCGAGGATCCGCAAGTTAAAAACCTGGCGGAAAAATCCAAAACTAAAAAAGAAGAGATCGACAGCGCTACAGCATGGGAATAACTCGCCGACTTAAAACAAAATCAATGAGAAGCCTGCCGGAGGGGAAATAGTGAGACGGCATATTCTGTTACTTTGCTTATTCATATTCGGTTTATACAATTTCTCTCCGGCTCAATCACTCGATGATTGCATGATGTGCCACGAGGACAGTGATCTGACAGGTGAACGTAAGGGCAGAGAATATTCGGTTTATGTTAATTTAAATAAATTTACCGGCTCGGTTCATGCCGAGTTCGAATGTATCGATTGTCATGCCGATCTCGACGGTGTCGAACTACCGCATGAGGAACGACCCGGAGATGTCGATTGCGGAATGTGCCATGATGATATAGCCGAGGAATATAACAATAGCCTTCACGGGACAGCTGTAAAAAAGGGATTACGTCTCGCTCCACAGTGCTGGGATTGTCACGGCGCCCATGATATAAAACCTCCCACGTCGCATGATTCCAGGGTTACTAAATTCAATATCCCGTATATGTGCGGAGGCTGTCACAAGGAGGGCACCGAGGTATCGCGTAGCTTTAATATCCCCCAGGATAGTATCCTCACTCACTATTCCCTCAGTATTCACGGGGAAGGCCTTTTCAAGCAGGGCTTGACGGTTACCGCTGTCTGCTCCGATTGCCATACAGCCCATAACGTTTTATCCCATACTAATCCGAAATCATCGATTTATAGAGATAACGTGGCCAGGACCTGCCAGAAATGCCACGGGCAGATAGAGATTGTGCACAGGAAGGTTATCAGGGGCGAACTCTGGGAAAGCGAACCGCACAGGGTCCCCATTTGTATAGACTGCCATTCCCCACATACCGCCCGCAAGATATATTATGAACTCGGCATGGCCGATCGAGATTGCCTCGAATGCCACAACAAACCCGACCTGACCACGGTTCGCGAGGGCGAGGCGATATCATTATATGTTGATACGCTGGAGGTGCACGACTCCGATCATCGAAATACGGCCTGTGCCCAATGTCATACCGGGGCAAGCCCCGCCAGGCAGCGCTCATGCGCCACTATCACAACAAAAGTCGATTGTTCTATCTGTCACGCCGAAGTTGTGGAGATCTATAAAACCAGTACTCACGGTACTCTGGCCGACCGCGGAGATCTCAACGCCCCCATCTGTCTCGATTGCCATGGCAAGCATAATATAAAAATTCATCGCAATCCCAAATCGCCGACATACCCCACAAACATTCCCGAACTTTGCGGAAAATGCCATAAAGAGGGAAGCAAAGCCACGGTCCGATATAAAGGCGATCAACATGAGATTCTAAGCAATTATGTAATGAGCATCCATGGCAAGGGCCTTTTGCAAAGCGGCCTGGTGGTAACAGCTATGTGCACCGATTGCCATACGGCTCATCACGAATTGCCTAAAGACGATCCCTTGTCGAGCGTTCATAAGAAAAATATCGCCAGGACCTGCGCGGAATGTCATAACGGTATTTATGAGCAGTATATCAAGAGCATCCATTTCACGACGGAGGAAAACCCCGAGAAGGAGCTTCCCGTGTGTGACGATTGCCATTCGTCGCATACAATAAGCAGAATCGATAAAGAAGGATTCAAGCTCAATATTATCAATCAGTGCGGTCGTTGTCACATGGACGTCACTGAAACCTATTTCGAGACCTTCCATGGGAAAGTTTCCAAGCTTGGCTACGACGCCGCCGCCAAATGCAACGATTGTCACGGCGCCCACGATATTCTCCCGACCTGGGAACCTGAGTCGCGGCTTTCCAGACAGAATATAGTGGAGACTTGCGCGACCTGTCATGAGGGCTCGCATAGGCAATTCGCCGGATACCTCACTCACGCCACCCATCACGATAAAGATAAATACCCGATCCTTTATTATACGTTCTGGTTTATGACTATATTGCTGGTTACCACGTTTACAATCTTCGGAACACATACTCTAATGTGGCTTCCTCGTTCCCTGAAGGAGCGTAAGAAATTAAAGAAAATCCGCCATGATCCGACCGCTAAACAATATCTCCGTTTCGGACGGCTCGAGCGCAGACTGCATATTCTGGTTATAATAAGTTTTCTGAGTCTGGCCTTAACCGGCATGATTTTGAAGTTCTCATACATGGGCTGGGCTCAAGTCGCGTCGCGATGGTTAGGCGGTTTCGAAAGCGCGAGTTTCATTCATCGTTTTGGCGCGGTTATCACATTTTTCTATTTCTTCTCGCACTTGATCGGGTTGGCTCGTAAGAGAAAAAAACGGGATAAAAGCTGGAAAGAGTTCATTTTCGGTCCTAATTCGATGATTCCCAATATGCAGGACGCTAAAGACGCTTTCGCCACCTTGAAGTGGTTCGTCGGCATGGGACCCCGTCCCGATTACGGACGCTGGACTTACTGGGAAAAATTCGACTATTTCGCGGTATTCTGGGGCGTGGCTATAATCGGCGCCACCGGGTTGATCTTGTGGTTCCCCGAGTTTTTCACCCATTTCCTTCCCGGCTGGTTCATCAACGTGGCCACTGTTATACATTCCGATGAAGCGCTTCTGGCGGTGGGTTTTATATTTACCGTCCATTTCTTCAACACCCATTTCAGGGCCGATAAATTCCCCATGGATACGGTGATCTTTACCGGCAGGGTTCCCTTAGAGGAATTTAAAGCCGACCGTCCCAGGGAATACGAGGAAATGGTTAAATCAGGAGAGCTTGAGAAACGGATGGTGAGTCCGTTGCCCGACGCTGTTGTGCGAGGATTGAAAATATTCGGCGCTATCGCGCTGGCAATTGGGATTATTCTGATTGTTCTCATAATATACTCAGAGATTTTCGGATACCGTTAAACTATCCCCTAAATATAAAGCGCGTTCAGCATTTTGACATATTCGGGCCTATCTTGTATAATTCGATTATGATCTGACATTTAATCCTTCAAAAGAAAAGCCCGACTAATAGATGACACCGGAAGACAAAACGATAAAGAATATCCTCTCCTTCGAGGTCGAGGACAGGTTTCACGAGGACTGCCCGGCCGAGGATAACAACAGCAAAAGGTCGAGGATTTTACCCATCATTATAAATCTGCTCGATCTTTTGGACGAACAGAAGACCAAAGCGACATTTTTTATATTGGGATGCGTGGCCGAGAATTTCCCCGAGATAATCGCTTTAATCGACGCCCGCGGTCATGAGATCGCGAGCCACGGCTATCATCATATCAATATCGAAAAATTATCTTCGGAGGGGATCAGCGACGAGCTGAAGAGCTCCAAGGCGCAGCTGGAGGGTATTTTAGAAAAACCGGTTTTGGGTTTCAAGCCGCCCGTTCCCTTTTCCCGTAAAGCAATACCGGATATTATACAAATAGCAGCGGAAATCGGTTACGGCTATTTTGCCGGCCCGGAGATAGGTACCGCTACTTCGGAACTAAATATGCCGATTCCGGTCGGGACAAAAGCCGGACCAAAAATAACTATCGTACCCCATACGGTTTTAAAAGGATGGGGGTTGACCGCGCGTTTCAGCGAGAAGCTGAGGATTTACCCGGCATGGTTTATTCACAGAGCAATCGCCAGCTTAAACAGACGAGGTTATTCGGCTATTATCAATCTGAAGTTATGGGAGCTCGATCATAATCAGCTTCGTCCTCCCGGTTCCGATTACACAAGTTATTACCAGTACGGTAATTTAAACTTGACCGAACAGAAGCTTGTAAGACTTCTCGATATTTTCGAATTCACTACATTCGAGAAAAGTTTGGGGATGGCATCGCCGACCGCGGGGCCCGGGGCCTATCCGTTCGATTGAAGTCGGCCGGGTATGAATCGCAGGTCAACTTTCTCCTATTAAATCCCAACTCTACTTCAGTAAAAGCATCTTGATATTTTTTTCGGATTCAGCCGTCTTCAACTTGGCGAAATAGACGCCGGAAGGATGCGCGGAGGCGTCCCAGGAGATGGAGTGATTACCGGCTTGTCGTAAGCTGTGAATAATGGACTCTACGTGTTGACCGAGGATGTTATAGATATTAAGCGTAATATGCTCTGAACTATAAATTGAGAAGTTAATAATAGTCGCGGCATTGAAAGGGTTCGGATAATTGGATAAAGTGATAAATTTATCTGGGGGATGGATGTCATCATCGATAGAGGTTTGGATTCTGGTGATCGACCAAACGGATTGTTGGTCGGTAGCAAGATAGATCCGGCTTGTATCGAGCGGATCTATTATAGTTACAGCCTTTGCGTAATTTGTTTGAAGCCCATAGTTAAAGTCATCCCAATTTTCGCCGCCATCATTAGAGACAAAAATGCCGCTTTTAAATACATTCGCGAACACCTCGTCGGAATTGAGTGGATTTATCGCCACTCCGGAGACCGTAAACCAATCTTCGACGTACGGTAGATTATTGCAGATATTCTGCCATGAATAACCCCCATCGATGGATTTGTAAATGCCATCTCGACTTCTACAGCAGTACAGAATATCTGGATTAATAGGATCAGAGGTTATTTCGTTGATGGAACTATAGCCTGGAGGCCCCGGTAAATTCTCCCACGTAGCACCCAGATCGGTAGATTTATAAAGGGTCGAAGAGCCGGTATACACATGCTCGGAATTAACCGAACTGACGTTTAGAGCGTAATAAACGTCATCGGGAAGCGACTGTTCCCGCGACCATGTTTGAGCAAAATCATCCGAATAATATAGACCTGATGTTGACGCCAGGAATATTCGATGCTGATTTGAGCCGTTAAAAGCAACATCCAGCTTGTTATACCCGGTAAATGATGGAAGACCTTCATAATAAAAATCCCAGGACTCCCCGCAGTTAATGGATCGGGCTATTCCGATGAATTCAGGTCCCAGGGGATGCGGATAAAATCCTGCGTAGATGTATTCACTATGGATGGGATCTACCTTTACGCAAGTTGCGAAACGCTTGTAGTCTGGGTACAAAAAATCCAGATACTCCCAATTAAACGCGCCGTTGGTAGATCTGTAAATGCCGTTGGCAGAAGCGACGAAAATCGTATCAGAACCCAGCAAATTGATCGATATGTCTCGACAGCGCGAATTTGTAATGTTATCGCTGATTTTTTCCCAATTATCTCCTTCATCAATCGAGCGATATATGCCATCGAAAAAAGTTCCAAGGTAATAGATCCTCGACAAAGAATCAATTACTATTCTGGCGGCCATTCGGTTAGTCAAACCATTTTTAATCTCCTGCCAGGTCTGACCGCCATCATAACTTTTCAAAACACCGTCACCGGCCGTGCAAATCAGAATTGTATTATGATTGGAAGGGGAAATAGAGATGGAGCGTATATGAGGTTCGATGAGATTGTCGGGAGTTATATCAAACCAGTGTTCGCCTCCATCGGTTGATTTACTCATACACGCACCAGTAGTATCCCTAAAACGATTTCCGCAAAAATATAATGTATTGGGGTTAACCGGATCTATAGCCATATCGTATCCGAATATAGACGTATCGAGGTCGTTGTGAATGTTTTCCCAGGATATTCCCAGATCATCACTTCTAAATATCGACATTTGCGGTGAAGCCGATTGAGTAACAAGATATACTCTATTTGTATCAACTGGATCCAGTACGTGTTCTTGAGCTACAACGAGAGGCAAATCCATGGATGTCCAATCTACGCCTCCGTTTGTCGACCTATAATGAGTGCCATGTGTACTGCCGATTATTAGTATATTCGGATGAACGGGGTGAATCACAAATGATCTTATTTCGTATTGCCATCCATCTGGCAGCACGATTAAGCTCCAACTCAGGCCCATATCACCGCTTTTATAAAAACCACTTATCGTTGCTGAATACATGGTGTCGGGCGCGGATGGATGAAATCTGATTACCCTAATATTTGTCGGCAGATCCTCATTATTCATCGGCATCCAATTTCCGCCTCCATCCGTCGTCTTGTAAATTCCATTCTCGACTGTACCGATATAAATTATCTGGTTGTCAAATGGGTGAATAGCGATTGAAAGCACATTTGCGTTATAGGGGCCCGCTGTGGACCAGCGGTTCTCGTCGGCGTTCAATGGCATAAGATAGCCTGTTACATAAATAAATACCCCTATTATTATAACCAGATTTAATTTCTTTTTCATTGGAAAACTCCTATTCCCCCGGAACAGGTCCGGGGGAATTAAGGTGGTTTCTTAATCGTATTCTAATCCGGTTGACTCGCGAAGTATTGAACTTTCAATACGGGGTTGTGGAATCCGAGTTCCAATGGATTAACGGGTCCGCCCGCAAGCTCAATACTTATTTCGTGGTCGTTCAAGTTTGAACAGTAATACCAATCTACATCCACATTGTGTCCTTCGTCCCAAAAATATATTTCGTATACCTCGTATAGAGGAGTGTTAGCGCCATACGCTAGAAATTCACCGTACCCGCCTTCGTCAACGTCAAATTCCATAGTTTTTTTCATCCAACTATCGCAGGCATCATAGCTTCCGCTAAAGCTATTCCATCCGCTGACCATCTTTTTGCTTTTACATTGTGCCGAAGCCGTATCGGGCGAGAACCCGACGATACCCGCAATCAACCCGATTATCAAAAGGCATGTTAATACCCTCATTATTCCTCTTTGACAAATTTCGAATCAAAGTTCATCTTTTGGTCAAATAGGATATTTTCCTGGGGCGTCCCCGACTCCGCGCTAATAGAACTTTCCAAGGGCTATTGAATTGGAGTATAGGTGACGTCCCGTTTTATCACCCTCTTTTCCGCCTCAAAGTTAAATGGTATTCCAAATCTTAAGGTCGCCATTAAAACCTCGTCTTCAATCGACCGCAATATATCATTTCCAAATCGCTTCGCGCGGGATCTCTCCCACAAGAAAGATACAAAAAAGGATAACATTGTCAAGGAAGATAATGTGTGTTCCTCTGTCTATCTATCTATCTATCTGTTAAAAGGTTATGGCTTTAAAAAGCCCGCGTCTTGTTGCTTTCGCTGGGGGTAATAACAGAGGTCTCGAAGACCCCCGGAACACGTTCTAGAAAACCCGATATTTCACCTTGACTCACTCCGCAAACCGTCCGATCTAATATATGATGTGACCTGATTACGAATTTTAGCCCGGAGGAAAATTATGTCCGGATTACAACAAAGATTAAAGACGTTGATAGTGGTCGGCACCCGTCCCGATTTCATGAAAGCCGCCCCGATCATCGAGCGTATGAAAAGATTCGACGATTTCATCGATCCCATGCTTCTGCATACCGGTCAGCACTACGATTCTAACCTCTCCGGGCTTTTCTTCGACGAACTCGGGCTTAGAAAACCGGACGTTTTTCTTGGAGTCGGCTCCGGCACCCATGCCGAACAGACGGCCCGGATACTCACGGAGTTCGAGAAATCGCTGGCCGAAAGCAAGCCCCATCTGGTAATCGTTATCGGCAATACCAATTCGGCGGTGGCCGCGGCCATGGTAGCCGCTAAGGGCAAAGTGCTCGTCGCCCACGTGGAATCGGGACTCCGTTCGTTCGATACCAGCCAGCCGGAGGAGATCAACCGCCTGATAATCGATAAAATCTCGGATTGTCATTTCGTAACCGAAAGTACGGGAAGCCATAACCTTCTAAATGAAGGGGTGGACGAGGAATGTGTATTTTTCGTCGGTAATGTCTTAATTGACACGCTCCTCAACTTAAACAAGATCGCGACTTCAAGGCCGTTATCACGTCAGTTCGACCTGGGGAAAGGCAGATACGGACTTCTGACCCTCCACAAACCGGAAAATGTCGATAACCCCAAAGCTCTAAAAAATATCCTGACCGGGGTAAGCGGGGTCACGGACAAAATCCCGGTTTTATTTCCCTGCCATCCCAGAACAAGAAATAATATTGATAAATTCAACCTGACCTCATATTTTGGCGAAAGCGGTATAAGGCTCGTAGAGCCCGTGGGCGCCCTCGACTTTCTAAAGCTAGAAACCGAGGCGACCATGGTATTCACCGATTCGGGCGGTATTCAGGAGGAGACCACGATTCTCAACATCCCCTGCCTGACTCTGCGTAAAAGCACCGATCGGCAGGTAACTCTTCATGAGGGTACCAATATCCTGGTGGGGCCTTATGCCGAGAAAATAACCGCCGCCGCCGAGAATATCTTAAATGGCGCGGTCAAAACCGGCTCGACCCCGAAATACTGGGACGGCAAAGCCGCCGAGAGGATTGTCGATACCGTCATGAATATCCGGCAAAGCCTCTTCGAACCGGAATCGGTAAAAAAGGGTACAGCCAAATTGAAAACGGTCAGGGAGGCCTTAGTCGCTGAAAAATAATTCAAAACCTATAGCGTTGGTGACGGGGGGAGCGGGATTTATAGGATCGCACCTTTGTCATGCCCTTATTAATCGCGGGTTTTATGTTCGTTGCTACGACGATCTCTCTTACGGCTCTAAAGATAATATAAAACAGATTCAAGGCTCCGATTTCGAGTTTTTCCACAACGATGTCTGCGATATCGATTCTGTTGATAAAGCCAGCGACGGTGTCTCGATTGTATTTCATCTGGCCGCCCGCAAGATCCCCCGCTACGGCGGCGCGCTGGAGACATTAAAGGTAAACAACGACGGCACTCGCAATATTTACGAATCGGCGGCCATACATAAATGCAAGGTTATCCTCGCCTCCACCTCCGATGTCTACGGCAAGGGGACTCCGCCTTTCAAAGAAAGCGACGATCTGTTAATCGGGCGTTCCGACAGTCGACGATGGAGCTACGCTGTCAGCAAGGCGTTCGACGAGCACCTGGCGTTGGCCTATCACACCGAGCAAAATGTCGATACTGTCGTATTACGGTTTTTCGGTTCTTACGGCCCGAGACATCATCGCTCATGGTGGGGCGGTCCGCAATCGGTTTTTATCGACCAGGTGTTAAACAACGAGAAAATCAGTATCCACGGCGACGGTAAACAGACACGGTCGTTTACATATATCGATGACTTGATAGCGGGAATAATAGCCTCCGCCGAAACCGATAAAGCCAACGGGCAAATTATCAATCTCGGCTCCGACCAGGAGATCAGCATAATAGATCTGGCGAGCACGATCAACGAGCTGATCCGTCCGGGGGAAGAGCCGAAGATCGAGTTAATCCCGTACGAGAATTTCGGGGGGAACTATGAGGATGTCCGTCGGCGCATACCCGATCTCTCCAAAGCGGGTGAACTGCTGGGCTTCGGTTGGAGTATAAGCTTAAAGGAAGGGCTTAAGAAGACGATAGAGTGGCACAGACAGTCGTAGGTCAAAACCCTCGCGGTTTTGACATTTCAGGAGATGTAGGTCGGCGGCTTGTCTACCGACAATAATCTCAATAAGCAAGTGAATTTAAAGACATGTGCGGAATAGCAGGATTTTTTCAGCTTCATAACGACGCCCCGCCCGACGATGAACTCATCAGGCGGATGGTCGGCGCGGTTCGTCATCGTGGACCCGACGAGTTCGGCGCATATCTCGATAACAGGTGCGTACTGGGGCAGGCACGGCTTTCCATCATCGATCTTGAAGGCGGCTCCCAGCCTCTCTGCAACGAGGACGAGACAATCTGGATAACCTATAACGGCGAAATATTCAATTATATAGAACTTCGTGACGAACTAGAAAAGCACGGCCATAAATTCCGCACACAATCCGATACCGAGGTCGTAGTCCACGCTTACGAACAATGGGGTAACGATTGTTTGAGCAGGTTCAATGGACAATTCGCGTTCGCCATATACGATATCAAAACGAAATCGCTTTTTGTCGCCCGGGACAGACTGGGGATCCGACCAATCTTCTATACCGTACATGACGGCCGGTTCTATTTCGCCTCGGAGATCAAATCGATTCTCAGTGATAGCTCAATCCCCCGACGTATCGATTACAAGGGATTGGCCGAGATATTCACCTGGTGGACTACCGCGCCGCCGAGAACGCCTTTTGAGAATATCAATGAACTCGAGGCCGGGACTTATCTCGAAATAAAAAATGGGAAAATCAATACCGAAAAATACTGGCGGATGGATTTCCCGGAGGAATTCGACAGCGATAGATCTGTCGCAAGCTGGGCCGAGGAGCTTCATGCGTTGTTAGTCGATTCTGTCAGGCTTCGGCTTCGTGCCGATGTCCCGGTAGGCGCCTACTTATCCGGCGGTTTGGACTCGTCGGCTACAACATCGCTGATCAAACATTTCACCAATACGAGGGTGGAGACATTCTCGATCGCTTTCCACGACAAGGCCTACGACGAATCCGAATACCAAAACCAGATGGCCGAGTATCTGAAAACGAATCATCATCAAATACAATGTTCCTGGCGCGATATCGCCGAAAACTTTCCCGCCGTTATCCTGCATACCGAACGCCCGATCCTTCGCACCGCCCCGACACCGCTATTCATGCTTTCGAAACTGGTTCGTGAAAATAATTTCAAGGTTGTCCTCACCGGTGAGGGGGCCGACGAGATCTTCGGCGGTTACGATATTTTCAAAGAGACATTGATCCGCAAATTCTGGGCGAAAAACCCCGATTCGACCATGAGGCCGTCGCTATTGAGAAAACTCTATCCGACTCTCCCGCTTTCCGGAGCGAGAGCTAAATTTTATCTTGAGACATTCTACAAAGCGGGGCTCGCGAAGATCGATAGTTTCCATTTCTCCCATATACCGAGAATCAATACGACTGTTAAGGTGATGGATTATTTCACCGACGATATCCGCGCGGCCATTGGCGATTACGATTCGGTTTTGGCGCACGGTAAAAACCTCCCCCCAAATTTCGATCGCTGGAATCATCTTGCCAGAGCGCAGTATCTCGAGGCAAACTCGCTTCTCTCCGGATACCTGCTATCGTCGCAAGGGGATAGGGTCAGCGCCGCCAATTCCATAGAGGGACGATACCCGTTTCTGGATCACCGA
>JAZGHS010000023.1:0-5945 GCA_036481315.1 Candidatus Zixiibacteriota bacterium | reverse complement strand
TCAATGCCGTCCCTTACTGCGCAGTATTCCATCACCCCGTTCGAGCCGGGCATGAAACGGATACCGTACCAGTCGCCGGGCTCGCTTGTAGCCAATTGCTCCGACGATGGTACGAAAAGAATCGAATCGCTCGATGTCCCCTCCGCGATAAGTGTCCCGTAAACTATAAGCTCACAGAGGCTGTCAACCTCGCCCCCCTCCAAAATATCTTCATCGGCCTGAAAATAGATGGTTGTTCCCTTTTCTATGGAGAGGGTATCCCCGGCCTTAACGATAATATCCCCCGTGATAGCGTATCCGGTATGTTGGGTTGAATCTCCCCAAGTAGTGTGATCGGCCGTTAAAGTATCGTACTAGTTGTTGACTAGGAAATCCGCAATAAACACGCCATTTCCTTGAACCCCGATATTCCTGACTCCCACATGAGACGGGATATTTTGCGGGTAAGAACCTCCAATTGAATATAGATTCGAATTGGGATTCGAAAGTCCGTCAAAAACTGTAAAATCTATTCCGTCGAAAAGACATGTTAGGTTTCCGATATCGGCCCATGGTGGATGGGTCATATAATCACCAGCGAAATCCATGCTATCACGACCAGTAGTTGCGTTAGGAGTTGTAAATTCGGGCGGGCCAGTAGAGTCAGGCCAGTCGACATTCCATAACCCATGTGCGCTTTCGATGTCTGTCTTTTTTCTGAAGTATTCATTGCCGTTGAGGAAATTCGTTTTTATATGCAAGATTAGTATCCCGCCACTGTTAGGTCTCGGCCATTCATCGATCCAGTACGAAGAACTATCTGAGTTATCGTAAGCAGATATAAGAAAATATTCATTTTCATTAACCGTAGGGAGTTTATAGCATGAATCGGACCTTTCGTAATCAGAAAATGACACCTGGTACATAGGCGCCTCAACAGTGATAATATCAGAGATCCCGAGAATGGATTTGCAGTATGGGGTAAAGGGTGATGAAACCCAATCAAAGCCATTACGCGCCATAATCTCATAAGAACCAAGAGATCGATGTTCTAATGAATCATGTTCGCCGCCAAGACCGTGATATAAATCGGGTAAACCCAATGTATGACCTAATTCATGAGCATTGACATGGAGCCCCATATGCTCCGTTATTACTCTAATTCTAACCCCTCTTTTATCACCGATATATATCGTGTCGCCTGTTCTTGATGTGTCATTGGTTGTATAATATATGCTAGTCGGTATTGGCATGCCTGTCCCATTGTGATACCACATCTCGGTAAGATAAACTGCGTCAACGTAACCGTCGTCGTCCCCGAGGCTATCCTTCGATGCGGGGATCCCATTTAGGCCGTCATTGTCGTAATCCGCGAAATTGATGATACTATCAGCCTTCAAAAAGATGTCGGTTACGAATGCATTACTCGGTACATTTCCGCCGCCAGGGTCCACATCGGAGACGAAGCAGGTACTACTGTCACTACCGAAAACATCACCCAAAAATAGCATTTTGTCATCAGTAACATCAGAGTAGTACGTAGGAACGCTTAGCTGATATGATAAATCCCACATGGTATAAGCCCAGAACGGAAGAGCATAAGATTCGACAGTATCATAGCAACAATATATCGCCACGCCTAAAACGGTATCGGGGATATCATAATTTAGAATTAATGGCGGCGTTTCTGAATCGTACCCGCACTCGAAAGAATCAGCGTTGGCGTAAGAAACAAAGCACGCTATCACCATTATTGCCATGAAATAAACACGGGACATTATTCCCTCCTTGAATAAACCACTTTATTTCAAGAGAACTAACTTCTTAGTGTCAATGGCATCACCTCCCTTGCCAAACCATTTTAGAAAATAAATACCGTTAGAAAGATCCTCGCCAAGACCCTCTCGGGAAGGCCAAGGAATAACCATCTCTTTACTAGATACCGGAATCTGCGATATCTGCCGACCCAGTATATCATAAATTATGATATTACCATCGACGCGAATATCCTCGTTGATCCTTATATTGAAAAAGATATTAGATGGATTAGGATAGACGGAGATTAGATGTTTTTCATTTTTATATTCTGTATCAAATACAGCAGTTGGCCTTTCGACATACCAGATATCAGATCCGCCTTCTCCGCCCATATTTTCACTTGAAAAATAAACGCGGCTACCATCTGCGTTAACTTTAGGATAAACCGCTCTTCCATAATCATTAATTTCATCAAATCGCTCGGGCGGCATCCAGTATCCGTTATCATCCTTTTGCGAGAAGAAGACGGCCCAGTATTCATTAGGAATCGCTTTACCGAAATACATCTGATTTTCGTCCATAGTTAATGATGCGTTTTCTGCTGGTGCGAAGTAATTGTTCACCCATTCGGGATTGGACCATTCATCATCAATTCTGTGAGAGACTACAAGGCCATTGGGAAATCGGTTAGAATGATCGATAAAATACAATTTCTGCCCGTCATAAGATAAGAACGGCGCAGTTTGTCCCCCCTCATCATTTATGTTAGGTCCGGCATTCACAGGATCAGTCCAAGTACCCCTAACACTGTCATACACCACTCTCCAGATGTCATAATCACCGTAGCCGCCGCAGTAGCATGAAAAATAGATCTCGCTTCCATCAGGCGAAAGCGCAGGCTTAATATTGGCGGGATTTCCTACAGAATAAACATACTCGAGCTCGGTCCACTGTCCATCAACATAACGGGTTGTAAATAAACCACTTGAATCTCCTCTCCCCGTCTTCAGGACCATCATATCACTGAAAGTAGTCAGGGATGGCCTTCGTTCATCAAGTGTCGAATTAACCGGAGGCCCCACATTGACAGGCTCGCTCCATTGGGCAGATGCGGTAGTCAATCCGCTTATGCAAAAATAAGCTATAATGGCAAGGTACCCAAAAGCCTTCATTTCTCCGAACTCCATTTAGAAAGGTTCTTCTATTATAATATCCAAAATTAACGTATTGTCAAGAAACATCGTGCGCATTCTCCATTATTTAATTTTCAACAACTTCGTTTTATAGATATTTTTAGAATCATTAACGCGGAGGAAATATAATCCGCTCGAAAGAGATGAGCCATCGTTATCTATGGAGCTCCAATTGAAAGAATAGGAATGTTCATTTATTATAGCCGTTTCTCCGTATACCTTTTCCCCCAAAATATTGTATATCGAAATTGTGGATAGGCGTGATGTCTCACTCCATATTGTTATCTTTGTTGAATTGTTAAACGGATTCGGAAACGCGTCTATCTTTACATCGTTATTACGGGGCACCGAATATCCTTCCTCGATTCCGGTCGGATCCCATGTAGATTTCATTAATTCATAATCGCCATTCGGATCGCCGTCCCTTCGCGAGCTAAAATAAAAGGTGCGATTATCGGGGGTTATGGCCGATCCCAATTCCTCGACTTCAGAATTTATCGGAGGTCTCATATTCTCGACATTCGTCCAGTTAGATCCGTCCCAAGTCGCCTTGAAAATATCTTCCTCGCCCTGCCAATAGGGAACACCGTGCGCCCCCCAGCAGGTAAAATACAGGGTATTGCCATCGGCTGAAACGTAGGGCGCATACTCTCGGTCTATGAAGTTTACGGGATAACCGATATTATTCGGCAAACCCCAATCTCCAGTAACACTATCCCAATCGGAATACCAAATGTCCATATCCCCCTGACTGTATTGTCCGTTCTTATAAGGGGTATCCGTTACGAAGTACATTCGTGTGCCGTCCGACGTAAAACACATTCCCCATTCGATGTCCGGCGAGTTGATATTGGGCCCGAGCAATTCTGCTTCTCCCCAACAATCGCAATCGTCATCCCAATGAGATCGCCAGATATCCCACATTCCCATTCCGCCGGCCCTCCAGGAAACCCAGTATATCCACTCCAGATCGGGGGTTATCGCAGCGGAGGTTGATTGTAATCCGATATAATTAATTGGAGACGGCAAATACTCTCGTTCTCCCCAGGAATCACCATCCCAACGACTCATAGTAATCGTACCCTCAGCCATAAACAATAATATCTGGCCATCCGCAGATAGGTAAGGAAAAAACTCCGAGCCGATATCATTTAACTCCACCACCGGAACCGGCTCGCTCCACTGCGCAAATGCAGTCGTTAATCCGCTTATACAAAAGCACGTTATAATGGCAATGCGCCAAAATGCGTTCATTTCCTCATTCTCCGTAAGAGACGTTCTACTATATAATACCCAAAATTAACATTTTGTCAAATATAATTTACTTATTGTCGAGAACCTTCTATTTCATCAACATCAGTTTCTTAGGCTTTGAAAACTCTATACCGGTAATAAACAACCTGTAAAAATATACGCCACTGGGAAGCTCTCTTCTCATCTCATCTTTGCCATCCCAAGTTAATGAATATTCACCAGGGTATTGACGCTCATTAACAAGAGTTCTGATAACCCGACCCATTATATCGTATATTTCGAGTTTAACCTCACCCGGCTGAACGCCAACATTCGGGAGATAGTAATTTATAACCGTATTTTGATTAAAGGGATTGGGATAATTCTGATGAAGTACCGCCGAGGTCGGATAATTCGGATCCGAATAATCGTAGATACCGGTAAAAACGACCGCGAGCTCCTCTGAATATTCCGATCTGTTATCCTGGTTATCTATAGAAGCGATTTTGTAATAATAGTCTTGATCCGGCGTCCAATCTATATCGGCATGGTAAGAACTTTCGGGCTCGGCGATTAGATTGAAGATATCCGGCTCGAAATCGGGAATAGTATCTCTGTGAACCTGATACAGATTGAAATCGGACTCGGTATTGAACCGCCAGTGAATGTAGATAGTATCCATTTCGGAAGATACCTCCGCCCAGAGGCTATCCGGAATTTCCGGCGGCAGATCGAAATACTCGTAAGTCTCGCCATACGGCCCTCCATAAGCCCCAATATCCGAACGGGAACCGTCGGGATCGAATACCGCCGGATCTCCGGAATCAACGGCCCGAGAGAACGCCTGTAAATGAAAATCTAGCGTGTCCATAAACATCGGATTTTCGAAAATGTTCCCCTCGCCGAACTCTCCCGGACCGTGAAAATAATCCTCCGCGATATTATAGAATACCGAATATCGCACTTTCGCGGGTATATCCGAATCATTACGTAATATGTAATCGCAATTCATCACAATATTATTATCGATTGTTGCGACCGTATCATGATAATAAGCCTTAATCCCAGCCGAACGAACATAAATGCTACATGAATCATAAACACCGTTGATAGTATTATTATAGAACTTATGTAAGTCTGTTGATAATCCAAATGTCAATGTTACCCCGGGGCCTCCGGAAATTCCTATTTTCTTAAAAAAGACATTGTTGTGAATAAATACCGTATCGGTAGATGGTGGTACATAATATACAAATGTACTTGATTGACTATGAGCATACAACAGATTGTTCCTGATTATAAACTTACTGCCGTCCGGGTACATGTCGTCTATAAAAAAAGTAGGCCCCTCATCATGAAATACGGTATTGTTTGATAGCGTAAGTGAGTCTTTAACAGAAACAATGAGGAATGCGCCATTATTCGATTCAAAATAATTGTTTGTCACCCTGCCGCCTAAATTACCGCTTACACCGGCATGGTTGCCAAAAAAGTAATTGTTTTTTATCTCCACGTGGCCAAAGTATAAACAAGAAATTCCGGAGTTTGCTATTAAATTATAATCTGAGATCAGAGAAAAGCCTTCGATCGTTACGGTATCGCCTAAGATCCTTATCGTGAAACTACTTGTGTAATTTTCAATAATCGTATTACCGGCTCCCATGCCTATAAGGGCAATCCTATCGCTACTTAGGATCACGAATTCAGTCCACGTTCCCTCGCCTACATAAATCGTATCCCCCGGATTAGCCACATCCACCGCGTCCTGGATCAGCGCCGCCG
>JAZGHS010000022.1:0-18244 GCA_036481315.1 Candidatus Zixiibacteriota bacterium | reverse complement strand
CAGTGAATATAACCGGGCCGAGGTAAACGGTTATCTTCACGCCAACGTGGTTCGCGACTACACGCTTACATACAACCCTCAATTCAACACGATCTGGAACCAACATCAATTCCCGGTAAATGTGAATATCGCGGACGATTGCAACGCTTATTATGATTACAGCTCGATTAATTTCTTCACCTCCGGGGGAGGGTGCGCTAACTCGGCCTTTTCAACCGTGGTCCATCACGAATACGGCCATCACCTCGTATCGGTTGCTGGAAGCGGGCAGGGGCAGTATGGCGAGGGTTTCGGCGACGTAATGGGTATATTGATTATGGACGAGGCCGAACTTGGATGGGGATTTTTCAATAATTGTAACGATTATATGAGAACCGGAGATAACACATTCCAATATCCATGCAGCGGCGAGATTCACTATTGCGGTCAGCTTATATCGGGGTGTGTATGGAGCCTCCGAAACGAACTCTTGTCCAGCTACCCGCTGGAATATAGAGATATTCTCGGTGGCCTGGCAGTCAACTCTATTCTGATGCACCAGGGAACCATGATCACGCCGGAGATTACGATTCATTATCTCACTCTTGATGATGACGACGAGTTTATCGAAAACGGCACTCCCCACTGGGAGGAGATCTGTGCCGCGTTTAATGCGCACAATATGGATTGCCCGGAAATCATCCCCGGAGTTTATATCTCACATACGCCCCTGGAAGATACACCGTCGACAAATCCTTACGAAGTAAACGCCGACATAATATCGTCGCTCGGCTCGATCAATTCGGCCACCGTTCACTACTCAACCGATAATGTTAATTTCACATCCGTAGACATGCAGGATATGGGTGGAAACAGCTATCGCGCTTACATTCCGGGACAACAACCGTGCACTTTCGTTTATTACTATATTGAGGCCGGCGATAACTCGGGCAACAGCGGGAGACGGCCGGAAACCGGAAGCTATCGATTCTTTGTCGGCTCCGAATTCATCACCCTATTTGCCGATAATTTCCAGACTAATACGGGATGGACGGTAAGCGGGAACGCTTTGGACGGCCAATGGCAACGGGCGGTTCCGGCCGGGGGTGGCGACCGCGGCGATCCGCCGTCGGATTCCGACGGCTCGGGATATTGCTATGTCACCGATAACGCGGATGGGAATTCCGATGTCGACGATGGAACCACCGTTCTTACCTCGCCGACTCTCGATCTTTCGAACGCTGATAGTAAGATAAGCTATGCCCGCTGGTATTCCAACAGCGAAGGCGATAACCCGCTTTCCGACATTTTCGAAGTTTACATCTCCGGCGACAACGGATCGACATGGGTGTTGGCCGAGACCGTAGGCCCGGTTGAGGAATCATCGGGAGGCTGGTACCAGCACTCATTCTGGGTGGCCGATTATATATCCCCATCGGTGCAGGGGAAAATCCGTTTCCAGGCGTCGGATCTCGGCGGAGGCTCGATCGTTGAGGCGGGTGTTGACGATTTCAAGATATCACGACCGGATTGTACCCCTCTTCCCACCGGAACTCTCGAGGGTACAGTTTCCGATAACTCGAGTAATCCGATCCTAAACGCTAATGTATTCGCCGACGACGGCCTTGGGCATACCGGCTCGGCTAACACCGACGGCAGCGGCTTCTATACATTGGATCTGATTCCCGGGACCTATGAAGTTTCCTTCTCTCATCCCAACTACATAAATATCGTAATCCCCGATGTTGTTATTACCGAAGGCGGTACCACGGTTCAGGATGCAGTATTGGAAGAGGATACCACGGAAGTTCCGACGCTCTCCGAATGGGGTATGCTGATTATGGCATTGCTGTTGCTAACCTTTGGGACAGTAGCGGTAATCTGGAGAAGGAAGAGATCTGCCGAGGGCAACATCGCCTGAGGATTTACTTATAGAATGAAAAAGAAGGGGAGCCGCAACGACTCCCCTTTTTTTTGGCCTGTTCAGGTTAGTGTAATATTCGATGCCCCGGGGGATTTTCATCCCCGGTGATCTGTTGTTCTTCAATTTACTTAAAACTACTCTGGTAACGGTTCAAGAGAACCGATCATCTCTGTAAAATCGGATTCGCTGGCCGCCATGGTATTCTCCGGACCGGTCATTTTGAAAAATACCGAACCCTCCGGACCCTCTACGATAGCTCCCAGCAGGTGGTATCCCTCTTTTTGGGTCGAAACCTGCATCATAGGGCCGGCCGCTACCATATAGGTTCCTTTTAGATCGATTGTGGTGATCTTTAATCCGCTGATTTCGCTCTCGCTTATCGACGCTTTATCGATAGATTCACTGCCGTCGGGCTGGCCGAACTGACCCGCCCAGCGCTTAATGTTTTCATCGGTTCCGCCGCCTGAGGCTGGCCCGAAATAGAATACGGCGCATTCGGCGCTGTCGGAATCGTCCCCGACGGGATTTACGATATAGGTCGCAGCCCGCATCGCTTTCTCAGGGGCGACTGTCCAGGTGTTCGGGAATCCCCAGGTTATCCCGGCGATTTTACCGTGAAATTGCGGCGCTTTAGGCATCCCGGCATCGGGTGTTTCGCTTGCTTGTTTATTCTCGTCCTTCTTCGCGCATCCGGAAAACAATAAGGCCGCCGATATCATGATCGCAATCAGGCCGAAAATTATCGTGACTTTACGCATTTAACACTCCTTCTATTTGAAAGCTCATATTCAAAATCCCGCCCATGATAGTTGAAAGGGGAGATTACCGCAAGAAATTTCTCTAATGTGGCATCTTCTTGACATAATCGAGTAATTTTGTATCTTAATTATAGCTATCTCAATAGGGAGAATCTAATGGACGTTCGGCGGTTATCGCCTTTGATTGCGACTATAATATCGATCCTCGCGTTTGTCCCCGCCCGGGCCGACTACCACTACGCCAGCCACGAGGGGAGCGACGAGTACCCCTACACGAGTTGGGAGACGGCGGCTTGGTTGGTACAGGACGCTCTGGATGCATCCGAATCTTATGATACCGTATATGTTGGTTCCGGCGAATATTACGAGCAGATTGAAATGCAACCGGTCGATTCCTGCGTGACCATTATAGGCGCGGGCATGGATTCTACTCTAATCTGGACGGATGTAAATGACATCTTATTCAGAAGAGCCCAGAGGACTTCATTTTTCGACCTCGGCTTCAGGCATCTGGGAACTTACGCGGCAAAGATATTGGAGCGCCGCTATCTTACAGGTCCGAATACTCATCTTTATGTTAACAGATGCAGGTTTTCAGGAGGTCTAAACGTTACAGCAATAAAGGGGTTAACAGACGGCGTTGAAATCATAGAAAACTGTGTGTTTGACACTTTAAAAGCCTACACCCAGGTATTTGGTTGTAGTCTTACAATATTCCGTAATAACTTATGCTATACAATACCGGGAAATATCTCGAATATATTTGTACAGGGAACAAAATTGGTTTTTGAAAACAACATTTTTACTCTTTTAGGACCAAGCAGCACCATCTTAATAAATCCCAGCAGTATCATAGATACCTTAATTGTACGTCAAAATCTTATAAATAACTTCGCAAGGGCAATTGGGGTACTTTTAAATAGTAGGCACGGAAGTAATTTTTCATTCAATATATTCGATACAAATGTCTATGCAAGTCTTCCTGCAATTACTATCGCAGTGGGTGCCATAGATTCCACAGTTCATTTTGACATTTTTAACAACAGTTTTAGGGGCGTTCCAGTGATTTTACGTATAATAGACAGCGCTCCCGATCCTCGGCCCATAGTTTCTTTAGACTACAACAATATCTGGGACGTGGTTGATGTTGTAACTTATGAGTATCCCGGTTATTTCGATTCCGTCGGGAACATATATTGCGAACCCATGTACGTGGGAGAAGGTGATTACCATCTGCAAGCGTACTCACCTCTCATTGATGCCGGTGATCCGGGGCTATTCGATATTGACGGGACGAGATCGGATATTGGAATCTTTGGCGGTCCGGGCGGTTCGAGCTACGAATATCTCGACCTCCCGCCCTGGGTTCCCGCTTCTCTCTCCGCTTCCCTCCATTCGGATTCGATCTTCATAACCTGGGCCTATAATTTTGAATCCGATTTTAACCGCTACCAGATTCACAGGGAGACTTATTCCGGTTTCGAACCCTCCATGTTCAATCTGATAGCCGAGCCGGATACGTCGTATTACGTTGATACCGATTGGCTCCCGGAGAACAATTACTTCTATCGCATAGCCGCTGTTGATAACCAGGATAATCTATCGGAATATTCGGAGGAGCTGGCGGTAATTACCACCGGTATCAACGGCGGTTTCGGAGCAGAGATGCCGACCATTACCACTATCCGGGGCAACTACCCGAATCCGTTCAATTCCCGAACGACCATCATATACACAGTGGCCAATCTCGGTCCTATGCCCGCTCAGATCAATATCGATATCTATGACATACTG
Source organism: Candidatus Zixiibacteriota bacterium (assembly GCA_036481315.1). GTDB lineage: Bacteria > Zixibacteria > MSB-5A5 > UBA10806 > UBA10806 > JAZGHS01. The sequence continues at coordinate 13,789 of JAZGHS010000022.1, read as the reverse complement.
GGGCGGAAAGTATGTTCTCTAATCGACGAGAGAAAGGAGGTCGGAACATATAGGATAACATGGGACGGTAAGAACGACGACGGTTCGGACTGCCCGTCGGGCGTTTATTTCACCAGGATAACTCAATGGAATGTCGATTATCTCAATCGATATAAAAAACTTATGTTATTGAGGTAAGAAGGACAATTATGGTTAAGTTAAGCGTGATAATAATCTTGATTGTAACGGTATCGTCGGCTTTTGCCATCGACGATGATGAATTACCATTCGGATCATTTGATCACGATTATCCGTTTACGGCGGATAATCTGGATACTCTTCATAACATTCTGGGCTTCAACATATTTGTTGATGAGGAGATAGATAGTTGCGATACGGTCAATATGCTATACAACGCCGGTATTCTCCCGGTAATACTCCATAAGGATTCCATAGTGAAATATTCGGCGTATAACTACGCCAAGATCCATCCGGAATCGACGCTTACAGAAATGAGGCTTTACCATGAAGGCGGCGAACTAGTTGGCGGAAGCTGGGTTTCGGACAGCGGTTCGGTGGATACGTTGTATGGCCCTGACAGGGGTGGTATCGGGGATTCGAATGTTCCCTATCTTAAAATGGAAAGAAAATATCCGTATTATGCCAGACCTGATTCGGAAACTATTGTTATTACATATCAGCTTAGTTTTTATCTGAAGATAGATAATGATAGCGATCCGAACGATATTGTCGCTACGCTTGCGATGGCGTACCATACGTGGGATAGAAAACCGTGGTCTCTTGGAAACCTTGATCCCGTTATCGCATCGGAATGCAGTACTGAATTTACAACTATAACAAGGTCCTTTCAGATTCCGCGATACATCTATGAATACTCTACCAATTCGGTTACCGATATTGATACGGTGGAAGCCGAAGCTGTTGGCGCGGCATTCGTGATGATAACTACCGGCAAAAGAGAGGTATCGGTGGATTGGATCAAGATTTATGATGAAATCGGACGAGAACTGGTCGAACTCGGTGACTATAACGCGTTACTAGTCGATAACGCGATTCGTTTTTCCGATTGCAGGGAAAATGTATGGGGCTGGTACACACGGGATGAGCCGCATCCTTTGAACATGAGGCCCGCCGGATATATCCTTAAGGTTATCAGAGATTCCCTCGATAATCAGGGTTTGGAAATATGTACCGCCCACAACGCGCGAAATACGGTCGGATACTGGTTTAATGCTATAAATACATCTATCATCGCAAGCGACTACTACCCTTATACAAGCAATGTTAATTATTCTGGTTGGGTAAGCGGAAACTATAATTATCTCCAAACTTCCCTTCACAACATGGCCTCGAACTACTACGAAGGATATTACCAGGCCGCGGATACTATTGGAAATGAATTCTGGGTGTATCCTCAAGCATTTAGCGGTGGTGACGGTTATGGTTCATGGCGTCGTCCTACCCGGGCGGAGTTTTTATGTCAGACATATATGGCATTGGCCTGCGGGGTAAAGGGCATTATCTATTGGAAATACGATTATTCTGAGTTTGCTGCGGACACATTATACGGGCTCAGGGAGGTTGATGGTGATAAGACAGCATTATGGAATGCCGTTAAGGATGATATCAATCCATATGTTAAGGCCATCGATGCAACCTATCTAAGTTTAATCAGAGAAAGAGCATATTCATACAACGATACGGCGACTGATATTAGTTTACCGGACGGCCGATTTGTCGAGTCTATATCCGCATTATCGCATCCGGATTCTACTAATCCTGATCTCGGCTGGTTCCACGTCGGCGAGTTTCATGACGCTTCAAGCAATAAATATCTCATGCTCGTAAATAGAGCGTGTAATATCGATAGCGCGAATCCCGCCCCATCGGTTACCGCCACGATTAAATTCGACCCAACGAATCTCGGTCTCGGTAATTACGTTTTCATCACCGATATCGCCGAATCGGTTTTTCGTGATACAACCGGCGAATGGGTTGGCGTTCCCAATACCACCTACTCCGCTACGCTTGACGGCACGATCCCATTCACCACCGTCCTCGGCCCCGGCGAGGGACGGTTGTTTAAGATCGCGCGAACCGATCCCCAATAAATCAATTTCACTTTAAATCCAAAACTAAAGCCCCTATATTAAGCGAATGAAAGCTCTGGTTATCATTCCCGCTTACAACTCCGGGGAGAACCTCCCCGAACTTCTACCGAGAATTCGTTCGCATATAGATGATATCGTCGTTATCGATGACGGCTCGTCGGACAACACAGCGGCAATCGCAAACAAGCTTGGAGCGGTTGTTATAATTCACAAACACAACCGGGGCAAAGGAGCGGCCCTGAAAACCGGGTTCGTCTACGCGTTGAAAAACGCATACGATACGGTCATCACCATAGATTCCGATTGCCAGCACAACCCCGATGATATCCCGCGGTTCATTCAGGCGCGTAAGGAAACAGAAGCGGATATGATTATCGGTTCACGCAGGAACGATATAGGGAAGATGCCCTGGCCGCGACAATTCTCCAACTGGAGCACGTCGCGGTTTTTGTCACTTCTCTTAAAGAACGATATAGAGGATTCGCAATGTGGGTATCGTTTGATATCGAGAAAGCTGTTGGAATCGATCAAACTCGAGTACGACAGGTTCGAACTGGAATCGGAGATTATCATTAAGGCGATTCGGGCAGGATTCAAAATAGGATTTATTCTGATCGATGCCCGTTACGATAAATCCGGAGTAAGCCATATGCGGCCTTTTGCGGACACGATCCGATGGTGCCGCGCCGTCTTGAAATCGCTTTAACAAATACCTTGCGACGATTTCGATTTCGAGGCATAATTGATATTATGCTGATATTGATTTCCAACGACGACGGTTATCTTTCGCCCGGGATCAACGCTCTCGCTCGAGAAATGCGCAAGCATGGACGAGTCGTTATTGTCGCTCCCATGTGGGAGCAATCGGGAACCAGCCATTCGCTGACCTTGAGCCGTCCGTTGAGGGCAAAGAAGATCTCCCGCGATATCTACGCCGTTTCCGGTACGCCCACCGACGCTGTCATGATCGCTGTCTATTGCATATTGAAAAGGAAGCCGGATATCCTGATTTCGGGGATAAATCACGGACCCAATATGGGAGACGATGTCACTTACTCCGGCACCGTGGCCGCGGCCATGGAGGGGACACTACTTGAGATACCATCGATCGCCATTTCGCAGGTGACGTCCAATCATTTCTATACCCGGGACGCTCGTCGATTTGACAAGGCGGCTAGATTCGCCGCTAAAATGGCCAAAGGGGTGCTTAAGAACGGATTGCCGCCGGGTCATCTTTTAAACGTGAATGTACCGGAAGGCAAGAAAGTGGATATCAGACGATACAGTATCACTCGTTTGGGAAAACGTGAATACCACGATGTCATTACCGAGAAGATCGATCCTCGGGGAGAGCCGTATTATTGGATCGCCGGGCACTATACGGTCACCGATAAGGGCCCCGATACTGATTATACCGCCATATCCGGGAACCTGATTTCGGTAACACCATTGAATATAGATCTAACCGCCAGCCGCTTTTATGACGAGATTAAGAGTTGGAAACTTTAAAAAGCGATAAAATCAGCTTTTTCACTAATCCCGGGTCGATAATCTAAGACATATGACCACAATAGGTTATAGGCGTCCGAGGCGGTTGATCTTGAATTCAGGATCTGGGTGGATAAAAAATGAAACATAAAGGGCTACAATTCAGTAAGTAATTAACGGAGGAGTGTTTATGTATAGAAAAGCGATTTTGATAACTTTCATCGTCTTGGTAGCCGCGTCGGCGATATTCGCCTTAATCGACCGTAAGAAGGTAACCACATCGTCGGATAAAGCATACGCCGCGTATCTTCGTGGCGAAGAATATTCAAAGAAACTTTACACTGCAGAGGCAATATCAGAATATGAACGAGCCGTACAACTCGACCCCCAATTCGCCATGGCTTACTCGCGTCTCGGATGGTTATATATGGAATCGGGACGGGACGATGAGTATAAACAAGCCAGGGCCAAAGCGTTTGAATTTATTGTCAAAGTCAAAGATCTCGAGCGGATTCAGATAAATCTCGGGTTCGCCAGGGCGGATAAGAATAGCGACGATATCGATAATTATTTCAATGAACTTGTGGAAAAATTCCCCAACACTTTGGAAGCGCATGAACTTCTTGCGGGTAAATACTGGGGAGAGAAAAACACCGATAAAGCTATCGAGGAGAATTTAAAAGTACTCGAAATAGATCCGCAATACGCACTGGCCTATAATATGCTGGGATATCTCTATTATAATAAGGGCGAGTTCGATAAAGCACTTGAAAGTATCAACAGTTATTCTGAGATCGCGATCGATCAGGCCAATCCTCACGATTCCCATGGGGAGATACTTCTGTGGCTGGGGCGTTACGACGAGGCGTTAAGACAGTTTCAAATCGCTGACAGCATTAAACCGAACCTTGATTTTGTTATAGGCCATATGGGTCAGGCTTATTTTAGTAAAGGTATGTATCGCGACGCTCTCGGGGCCCTTTTCAAAGCCAGGGAGATTGCCCTTAGCAAAGGCAGGAAGATCGATTTTGAATTGGGGATTGCCGATTGCTATATATTTTCGGATCGTTTCGATGAAGCCGTCGGATTTTTGGGGGAGATTTCCGAAAGCCATCCTGAGGCTCCGAGCCCTCATCTCCGCCTGGGGTTAGTTTACGCCTGGCAGAATCAGATGGATAGGGCTTTAATAGAACTTGGTATAATAAAGGGGATTTCGGCTAAAAAAGAGGGAAACTCAAAGAGCGATACAACCGCGAATAGTCACGTGGCCCATGAAATAAGTATTCTGGAAGCTGAGATCGCGGCCGCAAGAGGGGATTATGAAAAGGCCGTGGAATTGTTTAAAGGGATTATGGAGGAGTTGGAACGCGCTTCAAGACCTTTCGCTTTCCACAGGATAGGGGAGATATTGATAAAAGCTCAACGGCCGGACGATGCAATCGAGATCTTAACAGAGGCCTTGAAAAACAATCCCAATCACCCATTCACCCTAATTACTCTGGCGAAAGCTTATGGAGTCTCCGGGCAAGACGAAGCCAAATCCGAGGTACTTCGAAGGCTCTTGACCGTTTATAAAGACTCAGACGATGATTTCCCGCCTTATAAAAAAGCCCTTATCGAGTTTGAGAAGCTCCGGCAGATATCTTAGGCGCCAGTCAATGATTTGCTAATAAACCACGATTTCGCCTGATAAAAATTATTGCATAATCGATATAAGTTAATATATTATCGTTTCTTTCTCGATACCCGGTAGACAATGTACGAGTACGATCTGATTTTGAAGGCGACTCGATCACTGATCGGTTTTTTCGGGCAAGTGATTTTCGCATGGGAGACAACCGTAACTTGGCGCTTTTATCATGAAATTTCCATTTGTAAAACAGACAATCAAGCAGGCGTCGATTATTATAGCTGTTATCGCTGTCTCCTCGCAGGGATTAGGCGTCATCCGCGAGGCGATAATGGCCAATTATCTGGGAACAAGTGTGGAATACGATATTCTGCTGATTTCCATGGCCATACCTATGATGATCGCGAATATCTTATTTATGGCCATTCCTTCGGCCGGGATTCCATATCTTCAGCAAACTCGAGAAATATCATCTGCCGGCTCCGAAATTAATGAACCCGTTTTTATCAAGGCAAATAGCATAATAATTCTGTTGATTTCCGTATTTATTTTTTTTGCGCTGCCATTGTTTAGGGGGATCCTCGCCCAAGGTATAGACGATACGCAAATTGATAAAATAATATTTTATGGCAGAATATTCTGTTTTCTGATACCAATCAGAGCTTATGAGGGTGTATTCAGAGCGCTTCTCCAATTCAGGCGGAATTTTCTTTTTCCGGCGATGACTATACTGGGTTTTAACCTGGGAATTATATTAGTTTTATTGACTCTGTTCCCATCAATCGGCACACCGGCTTACATCGTTGCTTGGTTCGTCGGAACGATCTCCCAATTATTGATTGTGGCAATACCTTCCTATCTACTGATAAAAAGAAACGTAAAGACCGAAGATGACAGGGCGCGACTCGATAGCGCCGGCTATTTCAAATACCTCTCCGTAATCGCTTTTATCGAGAGCCTCGGTTTAATAATCGATCCATTCGATCGATTTTTAGCCGGGACTTTCCTGTCAGAGGGATATGTTTCGGCTAATTATTACGCGTTGATTATAGGCTCGGTACCAATCAGGATTCTAATCTACGCCCTCGGGACAGCTATTTTCCCATCGTTATCAGAATACGTGGCTGAAGGGAATATCATCAAAGTTAGAAAGTTATATCATAAGGCAATAAAGGTTTGTCTGGTATTGATAATTCCAACCGCGGTATATCTTTACTTATTTAGCGGAGATATTGTGAAAATACTTTTCGAAAGAGGAAAATTCGGAGCTGGTTCAAGAATTATGACCACTGAAGTTTTGAGATACTATCTTTTGGGAATGGTTTTCCATGCTTTATTTTTTATTCAACTTAGGGTAGCTTACGCTATAAAACTAAGGCGTTATCTGATATTATCGAGGATTTTGTCATTCGCAATAAAGGGGGCGATAGGATTGACATTTATAGGGACCGATTGGGCTCTGGCGATCGGAGGCGGTACTATCGCTATGTTTACAGTAAATTATTTTTTAATGGAGATTGTCTTGATTCGCAAATCCGGACTTATATATTTATACGATGATGTACGTAATATAATGAAAGCTTTATGCGGGGCCGCGATTCCAACTCTATTTATAATTGGAACGTATTATGTTTTCCACTATGTGCTGAGTCTTGGAGCGCTGATTCCGCTGGTAGCTGTCGGTGCCGCGGGTTTAAGCGGGCTGTTTATAACCGACCGATGGCTCGGTATCACAGGGTTTTCGGCTAAATCAAAAGGATAGGTAACGATCTTTTGAATTTACCAATCGGAGATATATTCGATCTTACGTCTCGAGCCTTTAGTCTAATTTCAGGAAGTGTGACTCGGTGATTTTATATCTTGAATATTCGGCGGGGGGGATTAGAGGGGGCGAAGTTTATTCCGCTTATTTTCATTCTTTTCTTCACAAAAGATTCGATAATATAGCGCCCGAGGAAATACCATTATTCCCCGATGAAATTAAAAATCCCTTAAGACATTGTCTTTATAGCTATAAAAGGGTAAAACAAATCAATCCTTCTATAATTATAGTCAATGTGTCATCGGGAATACGGAACGTACTGGCCGTCTGGTGGATGAAGCTTAACAGAAGAAAAGTGATCACGATCCTCCTCGAACAAAGGCTGGCGTTTAACACTAAGATTCCATTTTTCCGATGGATCGTTCGTCAATGTGAAAAATACCTGATTAAGAAAGCGGATATAATTCTAGTTATCAGCGGATATACCGAGGGGCTGGCAAGACAACAGAACGCGCGCTCCGAAACTCCTTGTATAATAGCTCCCCCCGGGATGGAGAATTATATTCAACGGGCGGAAGATTTCAAACCAAAACTTCCTGTTTCCGGAGAACCGCTAAAATTGTTATTTGTCGGAATGTGCGTCTGGCATAAAGGTATAAAATACCTTGTGGAGGCAATGAATTTATTAAAAGAGTATAATATTACCCTGGATATTATCGGAAAATATGACGGTAATGACCATTATTTTAAATCGATTAAACAGTTCGTAGACAAGAATGACCTTGATGAAAAAATTAGATTCCACGGATTTGTCGAAACCGAAGAGGTAATTCGACTTTTCGGGGAATCGTCGATATATGTTCATCCATCGTTGATGGAGGGTTATGGAATGGTTCTGGCCGAAGCTATGAGTTTTGGCCTACCGATTGTCGCTACCACCGCAGGTGCTATCCCCGAACTCGTTGAAGACGGTATTAATGGTATTTTGGTTGAGCCGCGTGATTCCGCCGGTCTGGCCAACGCGATTCTGAAGTTATGCGATAATGAACAATTGCGGCTGGAAATATCAGAACTAAATATCGAGAAAGTCAAAACCCTGACGACCTGGCGTGATTTCGATAGTATTCTGGAAAAAGAGATGGTTCCGGCCATAGAAAAAGTCGCCGGAATCAAAGCAAAAGATTCCAATTGAATAAAACGATTGACTTTAAGCAATTCGAATTTATATTCCGAGTCGAAATGTCCCCATCGTCTAGCCCGGTCTAGGACACTGCCCTTTCACGGCGGCGACAGGGGTTCGAATCCCCTTGGGGACGCCAAGCTTGGGGCTTCCGTAACTCGTTGAAAGACTTGCGGAAGCCCTTGTTTTTATTATAGTCGGATAAAAACGTTTTGACCACTATACGCCATAACCTATATTCCCCACTTGGTTAGTGGAAACTTTGAATTGAAAAGAAGGGTAGCGGATAATAATGGTCGCGTTTTTTAAAAAGTACTTCACCGGTGAGCAAAAAGAGATATCTGACGAGATCTCTCATGCCGACAGCGAATCTAAATTGAAGATAGCAACCTGCGCTGTCCTTCTGGAAATAGCTAATTCCGACGATGAGTTCAGCGGGGAAGAACGAATCAAGATTATCGATATTTTACGTGAGAAATTCGATCTTTCCGATGATGAAGCCCATGAGCTGATCGAGATATCCCAGGGAATGGTCGAAAAAAGTATCGATATATACGGTTTCACCAAAACCATCAATGGGTTGTATTCGGTCGAGGAGAAATTGAAGGTACTGGAAGCGATCTGGGAAGTAATTTATATCGATGGGCATCTTTCGGGGCATGAGGACAGCTTGGTGCATAAGCTCGCCGTCTTGTTGGGCTTAAAGCACCAGCAGTTAATCGATAGTAAACTAAAGGTTCTCGGGGATAAATAAAAGATCGATTTCTTCCCATTGTTGATATCAGGCTTGAATATTGGGTTTTAGAGAATTCATTTGACTGGCCGTGAGAGTCGAGTATAATTGGTTTTAAATATTGTGGAATAGTAAAACCACAAAAATGGAGCGCGTTTGATGCCTGACGAAAAACCGAAAACCGGAATTACTCATATAGAACCGGGAAAGATCAGAATAAAAGGATATGATATAGTCGATTTGATGGGGAAAAAGAGCTTCGCCGAAGTTGTCTATCTTGTACTTAAAGGAGAGTTGCCTTCGAAGGCTGAAGCCAGAATGATGGACGCTATTCTCACAAGCGCGGTGGATCACGGTGTCACACCGCCGTCGTCGCTGGCCGCCAGAACCGTAATGTCGGGGGGCAATCCTTTGAATGCTTCGGTTGCCGGGGGGATATTAACTATTGGTAATACCCACGGCGGCGCTATCGAGCAATGCGCCCGGATATTGCAGGAGTGGGCTCCCAAGCCGGGAAAACCCGAGGATCTTGCCGCGGAATTACTTGACGATTTATCCTCGCGGAAAAGTCGTATGCCCGGGTTCGGTCATCGTTTACACAAAACCGATCCCAGAACGGTCAGGTTATTCGCCATGGCGGAACAGCTCGATTTTTCGGGGAAACATCAATCTCTGGCAAAAGCGATTGAGTCCCGTTTCGCCGATAAGGGGAAAGCTCTACCAATTAATGTCGACGGCGCGATCGGGGCGGTCATCTCGGATATGGGGTTTGATTGGCGTTTAGGAAAAGGCTTTTTTATCATCTCCCGGACAGTAGGTTTAGTGGCTCACGCCCACGAGGAGCTAATCCGGCAGAAGCCGATGCGCAAGCTCGGGATCACAGATTACGATTACGACGGGCCTCCGCCAAGAGAAGTTGACAATTAGCGGAAAACATGTCGTAATGGTTATGGACATTAGATAATATTTTCACTTGACACGTTTTCCGATTGACTTATATTCCGACCTGTTTTAGTCGGGGAACGTGCCGAAAGGCGCAACGTTGTGAACGTGCCTGACACAAAGGGATATCGCCAGTTAGCGTTGGCGACCACGATCCCGATAATGATGCTGGCCGCCCCGGCGGTCGGGTATTTTATCGGGAAATATCTAGATAGGATTTTCGGCACCTCCGAGGCGATGACCGTAATTTTTCTTCTTCTGGGAGTGGTCGCGGGTGGCGTTGAATCTTACAAACTGATAAAAAAGATCGCTAAAGAAGACGACGAGAAATGAACCTGAAATTAGTTGACAGGATAATCAAATCGACTTTAATCGCCGCCGCGGTATTATTTCCGTTTTTGACCTTTTATACGAGTATAAATTTCGGTCTGTCCGTTCTTTTTGGCGCCATATGGGGCGCTTTGAATTTATTTGCCATTAAATTTGTCATAACCAGCCTGGTCACCAAACAGACGCGAAAGCCGATGATCGGCGCGGCGGTTTTGATTTTTAAAATACCCGTATTATACGGTATTGGATACCTGCTTGTTACCTGGGATTATCTCTCCGTGGGTGGTTTGGTCTGGGGATTTTCCGGGATACTTATTACCGCGTTTTTTAACGCTTTGAGCAGATCCTTACTCGGGCTGGACAATAATGTTAATGCCGGAAAATCTAAAGCATGATTAAGTTTTTGCTTCCTTTCTTGATTTCGATCGGACAATCGGGGAATGAGCCCGCGGTGGATACAGCCGCTCATGTTAGCGAGCATGCCGCTGAACAGACGATTGATAATGTCGATCCGGTTGTCGAACATGACGAAGATCACGATGCGGTTTCCGATGCAGGACATGGCGAGGCACAAGACGCCTCTCACGGTGGGGGACACGCTGAAAGCGAGGCTCCGCCGGAACTCCCCAACTTAATAGAAATTTATCATCATAATTCCGACAGCCCTATCGCCGCCTTCCTTTTCAAGTGGAGGCTGGTGATATTCTCGGCTGTGGTCTGGGTGATTCTCGGAATATTATCACTAATCGTCTTTAGAAAGAGGACTTTAATCCCCGGACCGTTGCAGAACGCGCTCGAATGGGTTGTCGAGGGCCTTTCCAATATGGTTGTAACAATTTTAGGTGAAAGCGGCCGTAAGTTTGTGCCTTTTATCGGGACACTGTTCGTATATATCTTCTGTATGAACATCATGGGGCTGATTCCCGGAATGTTCTCATCGACATCAAAGCTTAATACCACACTGGCCCTGGCATTATGCGTATTCTTGTATGTTCAATTTACGGGCGTCCGCAATTTCGGAATACTCGGGTACTTTCATCATCTCGCCGGATCGCCGAAATCGGTGGTGGAATGGTGTCTGGTTCCCTTGAATTTGCCCTTGCACGTTATAGGCGAGCTGGCCAAGCCGCTATCGCTTTCGCTTCGTTTATTCGGTAATATCGCAGGAGAGGATATGCTGCTGGCGATTTTCGTGATTATGGGCGTATCGATTATGAGTTTCACCCATTTGCCCATAGGCCTGCCATTGCAACTGCCGTTTATATTCCTGGCGCTGTTGACAAGTTTTGTGCAGGCGTTGGTTTTCACGCTCTTGACTACTATTTATTTTTCGCTTATGTCTCACCCTGAAGAAGAAAGTCATTAAAAGGAGGAATACATGGATCCCAAAACGGCAGTTGGATTTCTTTTACCCCTGGCGGTAGGTATCGCCGCTATCGGTTCCGGACTCGGTCTCGGGCGCGCTGTGGGCGCCGCTATGGAAGCTATGGGACGTCAACCTGAAGCCGCAGGAAAGATTCAGACGGCCATGATCATCGGCGCCGCCTTCATCGAAGCGTTGACAATTTACGCTCTTGTGGCTGTGATTCTAATCAAGTAATATGGAAGAGATAGCTCAAGCGCTAGAGATAGATTGGGGCATAATCATTACCCAGATCATCGGGTTTTTGATCGCTCTCTGGATATTAAAAGCGTTCGCCTGGAAACCGCTTCTGAAAATGCTCGATGATCGTCGGATTAAGATCGCCGGGGATATAGATGACGCGGAGAAGATCAAGGCGGATGCCGACAATATCCTGGAAGAATACAAAGGCAAACTTCGCGATATTGATACCGAAGCCCGCGCCAAGGTCCAGGAAGCGATATCCGAGGGTACGAGGATCGCCTCCGAGATCAGGGAACAGGCGAGGGAAGAATCCCGTCAGGTGCTGGCTAAATCCCGTGAGGAACTTTCTCGGGACGTTGCCAAGGCGAGGGTTCAGCTTCGCGACGATATCGTCAATATAGCCCTGGGAGCCGCCGAAAAAGTCATTTCCGCAAAGCTTGACAAGGGCGAACAAAAGAGAATTCTCGATGATTTCCTTAAGGAGGTCGACAGAATCGAATGAGTGAAGCAAGTGTAGCCAGGCGTTATGCCCAGGCTCTTTTCAATGTCGCCCTGACCAGGGAAACTGTTGATATTATAGGTTCCGAGCTGTTCCAGTTAAAATCATTTTCGGATAAGGACGGCCGCTTTATTAATTTTCTTCGTGCTCCCCAGGTCTTAACGGATCATAAGGTAGCCATGGTGAAGTCGCTTTTCACAACCCGCCTTTCACCGTCGCTGTTATCTTTCTTGATGCTGTTGATAGAGAAGGATCGGATTACCTATCTAAGTGAGATTGCCAGGGAGTTCGAAAAGCTACTCGAGGATTATAAAGGAATCATTAAGGCCAAGGTCACCACCGCTGTCCATATCGACCAGGATTATAAAAACAGACTTGTCGATTCCCTGCAACGGATGACAGGTAAGAAAATCGAGCTTATTCATAAAATTAATTCCGATATTGTCGGAGGCATAATTGTTCAGCTGAACCATCAGGTGATAGATCGTTCCGTCCGTTCCAGGCTGGACGCGTTAAAGCATGACCTGATGGCAGTGAAGGTTTACTAAAGGGGAATACATATGGCGTTTCGACCAGAGGAAGTCAGTTCCATACTGCAAAAGGAAATAGAGAAATACGATACAAAACTCGAGATGAAATCGGTGGGAACGATCCTCCAGGTAGGTGACGGGATAGCCCGCATCTGGGGGCTTGAGGACGTTATGCAGTCTGAGCTGTTAGAGTTCCCCGGCGACATTATCGGAATGGTATTGAATCTCGAGGAAGATTCGGTCGCCGCCGCTCTTTTCGGCGATGATACCGATATTAAAGAAGGCGATACCGTTAAGCGAACCGGCGCTGTAGCGCGAGTGCCTGTAGGCGAGGCTCTGGTCGGTAGAGTCGTAAACGCCCTGGGACAACCGCTTGACAACAAAGGCCCTATTGTTACTGATAAATATCGTCCTATCGAAGGTAACGCGCCTAACGTGGTTGGCAGACAACCGGTGAAAGAACCAGTGCAAACAGGTTTGAAATCGGTGGATTCGATGATTCCGATTGGTCGCGGCCAGCGCGAGCTTATCATCGGGGATAGGCAAACCGGTAAAACCGCGTTAGCTATCGACGCTATCATAAATCAGCGCGATTCCGACATATTCTGCTTTTACGTCGCTATCGGACAAAAATCATCTACGGTAGCCCAGGTGGTTGAGATATTGAGAAAACATGGCGCAATGGAATACACGACCGTGGTCGTGGCCGGCGCCGACGATCCCGCGCCTTTGCAATTTATCGCCCCGTATTCGGGATGCGCCATGGCCGAGGAATTCCTCTATACCGGACGTCATTCTCTCTGCGTATACGATGATCTTTCAAAGCACGCCCAGGCTTACAGACAGCTTTCGCTTCTGGTGCGTCGTCCTCCTGGACGCGAAGCCTATCCCGGCGACGTTTTCTATCTGCATTCACGTCTCTTAGAGAGAGCCGCGAAGCTTTCCGATAAACTCGGCGCCGGTTCGTTAACCGCGTTA
>JAZGHS010000021.1:0-6222 GCA_036481315.1 Candidatus Zixiibacteriota bacterium | reverse complement strand
TGCCGTTGGTTGTAACCGGGGCGACGGAGAGATTAAGACTCAACTGGTCTCCTGTAGCGCCTGTTTTTTTAAATATCCGGGATCTCGATTACGCTATTCCCTGGGGTCTTTCGGAATTTATCGCGACGGGGGGACGATGCGAATTGTCGGCGGCGAAATGAAGGGAAGGCTTATAAAGGCGCCCTCTACCGATAACTTGAGGCCCTCGATGGAAAGGACCAGGGAGGCGATATTTTCGGTATTGGGAGATGATATCGTCGATGCTTCGGTAGCCGATCTTTTTTGCGGGTCGGGAGCGCTGGGTCTGGAGGCGTTATCTCGTGGGGCGACACGGGCTCTTTTTATCGATTCGTCGAAAGCGGCCATACGTGCGGTGAGAAAGAACACAGCTGATCTCGGGCTGGCCGGCAGAGCCGTTGTTTACGAGGGAAGCGTATTTCATCTTCGGCCGGGCAAATTGAAAGATATTTCCATCGTTTTCGCCGATCCGCCTTATGAAAAAGGATACGGTGATCGCCTGATAACGTTATTGTGCTTGAAAAATAGCTCTTTCGATGGGATATTAATCTTAGAGCATGAAAAAGGTTGGAGTTATGAAGGCTCCGATTGTGAAATCATGCGACGGTTGGATTTCGGCGATTCGTCGGTGACATTTCTTAAAGTCTCCCTGCGTGTCGCTTAAGAGAGAATAGAATCGGGGAAAGAAGGTTCGATGAGTAAGGTCGCGCTTTATCCGGGTACATTCGACCCGGTCACTCTGGGGCATCTGGATATTGTCAAAAGGGCCGTGGGTCTTTTCGAGAATCTCATGGTCGCGGTTGCCGATAATCCCGAAAAACAGACTCTGTTTTCCGTCGAGGAGAGGATCGAGCTGTTGGAGATGTCGTTGAAAGATGTGGGCCATGTAACTGTTACCTCTTTCGAGGGTTTAACCGCCCAATTCGCCAAATCGATCGGCGCGGTCGCTATCATAAGAGGGCTTCGAGCCGTATCCGATTTCGAATTCGAGTTCCAGATGGCTTTAATGAATAGAAAGTTGGAACCCGATGTGGAGGCGGTATTTCTCATGCCCAAGGAAAAACACAGTTTCATCTCATCGTCGCTGGTTAAGGATATTGCCAAGAGAGGCGGGGATATTTCCGCCTTTGTCCCCATCGGCGTGGTGGACGCTTTGAAAAAACGCTTTTCACGATGATAATGCGTATAATGAAAGTAACTTAACGGAGTTTTATTAATGAACGAAGATATCAACGAAATTTTACAAAATAGAAGAAACAACCTGGATAAGTTAAGAGAGCTCTCAATTAATCCGTTCCCTTATAGATATGAGCGGACGCACTCGGCAGAAGAGATATTATCGGATTTCGATTCTCTCGCCGAGAAAGAGGTAAGCGCGGCCGGCAGGATCATGAGTCGGCGAGGCCACGGTAAAACCATTTTCGCTCATATTCAGGATAAAACGGGACGGATTCAGATTTATGTGAGACGGGACGATCTCGGACAGGAGATCTTCGATCAATTCTCATATTACGATCTTGGCGATATTATAGGCGTACGTGGGACGGTATTCAAAACCAGGACCGGAGAGACAACCATCCGGGTATCGTCATTCGAGATGCTGTCTAAATCGATGATGCCGTTGCCCGAGAAATGGCATGGCCTGCAGGATAAAGAAATCCGTTATCGTCGACGCTATCTGGATCTCATGGTAAACGAGGAGGTCGCGGAGACATTCAAGAAAAGATCCAGGATTATAAAAAGCATACGCGAGTTTATGGACGCGCGTGATTTTCTGGAGGTGGAAACACCCGCCCTTCAGACTATCTACGGCGGCGCCAACGCAAGGCCGTTTATCACCCATCTCAATGCGCTGGATTTGGATATGTATCTTCGTATTGCCGACGAACTTTATCTGAAAAGGCTTATAATCGGCGGCATGGAAAGGGTCTACGAGATATGCAAGGATTTCCGCAATGAGGGGATGGATAGAAATCATAATCCGGAATTCACAATGCTCGAATTCTATTGGGCTTATGCCGATTATAACGACCTGATGAAATTGGTCGAAGAGCTGATCTGCAAGGTAGCGTTTGATGTTCTGGGCACGAATTCGTTTACTGCCGGCGATAAGAAAATCACTCTAAAATCTCCTTTCACGCGAATCCCGTTTTTTGAGGCCGCCCGGGAACAACTGGGACAAGATATTATAGATCTTAGCGAGGACGAACTAAAGGTCTTATCGAGAGAAAAAGGTCATAATATCGACGAGTTCAAGGGGCGTGGCGCGGTACTCGATGAGCTTTCCAGGGAATATATCGAACCGACTCTTGTAAACCCGACGTTCCTGACCGATTATCCGATAGAGCTTTCCCCCCTGGCAAAAAAACACCGTGATAATTCGAAAATCACCGAACGTTTCGAGCTTTTCATCGGGGGAGTGGAATTCGGCAACGGCTTTTCCGAGCTTAACGATCCCGACGATCAACGGGAGCGATTCACCGCGCAAGCGGCGATGCGAAAGGCGGGAGACCAGGAAGCTCATCCAATCGACGAGGATTTCCTGCTGGCGCTGGAGCACGGTATGCCTCCGACTGCGGGGTATGGCCTGGGGATCGACCGTTTTGTAATGCTTCTTACTAATAACAGCTCCATTAGAGACGTTATACTTTTCCCCATAATGCGCCCCGAGAAACCCTTATCAGATGAAGGCTAAGTGATGTCTTTTGAGTTTTTCATAGCCAGAAGATATTTCACCTCGCGTCATCGGCAGGGTTTTCTCTCATTGCTAGGCGCGATATCGATTGCCGTAGTTGTGTTATCGACCGCATCGCTACTGATAGTCCTATCAGTCATGAACGGTTTCGAAAACGAGGTTCGTTCGAGGATAATCGGAACCATGGCGCATATCATGGTCAGTTCTCGTGTTTCCGATACTATGGAAAACTACGAAGAGCTACGGGAGAAAATCGCGGGGGTGGAGGATGTCGTGGCCACAAGTCCCATCGTCATTGAGAAATCGGCTATATCGTCAAAGTACGAGACCGACGGCGTAGTAGTCAGGGGTATCATTCCCGAAACCGAAAGTCTTGTAACTGATATCGGGAAGTATCTGATAACCCGGGATTTGAGTTTTGAGACAACCGACGATCGATTTGTAGGCGTCTGGCTCGGGATTAATCTCGCTAACCGCTTGAACGTATCAATAACCGATAAGGTCAGGCTTTATTCTTTGAAGGATATCGAGGGTGGTTTCGCGGGGTTCTCGCCTAAGATTAAAAATTGTATGGTGGTGGGTATTGTCGAAAGCGGGATGTCTACGTACGACGATAATTTCGTGTATATGTCCATCACCGACGCCCAGGAGCTATTCGATTTGGGTGACGCGGTTACCACTATACAGGTTAAAACCACCGATTTTTATCGGGCTTATGATGCTGCCGAGAAAATAGGCGATTTGCTTGGTTATCGTTATGACGCCACAGACTGGAAGGATTTCAATCGGAATTTATTTTCGTGGATGACCCTGGAAAAGTGGATGATGTTTTTGGTTCTGATGTTATTCGTGCTGGTGGCCGCAAGCAATATCATTGCCTTGTTGATAATGTTGGTTCTGGCCAAAAGAACCGATATCGGAATGCTCATGGCTTTCGGAATGTCGAAATCCAGATTGAAAAAAATATTCGCGTTCCAGGGATTGATTATCGGTTGTGTGGGGGGTGCGTTGGGAACCGCCCTCGGGTTGACGTTATTGCTTATCCAGAAAAAATACGAGATAATTTCGTTGCCCAGCGATATCTATTTCATCTCCGCGCTTCCGGTGGATATCCGTACTCTCGATGTTATACTGATCCTTATATTGGCGGCCGTTATCGGCTTGATGTTTTCTATTTACCCGGCGGTCAGAGCCTCGCGGCTCGATCCGGTTTCCATAATCAGATATGAATAACGAGGAAAAATGCTTCTAAGCGCTAATAATATTATCAGACGGTTTCGTTCCGGGGATAAGTATCTTGAAGTTTTGACGGGGGCCGATCTCGAATTGAATCAGGGGGAATTAGCCACCCTCTCGGGACCGTCGGGCTCCGGCAAAAGCACGCTTTTGTATATCCTGGGCGGCCTGGATCGTCCCGATAGCGGAGAGGTTTTGTTCAAAAACGAATCGGTTTGGAGTCTGAAAGATTATAAACTAGAGCGGTTCAGAAATCGGAAAATCGGCTTTGTATTCCAAATGCATTATCTCTTACCCGATTTTACGGCAATCGAAAATGCCATAATTCCGGCGCTTATCGCAGGTGTTCCACGTAGTGACGCGATGGAAAAAGCGAAATCGTTATTCTCAGATCTATCAATATACGACAGGAAGGATCATTATCCCAACCAGCTTTCGGGAGGCGAACAACAGAGGACAGCGGTCAGCAGAGCGTTGATTAATTCGCCGGAATTGCTGTTGGCTGACGAACCGACCGGGAATCTCGATAAAGAAAACGCCGATTCTCTCTTAAAGTTAATCGCGAAACTTGTCGAAACCACAGGTGTAAGCGTTTTAGTCGCCAGCCATGATCCACGGGTCGCTGATATGGGCTCGAGGGTGTTTCGGCTGACCGACGGAAGAATCGATACCCAAGAACGAAAATAACTTGCGGTGTTTCGGACGGTTGCGGTATAATGACTTGGTCGGGAACAGAAGGCTCGAGCGGTAGGTTTAAGAATTCGGGAGGACGATAAATGCTTTGCCAGGATTGCAAGAAAACCGAATCCACGGTTCATCTTACTCAAATTTTAAACAATAAAAAAGTGGTTTTGAATCTATGTAAGAATTGCGCCGAGGAGCGCGGCTTTCATTCACCATTTGAAAATCTTCCTTTTCCTCTGGCCGAGTTTGTTTCCGGTATGGTAGGTTCTACCAAGAAAAAGGTAGCCGAGGGCGGAAAAACAGTTGTCAAATCGATAGATTGCGCGGTTTGCGGTATGACTTTCGAGGATTTCGCCAAGACGGGACGGCTCGGATGCGTTCAATGTTATTCTGCTTTCAGAAAAGACCTTACCGACCTGCTGAGGAAGATTCATGGTTCTTGCGATCATCGGGGCAAAATACCCGCGGGTACTACCGACGTCATGAAACCTGTCCGAGAGGAACGTCGTTTGAGAGAAGATCTCAAAAGGGCAATCGAGCAGGAGGATTTCGAGAAAGCGGCCGATTTACGAGATAAGATCAGAGTGATGGCGGAAGAAAGCAGGTAACGACAATGACCGACAATTTGATAGATAATATGTCCGCCGCCCCGGCGCCTTGGCTAAGCGGCGAAGGCCCCGAATCTTTCGCGGTTCTTTCGTCCAGGATAAGGCTGGCAAGGAATCTACAGGAGTTCCCGTTTCCCCCGGCGGCCGATATCGACGCCAGAGAGAAATTAGTCGAGTTCATATCGGCGGCCTTCGAAAAAGTCGACGATCTCGAAAAGGGCGTTTTTTTCAAATCAGCCGACATCGATTCTTTGAATCGACGGCTTCTTGTGGAACGACATTTGATCTCGCCGGAGTTCATGCGCGAGGGTACCGGACGCGGTTTATACATCGACAGCGATGAAAAGATCTCTATAATGCTCAATGAGGAAGATCATGTCAGACTGCAGGTGATTTCATCCGGGATGTCCCTTTACGAATGCTGGGAGCAGGCCGATAAAGTGGATTCGGTTCTTTCTAAACTTCTGGAGTTCGGATTCGATGATAAATTCGGCTTTCTGACATCATGCCCTACCAATATCGGCACCGGATTGAGGGCGTCGATTTTGATCCATCTTCCCGGTTTGGTTTTAACAAGGGAGATTGATAATGTAATCGGCAGAATCTCCAAGTTCGGATTGATGGTTAGGGGATTTTACGGAGAGGGAACTGATGTATTGGGCAACCTTTTCCAGATCTCCAATCAGACTACTCTCGGCCGCAACGAGGAGGAGATAATCGATTCGTTGGTAAAGGTATCATCTCAGATAATAGAATACGAAAGAGGAGCGCAAGAGACCCTGATGAGAGACGCTCCGGAGCAGATCGAGGATAAGGTCTGGCGCTCTTACGGTATACTTGAAAACGCCAGGGTTTTGACCTCCAACGAGGTAATGAATCTTCTCTCGGTACCGTCGGACGCACCACCTTGCGCATGGACACGCCGGAGAACCCCGCGCCCGTTCCTCCGGATGACACGTACGACATGTTCGACAAGTCGGT
>JAZGHS010000020.1:0-29424 GCA_036481315.1 Candidatus Zixiibacteriota bacterium | reverse complement strand
AGGGGAGATAAATTCCAGGGATTGTCTGGCAAGGGAGTGCGAAATCTGGAACGATAATCCTCCCGACAGCGACAATGTACTGAAATTTATCGATCAGCAACAGATAACGCCGGGATTCGATCGATTTATGGATTATTTACGTGATTCGAATATCAAAGCCAGGGTTCTGTCCGAGGGGTTCGATTTTTATATAGTCCGAATTTTGGATTCTGCGGGTTTCGGGGATATCGAAAAAATAACCAATAAGGCAGCTTACGAAAATGGTATTATAATCCCCCGATTTCCACATTTTGGCGAGGGTTGCGGCCGATGTTCGAATTGTAAAGGATACCATATCGGTAAGATAGCCAAGCCTTTTGAATCTGTCATATTTATAGGCGACGGCCATTCGGACGCTCATGCCTGCGAGAAAGCCGATATTATATTTGCCAAATCGTTTTTAAAAGAGCATCTCGAAAATTCGGGGATATTTTATTTCGGTTATAACGATTTTGACGATATTCTATCCACGTTTCGGGTGCTTGCGGGAAAAAGCGTTTTCCTGGTAAGCAAGCGGATGAGATTGTGCGTTCAATCGAATAGACATCGTGCCCAACTACAATCCCTCTGGGAATCCGGCGAGGTTATGAAATATGTCGGATTTCCAAACGGCTTAGGGTGGAGCGCGGAGAAGCATGAGAAAAACTGGAAAAGAATCTCCGCCGATCGAGAAAATATCTATCTCGCCTTAGAGGATGAAAACGGACGGTTTCTCGGTGAGGCCATGCTGGCCGCCCCGGACCAAGATAACGTATGCGCTCACGATCTTAAGCTATTGCCTGAATATTGGGGAAAGGGGTTAGCGAAAGAAGCCTGGGAAGAAATGCTGGCCGCGGGCGTAAGACGATGGCCGGGGACTAAATCGGAAGTGACTCCGTCAGTTGAAAACGGGCGGGCATTGAGGTTATATAGATCCTTGGGGTTCGTTCCCGACGGAGATGAGGGTATCTGGGACCCTGACAGCAAAATTCCGAACGCCGTACCGGTAAGATATGTCAGGATGCTGCGGGAGTAGAGAATAATGTTGTCAGTGGAGTGGTTTTGGCGTAAGATTTATGGTGTGGAGGGAAGAGAATGAAAGCAGTTATTATGGCCGGCGGCTTTGGAACGAGGCTGAGGCCGTTGACGACCAACAGGCCCAAACCGATGGTTCCCATAGCCGGAAAACCGGTCATGGAGTATATAGTCAGGCTTCTGAAAAAACATGGTATTAAAGAAATTGTAGCCATTCTCTATTTTCAATCCGAGCAGATCAAATCGTATTTTAAAAACGGATCGAAATGGGGTGTCAACATCAAATATGTGACCGCCGAAGCCGATTTCGGAACCGCAGGAGCGGTAAAAAACGCAGAAGAATATCTCGATTCTCCCTTTATAATTATTTCCGGCGACGTATTAACCGATTTCGATCTGAGCGAGGCCATTACTTTCCATGAAAAGAAAAAAGCTCTATCGACCATTGTATTGACCCGGGTCGAAAATCCGTTGGCTTATGGTATCGTAATTACCGCTAAATCCGGTAAGATTACCAGATTCCTCGAAAAGCCGAGTTGGGGGCAGGTGTTTTCCGATACCATAAATACCGGCATTTACATTCTAGAGCCTGCCGCCCTCGAACTCATTGCCCCGAAGACAGAGTATGATTTTTCCAAAGATCTATTTCCCAAGATGCTTCGAAACAAGAGTAAGCTGTATGGCTATGTGGCGGACGGTTACTGGAAAGATATCGGAAACATTGAGGAATACTACCTTGCTCATCAAGATCTCCTTGGCGGCAAAGTCAGTGTGAAAATCCCGGGTAGGAAAACCAACATGACGGGCGCCGATGTTTACGTCGGGGAAAATACTTATATTGCCCACGGGGCTGAGTTTTCAGGAACCGTTGTGCTTGGCGAAAATGTCAAAATAGGTCCCAGGGCGCGTATCTCCAACAGCGTTATCGGCGATGATTCCATTATCGGCCGCGAGGCGCAACTGAACCGGATAACGGGCTGGAATAATGTCTCTGTGGGACCAAGAGTAACCGCCACCGAATCGATTCTCTGCAGTAATAGTTATGTTGGCGAGAATGCCATAATAGATGAGGAATGCGTCGTCTCGGATAAAAGCAGTATCGGCGAAGGAGCCTGGATCAAAAGCAATGTAAAGATCTGGCCGAATAAAGAGGTTGAATCCGGGGCGACATTAACATCGAGTTTGATCTGGGGCGAAAGCTGGAGTCGGGAGCTGTTTGCTGACGCCAAGGTTACCGGTATCGGTAACGCCGAGATTACACCGGAGTTCGCCGCAAAGCTCGGGGCTGCTTACGGAGCCATTGTAGGAAGTGGCACGACTGTCGCCGTTTGCAGGGGATCGTCGGATATCTCGAGGATGATCAATCGAGCCATTATCAGCGGATTGCTGTCGGCCGGGGTAAATGTCGCCGACTTGAGGACCATTCCCATTCCGGTAATGCGTCAGGTTTTAAAAAGCGGGCGTATGGCCGGGGGGACTCATGTAAGGCTTAATCCCGATGGTAATGATAATATGGATATTATCTTTTTCGATATTAATGGATGGGACCTTCCCTCCGGTAAGTCGAAAAGTATCGAGAGGTTGTTTTTCAGAGAGGATTTCCGAAGGGCTTCTGTAGAGGAAACCGGGAATCTGGATTACCCTCAACGCGTTTTCGAGGCGTACCGCGAATCTTTTCTGGCTCATATCGATTCCGGGATTTTCAAAGACTCCAAATTTAAGGCCGTGATAGACTATGGTTTCAGCGGGGCGTCGGAGATCCTCCCCGGTATTCTCGGCGCTGTCGGAATCGATTCGGTCGCGTTGAACTCGTATGTTGACCCCAAGCAAGCGCTTTATTTTACGCGGCGTGGGCGTGAGGCGGTAAAGCAATTGGGTTCTATCGTTAAATCGCTTAACGCCGATATCGGTATCCTGTTAAATTCCGCTGCCGAGAAGATAATTATCGTAAACGAGAAAGGAGAAGCGATAGATCATCAAAAAGCGCTGTTAAAGGTGACCCAATTGTATTGTAAAATATCCAAACCAAGGATGATCGCTATACCGGTGTCGGGGTCGATGGGAATTACCGCCGTGGCAGAAAAACATAGGTGCAAACTTCGCTGGATTCCGAGCGAGCATCAGGCTATGATGGAGGCGGCGGCATCGGGAGATTCCGTATTTGTAAGCGGTACAAGAGGAGGATTCATCTTCCCAGGATTCCAACTTGGGGTTGACGCAATGTTCGCTACGGTCAAAATTTTCGAGCTCTTGGTAAAAGAAGGCGTTAAGATCGGGAGTATTACCGGCTCGTGGGATAAATTTCGCATGGCAACAAGAGAAGTTGCCTGTTCCTGGGGCAAAAAGGGGCAGGTAATGAGATCATTAATGGATTATACGGAGAAAAAAGAGCGTATTTTGGTAGACGGCGCAAGGTTTGCGGAAAACGGCGGACGAGTTTTGGTACGGCCGGATCGGAATAAGGCTCAATTTTTCATTCAGGCCGAGGCCAAATCAACATCGGAAGCAAAAGAAATGATAAAAAAATATGTGAAATTGATTAAAAGCTGGCAAAAATAGAAAAATGGACGCTTTTCAAGAGCGCTCTGGACGAAAGGAAAATGGGCTATTATTTTTCTTGACCTTTGTGGATATAAGTTTATATTGACAAACTTGTTGCAAGGAGGAGCGCCGGGATAAAAGCTAAAGATTAGTACTTGATCTCGAAATTGGAGAATAAATGAGCTTTGTTGGAGGGTGCTCCCGATAGATGAAAAACTTAAATAACAAGTTTACACAAATGTATATAACGCGCACTGTTCTAATTGTCCCGGTAATTATCGTGGCGTTTTACGCTATTTCATTCGCTCAAAAGGATAAAACAGAAGCTAAAAGTACCGGAGCCGAAGGAGCGTCGCAGACCATATCTATATTACCTCAAATGGAATCCGGAAAGATCCTTTTGGAAGACAAGATCGATCCGAAAAATTATATTTTGGGGCCAGGCGATATCCTCTCGATTTTTACCTGGGGTAATTTCCAGGGCCAATATAGTATTCCGGTATCGCCGGAAGGCGTATTGTTAATCCCGGAGATAGGGCCTATTTCGGTAGCTGGTCTAACATTGGAGAGGGCAGGAAAGAGGATTTCCTCGCGGATACTAAAACGATTCCGGAACGTGGAAACGATAACGTCGCTGGTTGATTTGAGAAAATTCAAAGTATATATAGGCGGAGCCGTAATTTCGCCGGGGGCATATTCCGCCACGGCCGTTACCCGGGTATCGGAGCTAATTGGGAAGGCCGGCGGCTTTTTAGAAACCGACAGAGATAATTTTAATTATGGAAGAGGTAGCCGGCTGATTTATTCCGGAAAAGTCTTATCGTCGAAAAGAAATATCCGAATTTACCGTAAGGGGGGCGATACTCTCAGGGCGGATATTCTTCGCTTCGAGATTACAGGTAGTACGCAGTACGATCCTACTCTTATGGATGGCGACAGGATCTTCGTCCCCGTCCGCGAAAATACAATAAATTTGTACGGGATATTCGGAGCGGTGAAAAATCCCGGATATTTTGAATATGCTTCGAACGACTCTCTATCCGATCTTATTGAAATCGCGCATGGCCTGACGGTTAACGTTGACTCCGGAATGGTCTCGGTTGTCAGGTTCAAACCAGATAATAAACAAACATACGAAATTGTATTGGACTTACGATCCGACGATTGGAATATTGCTTTGTATCCGGACGATCGCGTTTATATAAAGGCGGAAAGTGACTATCACGAGAAACACCAGGTAGAATTGAGAGGCGAGTTTAAATTTCCCGGTTTTTACCCGATCCGGAAAGATTCCACCCAGCTCTCCGATATTGTGGCTATGGCCGGTGGATTTGCGCTGTCAGCCTCCCTCGAGGAAGCCGAGTTGACCAGGGTTTCGGCCGAGGAGGTGGTAGATCCGGAATTCGAGCGGTTGCGAAAAATGAATGTCGCCGATATGCTTGAGAGCGAATACGACTACTTCAAAACTAAATCGAGAAGCAAACCCGGTAGAGTGGCGGTGGATTTTGGAGCGCTTTTCGAGGATGCTAATACCGAGAAAGATTTTATTCTAAGGAACGGAGATGTCATAAACGTGCCGCGAAAAAGCAAGGTAATCAACGTTATTGGCGAGGTTGCTAATCCTGGCATTCAGCAATATAAAGTCGATGTGGATTATCGGTTTTATCTGACCGGCGCCGGCGGTTTTTCCGATAGGGCGAACAAAGGAAAAGTCACTATCATTAAGGGGATCACCGGCGAATGGAAAAAAGCTAAAAAAGGTAGCGGTCTCGAGCCCGGCGATACTATTTGGATCCCCGAACGCAAGAAACGCGAATATTGGAGTTTAATAAAGGATACCCTTATTTTCGTGGGAAATCTGGCCACCGTTTATCTTGTAATTGAGCAGGCGACGAAATGACCGATGAAAAAAACAAAGATAATAACGGCAATTCTTTCATCTGGGCTTTTATTGAGATAATCGTTCGCTGGCGCAGACTGTTAATAATAAATTCTTTTCTGGCCACTGTACTAACGCTGGCGGTTTTGCTGTTGTTCCCAAATCGATACATGGCCACAACTTCTATAATGCCTCCTGAGAAAGATATGGGCGGTATGGGCATGGCCGCGGCAATGTTGCCTTCGGGGATTTCATCTTTATTGGGGGGGAGTGGGCTATCTTTACCCGGCATGGCTACTCCGTCGGATCTTTACGCCGCGATTTTAAGAAGTAATGCCGTTTCCATGGCTGTTCTAGAAAAAAATAACCTAAAAGAAATTTACGAAGCCAAACTTGACATAGACGCGCTTTTAAAACTTCACGATAATACGTCCATAATTGTAACGCCGGAAGGGATGATCGTTCTTTCGTACGAGGATACCGATCCGCTCCGGGCCGCAGATGTCGCCAATTGCTTCATCGAGGAACTTAACCGAATAAATCGCGAGAACCTCGTTTCCAAAGCCAGGGCGATGCGGGAGTTTATT
Organism: Candidatus Zixiibacteriota bacterium; assembly: GCA_036481315.1. GTDB lineage: Bacteria > Zixibacteria > MSB-5A5 > UBA10806 > UBA10806 > JAZGHS01. The sequence continues at coordinate 23,364 of JAZGHS010000020.1, read as the reverse complement.
GAGGAACGGCTCGAGGAATCCGTGAGGGATTTAACGCTTGCCGAGGAGGAGTTCAAAGCGTTTCAATTGGGGCATAACGCTATAGCCCTCGATGAACAAATTAAAGCGTCGATAAATGCCATCGCGGATTTAAGAGGCCAGTTGATCCTCTCCGAAATCGAACTCGGGGTCATGAAAAAATCTCTTTCCCCCAATAACGCCAGGTTTAAAAATCAGGAATTTAAAATTGAGCAGATCAAGATGCAGTTGTTGAAACTCGAAAAAGGCGATTCCGCTATGCAGGATTCGTCGATTTTGAATGTATCAATGACCGATGCTCCGGAACTGGGATTGCAATACGCCAGATTGCTAAGGGAATTAAAAATACAAGAGACTATATTCCAACTTTTAAAACAGCAATACGAACAGGCAAAAATACAGGAATTGAGGGATACTCCCACGGTTCAGGTTCTTGATGCCGCGAGACCGCCCGAGAAAAAGAGCGGTCCTTTTAGAGTGTCATCCTCAGTCCTGGGCGGCATTTTGAGTTTTGGATTAACGCTTTTCTTTGTAATTATATATGAATTTACGTTGAGAGAAAAGAAGAAGAACTCGGATCTTTATCATAAAATTCAGGGATTCACAAACGTTCTCAACGAGGATTTGTACTGGATCAGATCGATATTCAGTAGGAAAAGAGGTTCGGATGCCGGTTAAGCTCGGTCAAATCGGGTTGGGAGCTTGGGGAAGAAACCTTTTAAGAACCTTTTATAATCTATCCGACGTAAAGGTGAAAATAGGCTGTGATTCGGATTCTACTCGTCTTTCGGCCATGAGCAGCTCGTTTCCGGGCGTTGTCTGGACTAAAAATGTCGAGGAGGTCATCTCCGATCCTGATATCGACGCGGTGGTAATCGCCACTCCCCCCGCCTCGCATTTTGAGTTAGCCTCCAGTGCAATGAAAGCCGGTAAAGATGTATTTGTCGAAAAACCGTTAGTGCTAAATATAGAGGACGGGCGAAAGTTGGTGTCAATGGCCCGCGAAAAGGACAGAATTCTGATGGTCGGGCATATTATGGAATATCATCCGGCCACTCTAAAACTCAAAGAATATATCGAAAATGACAAACTCGGCCGCGTTTATTATCTCTACTCTTCAAGAGTAAATCTGGGGAAGGTACGAGATATTGAAAATTCTCTCTGGAGCTTCGCGCCTCACGATATTTCGATGATCATGTTTTTACTGGGAGACGCGCCGATAAGAGTTACGGCCGCCGGAGCGTCATACCTTCAGGAAAAGATCGAGGATGTTTCTTTCATGACCATACATTTCGCCGATGGTATCATGGCGCATATTCATGTAAGCTGGCTTGATCCTCATAAAGAGAGAAAACTGACGGTAGTAGGCTCGAAGATGATGGCGGTTTTCGACGATACTCAGAGTTCAGAGAAGATACGTCTATACGATAAGGGCGTGGAGATGAAAAGAGATTACGCCACATACGGAGAATACATGAGCCTGAGAGCAGGGGATATAGTCATCCCCAGGGTGAATTCCAAAGAACCTCTCCAGGCCGAGTGCGATCATTTTATTCAGGCTGTCAAGAACCGTACACAACCCCGTTCTGACGGTTATGACGGTTTGATGGTTTTGAGTGTTTTAACGGCCGCTCAAAAATCTATGGAAAACGGGGGGGCTCCCATTGATATCGAGCAAATCAAACGTGAGGCAGTATGAGCTTTTATAAGGATAAATCGGCCGAGATCGGTGAAAACGTCTCGGTGGGATACAATAGCTTTATAGGTCCCGACGTTTCCATAGGCGATGGATGTGTGATAGGTTGCGGAGTTATAATTCATCAGGGTACGATAATCGGTTCGAATATCAGAATCGATGACAACACAGTATTGGGTAAATTTCCCATGAAAGCGGCCAATTCGGCTACCACCAAAGACCAGGAACTTCCGGTATTGATAATCTCTGATGACTGTATAATCGGGACATCTACGGTGATTTACCGCGGCGCGCGGCTTGGTAAGCGGGTGTTGATCGCCGACCTGGCTACGGTTAGAGAGAATGTCGAAATAGGGGATTACACAATTATCGGACGGGGAGTAGCGGTTGAGAATTTCTGCAAAATCGGATCATACTGCAAGCTCGAGACCAACGTATACGTAACCGCTTACTCGGAGATCGGGGATCGGGTGTTTATCGCCCCCTGCGTAGCTACATCTAATGATAATTTCGTGGGGCGAACTGAGGAGAGATTTAAACATTTCAAGGGCATAACCGTAAAAAAGGGAGCGCGTATTGGGGTCGGGGCCGTAATTCTGCCTGGAAAAACGATAGGGGAGGACGCTTTAATCGCGGCCGGGGCATTGCTCACAAAAGACGCCGAACCGCGGAAAATTGTCGCCGGTGTCCCCGGTAAAGAATTCAGGGACGTTCCTTCCGAGCAGTTACTTGAAAATCAAGATTGGTGAGGTGTTGAGGTATGAAAGTTCCCCTTCTGGACTTATCAAGGCAATATAAATCGATTAAAGACGAAATAAATGAGGCGATACAAAACGTTCTCGATCATGGCATGTTCATAATGGGGCCGGAAGTTAAAGAATTGGAGCCCGAACTCGCCGAGTATTGCGGCGCGAAACATGGGATAGGTGTGGCCTCCGGTACCGACGCTCTTTTATTATCGTTGAGGGCATTAGGAGTCGGTCCGGGTGACGAGGTTATTACGTCGACTTTTACTTTTTTCGCCACCGCCGGCGTGATCAGCAGGCTCGGGGCGAAACCTGTGTTTGCGGATATCGATCCTAAAACGTTTAATATCGATGTAGAAAAGATCGAATCGTCGATAACGGATAAGACAAAGGCTATTATACCTGTTCATCTTTACGGTCAAATCGCCGAAATGGACGAGATATGTAAATTGGCCGATGACCGGGGAATCCCCGTGATAGAGGACGCTGCTCAGGCTATCGGAGCTAAATATAAGAATAGGAAAGCCGGGTCTTTCGGGAGGACTGCCTGCTATTCGTTTTTTCCGAGTAAAAATCTCGGGGCTTATGGCGATGGCGGTTTTATTTGCGCCAATGATGACGATCTTGCCGATCTTCTCAGGCGGTTGCGTGTTCACGGTGCTAAACCGAAATATTTTCATTCGATAGTCGGTTATAACAGCAGGCTCGATACGATCCAGGCCGCCGTCCTGAGGATAAAGCTAAAGTATCTACCGTCATGGCATGAGGCCAGGAGAGCGAAAGCGGCGGTATATAACGAAATGCTGAATGATTTAAAGCAGATCAAAACACCGTACGTACAGGACTATAATTATCATATTTACCATCAATATACTCTTATAGTCGAGAACCGCGAGGGTCTGAAGGCGTTTCTGAAACAACGGGAAATCGGGCTTGATACATATTATCCTTTGCCTTTGCATTTGCAGGAATGTTATGCGGAGCTTGGGTATAAAAAAGGCGATATTCCGATAGCCGAGAACCTGGCCGAAAAAGTGATATCCCTGCCGATATTTCCTGAATTAACTGAACTGGAGCAGGAATACGTTGTCGACAGTATAAAGGAATTTTACAAGAAAAAATGAAAAAAGCGGCATTAATTGTAGGAGCCAGGCCGCAATTTATTAAATCCGCCCCTTTGATATTGGAACTGGGTCGTTTTTATAAGACGGTTTTGATTCATACCGGTCAGCATTTCGATTTTTCTATGTCCGAATTGTTTTTCGATGAGCTTAAATTGCCAACGCCGGATTATCATCTTAACACAACAGGCGGATCGAGCGGTCGGCAGACAGCCAAAATGATCGAGGGATTGGAATCGGTTCTGGCCTTTGAAAAACCGGATTTCAGCGTGGTCGTCGGGGATACCAACTCCACCCTTGCGGGAGCTGTGGTTTCGGCGAAACTCAATATTCCTATCGTTCATGTCGAAGCCGGCGTAAGATCAAAGGACAAAAACCTTCCCGAGCAGATAAATCGGGTCGTGACCGACTCGATCGCGGATTGTTTTCTTTGCCCCACACAATCGGCGGTGGAGAATCTAAAGAAAGAGGGCAAGGTGGGTAATCTTTACGATACGGGCGATATCATCTACGATTGCCTCAGAATATTCGAGAAAAATATTCCGCAAAAACCATCGATCGGCATGGATTTACCCGATAGGTTCATCCTCGCTACTCTTCACAGGGCCGAAGCGGTCGATAACCCGGATAATCTTTCGAGCATTCTTCGGTCTCTCTCTTTATCGTCATTACCGATTATCCTCCCTCTTCACCCTAGAACTTCGAAGATGATTGATAGGTTCGATATGAGAAATTTGATAACCGATAACATCCTTGCGATCGAGCCGGTTGGCTATCTGGACATTCTCTCTTTATTGAAATCCTGCGAATATGTCGTAACCGATTCGGGGGGAGTACAGAGAGAAGCCGTTTTCCTCGGGAAAGGCGTTATACTTCCTCGTCCGGAAACAGAATGGATCGAGTTTGTGGAATCGGGATGGATAAAAGTCCGCGGATACGATTTCGAAATGGATGGCACTTTTGATACTTCCGCTTTCGACTGTGTGGAGAACTTATTAAGACCTGCGGCGGCTGAAATGATAGAAAAGTTGAAGGATCTTTTTTAGTAAAATCGAGGAAGGGCATGACCGATCTATCGGGCGATAAATATCATATTTGCATGTTCTCCGATGAGAGATCGATTCACGCCCGGCGATGGGTTCAGGGGCTTCGAAATCTCGGAAATAAAGTAGACTTGATAACTTTGATTAAGGAAGACAAATACGATATCGGAGGGATATCTTTAAACGCCCGGGGAAAATTATCCTACCTGTCTAAAATCTCCAAGCTCAAAAAATTGGTAGCTAAGATTAATCCGGATATCTTTCATGCGCATTACGCTTCCAGTTACGGATTTCTGGCAAGTTTCGTCACTCATCCACGCAAAATATTGTCTGTATGGGGAAATGACGTTATTGTTTTTCCATACGAGAACTTTGTGTTCAAGTTATTCGTGCGGAGAGCCTTGAAAAAAGCCGATTGTATTACGGCCACGAGCCACTTTCTCGTAAAAGCAGTAAAAATGTTGAATCCCGATATTGAGAATATTCGAATCATAGCGTTTGGCATAGATATAAACCAGTTTCGCTTTTCGGAACGTCCCGCTCGAGATATTGTTGAAATCGGCATAGCTAAATCTCTCTGGCCAAAATATGGAATCGACATCTTACTTAAGGCTTTTAAGGAGTTAAGTGTTTCATATAAAAATATACGGTTATCTATCGCGGGCAAGGGTAAATACAAAGAGGAATACGTAAGGATGGTGGACGAGCTGCGGATTTCCGATCTGGTGAAGTTTGAGGGTTTTATTGACCACAAAAAGTTACAGGATTATTTTTCGCGAATTGACATCTTCGCGATGCCCTCGATCTCCGATGGCGAAAGTTTTGGAGTAGCGGCGATTGAGGCCTCGTCGACTGGGTTACCGGTAGTAGTTTCCGAAGTTGGCGGGGTACCGGAAGTGGTGGTTGACGGTAAAACCGGTTTTTTGGTACAAAGGAAGAACGTCTCGGAGCTGGCAAAGGCGTTGGAAAAATTGATAAACGACCCGAATCTAAGGTCCAAAATGGGAAAGGCCGGCCGTAAGTTCGTTGAAAATAATTACAAGTGGGAAGACAATCTACACGCCATGCAGGATCTTTACGCGGAAATGATGAAATGATTAACGCGTTTACAATTGATTTCGAGGATTGGTATCAGGGGTGTGAAATATATAAGGTCGATAGTTGGCACAAATTTAAGACGCGAATCGATCATTACTGCGATCAACTGTTACAGTTGCTTGATAAACATAATACAAAAGCGACCTTTTTCGTGCTCGGGTATGTGGCCGAAAAACAACCGCGATTGGTGGAGATAATTCATAAAGCCGGACACGAAATAGGATCTCACGGATACGGTCATAACCAGGTGTATAAACTCAAACCGGAAGAGTTCAACGAGGAGATCGTGCGGACTAACGACGCTATAATGTCGATCACAGGCAAACATCCTATCGGTTTTCGCGCCCCGATATTTTCGATCATAGATGGATCTTACTGGGCATTTGATATTCTTCTGGATAACGGGTATAAGTATGATTCGAGTATGTTCCCGATTCTGAATTACAGACATGGATTTGTTAAAAGCGATAGATTCCGTCATATGATTTCCGCTGATTCGGGGCGGCAGATTGACGAACTACCGGTAACCACTGGACGTCTTCTCGGAGTAAATTTACCGGTGGGAGGCGGCGCTTATTTTAGGGTCTGGCCTTACGCTGTAACGAAATGGGGTTTCAAGCAGGTAAATAAAATGAAACAACCGGGTATTTTTTATATCCATCCCTGGGAGATCGACTCCGATCCGCCGAAAACCAAAATGCCTCTGAGAATTCATCTTACGCATTACCATCGGTTAGGATCAACTCTAAAAAAACTCGATAAACTCCTTTCAGATTTTGAATTTTCCAGCGTTGCCGATGTTTTCGGGTTTGACTATTAGGGTTAATTATGACGGAATCGGAAGAGAAGAGGCCGGTAGTATTCTTCGATAGGGATGGCGTATTAATTAGAGATAAAAACTATCAGATAAATGTCGATGAGATCGAACTGTTCGCTGATACAGCGGAAGCGTTAAAAACACTTGACCTGAAATTTAGAAAAATAATAGTGTCCAATCAGTCTGGAGTGGGCCGAGGGTATTTTTCCGCCGAAGATGTCGGGGAGTTTAACAAGTATCTGGCTGGAATACTCGCAGGACATGATATCGAGATCGACGGGTGGTATTTCTGTCCTCATCTTCCCGATGATAATTGTGAATGCAGGAAACCCGGAATAGGTATGATTACTCAGGCCGCCGAGGAATTTGAAATCGATATAAAAAATAGCTGGCTTATCGGGGATAAATCTACCGATATTATGGCGGGACGAACGGCGGGAGCAAAGACCATTTTACTTAATACCGGGTATGCCGGCGAGGATGGCGGTCCATCGGATGTCTCGCCCGATTACCGGGCAGATAATTTGCTAATGGCAGTTAAGTTGATAAACAGGAGTTGAAATTGAATAATTCGATGCTTATTACCGGCGGTGCGGGGTTCGTGGGATCGTTTCTCGCCGAGGAATTGCTTAACAGAGGTTATTCCGTAACAGCGGTCGATAATCTATCGACCGGAAAACTCGAAAATATCAACCATCTTAAGGGAAATTCGAAATTTGAGTTTATAACCGGGGATATATTGGATGAACCCCTGATGGACAGACTGACAGAAAAATGTCAGCGTATATTTCATCTCGCAGCGGCGGTCGGGGTTAAGCTTATAATCGAACGCCCGGTTGAGACGATAGAAACGAATATTATGGGCACCGAGGTTCTTTATAAATACGCCAATAAACACAAAAAGAAAATTATCGTGGCATCCACTTCCGAGGTTTACGGTAAGAATAACGAAATACCATTTAAAGAAACTGACGATTCGGTGTACGGGCCCACAACCAAATCCCGCTGGAGCTACGCTTGTTCCAAGGCGATCGACGAGTTTCTGGGGCTTGCATATTTCCATGAAAAAAAACTTCCCATAACGATAGTGAGACTTTTCAATACCATTGGGCCACGTCAGACCGGGAGATACGGTATGGTGGTTCCCACATTCGTCAGGCAAGCATTGCTAGGTCATTCGATTACCGTATTCGGCGATGGGGAACAAACTCGATGTTTTGCCAATGTAAAAGATATCGTTTGGGCCATGGTCGAACTATCCGAAAGAAAGGAAGCGGAAGGCCACGTATTTAATATCGGTACCGATGAGCTTATTTCCATTAAGGACCTCGCGGAAAAAACCAGAAAACTGTGCGGCTCGGATTCGGAAATTCAATTTATACCGTATGACAAAGCCTACGAAGAGGGATTCGAGGATATGAGCCAGAGAATGCCCGATATTACCAAAGTCAGTGAAGCCACGGGATTTAAGCCTAAATATAATCTCGAACAGACGATTAAGGAAATAATAGAGTATTTCAAACAATGAATTCTTTGATATCATTATACTTGGTTTCGTTTCTATTCCCATTGCTAATAGTTTTGGGGGCCATTCCGTTTCTAAAGCGAATTGCCATTAAAGTCGGTTTTGTGGATATACCCTCGGCTCGAAAAGTACATTTTTCTCCGGTCCCCCTGGGTGGCGGTATCGGAATATATCTCGCTTTCATTTCGACTATGGTTTTCATATCGGTATTTTTTGATCAGGATATTTCGGGCACGGTTGTTGGCATCATCGCCGGAGGTACGCTCCTGGTGATAATCGGCGTTATGGACGATTTTCTGGATCTCGACTATCTCACAAAATTGTTAGGGCAGGGCATTTCGGCGTTTATATTCCTGGTGTTTTTAAATATCACCTCTCCCTACCTTGCTACACATGTACAACTGGCAGTTATGATTCTCTGGATAATGTCGCTTGAGAACGCTCTGAATTTTCTGGATAATATGGATGGATTATGCTCCGGTATTTCTATGATTGCGGCGGTAGGATTCGGAATATTATTCCTTTTCAAAGAGATGCCATTATACGCGGCGGTTAGTTTCGCCACAGCTGGCGCGACGCTCGGATTTCTCCGATATAACCTCGCCAGGGCTTCGATATTTCTCGGAGATGCCGGAAGTTTATTTTTGGGATTTCTCTTAGCCAGCCTGGGATTAGTACATCTGAACTCATCGAAAGATATGATATCGGCGCTTATTCCGATGCTTGTTGTTTCATATCCATTTTTCGATCTTTTATTCGTTACCATCTCCCGATTGAAAGAAGGCAGGAAACTATATATCGGCGGAACCGATCATTCCTCACATAAGATGAACGTTATGGGGTTTACAAAACGAAAAACCGTATTTGTAATTCATTTTATAAATATAATTCTCGTTTGCTTAGCTGTTATTTTGTTCTTAAGACAGGATTCCCCGTTTTATTCACTAATTATCATATTCTTCGCTTTTACAATGGCGTTTATCGGGGCTCACCTCTACAGGAACTTCCTTTTCCTCGCAAAACGAATTGTAGCCGGTATTATCGATCTGATCGCAATCAATATTTCGCTTATGATGTTTTATATTTTCAAATACGAAATCGGCATCTTGGGCAAATCAGATCACATCCCGTTCGCGTTCCTTCTTGCCCCAATGGTCTGGATAAGTTTATTCTGGATATTCCTGTTCGCTGTTTTCGGGCTCTATGAGATTCATTTTGAAATGCCCTTGAGATCGAGGCTGTTTATTTTAGTGAAAAGCATCCTTACTGGTACGACTATTTTCTTGATACTAAATTTCAAGCCCGGCGAGGGCTTCCAGATATCGCTGACATCGATCTCGATATTTATCACATTATTGTTTTTAATATTATCGATATTAAAGGCTGTAATTTATCAGATTTCGTCGAGATACTTGCACTCCGAAGCCGGTGCCCTGAATACCGTATTACTCAGACCCTCGATCTCAAAAAAGACAAATCTGACAATATCGTTATCAGGTTCGTTTTATAACGTGCTCGGCTATACCGGGATTCGTACCGAGGAGAACCTTGAATGGTTAGGTGATATTTCTGAACTAAATGTGATATTGAAGAACACAAAAACAGCGAGAATTATACTGGACATCGATGATTCCGATTATAGCGATCTGAGGGAGATCTTCAAATATCCATATTTTATGGAGACGATATTCCTGATTACCTCGGATTTGAAAAAGAACCTGACCGGCTTGAAAAGATATTCCACCGTAAATAAGGATCTGGATATCATTTCAATCAGGCATAGGAAGCTTTTCCTGATGATATTTAATCGACTTGTAAACGCCTTACTCTCCTCGATTTTGATTATTCTGTTTTCACCCTATTGGATCATTAAGTTATTTTCGCTTAAAATGAAAAACGAAGCTATTTCGGACGATATACATATTATGAACCAGCATGAAAAAGAAATGAAAATAAAAAGGTTCAAAGGAAATGATAAACCATTAGGGATCGCGAATCCCTGGGTGCTTCTGGCAATTCTCAAAGGCAAATTGAATATTTATGGTGTAACGATCAATTCCAGTGAAGAGTATAAGAGGCTTAAGTATTCTATACCGGGGTACTGGCGTAAATTCCTGATGAAGCCTGGAATTTTCGGGCCAGGATACACAGTGAATGACGATAATGATAGATTCACGCTCGATTTGATGTACTTGGAAAAAACGTCATTATTCGGGGATCTGAGGATGATGATAAAACAGATATTCGGGAAAATACAAACGGGAGAATAACCGGTCATGCTTGACGTTAAAATCATTAGGGAAAACCCGGACCTTGTCAAAAAGGCTATCGAGGATAAGGGTGAGAAAGGCGATATTGACGGGTTTTTGAAATTAGACGGCCAACGCCGTGTAATTATCGGAGATGTTGAAAAGCTAAAAGCCGTAAAAAACACCACATCGGCCGAGGTTGCAAAGGTCAAGAAATCGGGTGGCGACGCTTCCGAAATTATAGCCAGGATGAAGGGGGTAGGCGAAAAAATAGCCGGACTCGACAATGATTTGAAGGATATTGAAAATAAAATTCACGAGATTCTTCTCTGGCTTCCCAATATTCCCCATGAATCGGTTCCGGTAGGCCATACAGAAGAAGAAAATAAGGAAATCAAACAATGCGGAGATCGAAGAACTTTCGACTTTAAACCCAGACCTCATTGGGAGGTCGGAGAGCTGATCGGAGGTCTTGATATTCAACGTGGCGCTAAAGTTAGCGGGTCTGGTTTCTATTTTCTTACTGGTCCGGGAGCGCGTCTCGAAAGAGCCTTGGTAAATTTCATGCTCGATCTTCACACCACAAAACATGGATATACTGAAACGATGATTCCTTATATGGTAGGCGAGGACGCCATGCGAGGGACCGGACAGATACCAAAGTTAAAAGACGATATGTATAAAATTGAAGGCGATAATTTCTATCTGATCCCAACTGCCGAGGTTTCCTTGACAAATTTTTACGCCGGCGAGATACTTCAACCAGAATCAATTCCCAAAAAAATCTGCGCGTTTTCGCCGTGTTTTCGAAGGGAAGCGGGATCTTATGGAAAAGAGACACGTGGAATTGTAAGGGTTCATCAGTTTCACAAAGTTGAAATGGTTAAAATAGTCGAACCGGAAACTTCTTACGATGAGTTGGAATCGCTATTGGATAACGCCGAGACGGTATTGCGTCTGCTTGAGATACCTTACAGGGTCAGCGTTTTATGCACCGGAGACCTGTCTTTCGCGGCGGCGAAATGCTACGATATCGAGGTTTTCGCGCCCGGAATGGATACCTGGCTCGAGGTCTCCTCCTGCTCCAATTTCGAGGATTTTCAGGCTCGTAGAATGAATATGAGATACAGACCCGAAAAGGGAGCAAAACCGATTTTCCCGCACACGTTAAACGGCTCTGGTTTGGCTCTTCCCAGAACGGTTGTCGCTATATTGGAGAATTATCAAACAAAAGATGGTCACGTTACGGTGCCTGACGCCCTCAAGCCGTATCTGGGCGGTCTTGAGGTGATTAAAGGATAAAATGCCATTGAAGAAAACAGAGGCCGCATACGTAGGTTATTCGCGGTTCTTCAAAGCGTTTTTGCTTCTGGGGATGATCGCGGTTATCAGTCTTTTTATCTATTTCAATCAGAGTATTGTAACCGGTTTGCGGGAGGATTCGGCCAGAATCAGCCACGCTTATGCCCGCCTGATTCAGTACGGAGCCAGCGAGGCAACCGACCCCGAGGTAATCGATTTCATATTCGAGAATATTATCACCAAGGTCAATTTCCCAATTATTGTCACAGACAAGTACGGCGAGCCTGCAGCGTGGACCAGCGATATGAATCCCGTCGATACGACGCTTAAAGCCAGAGCCAGGCTTTATGAAAACATCGAGGATTTCGATCTACAGAATCCGCCCATCGAGATAACGTCAGGAGGCGAGGTAATTAGCATACTCCATTACGGGGATTCGCGTCTGATTAAAAAACTCCAACTGATACCCGTTATCGAAATATCGGTAGTTGGTGTATTTATACTGGTAGCCTTCGTCGGTATCCGGCATATTCAACATTCCGAGCAACGGTCTATCTGGGTGGGTATGGCCAAGGAAACCGCTCATCAGCTTGGAACTCCCCTATCCTCTTTAATTGGTTGGGTCGAACTTATGAAACTTAAGTTCAACGAGGGAATTATAAAAATCAAAGAAGGGGAGAAAGAAAGCGATTTCGAAGATATGACATCGAGGATGCTAAATGACCTTAAGCGGCTCGATAGAATCGCAACCCGGTTCGGTCAGATCGGCTCCATTCCCGAACTGCAGGAAAACGATCTCAATGCTCTTGTCAACGAAACGGTAAGCTATTTCAAATTGAGGATACCATCGAGCGGCCTGACTATTACCGGGACCTATAGCGAGATTCCCGCAGTTAAAGTTAATGTAGAATTAATGAGTTGGGTTATAGAAAACCTGGTCAAGAATTCGCTTGAGGCGGTGAACCCGAGAACCGGTTTTATCAAGATCACAACGGATTTCGACGATATCCGCGGAAAGGTTTTGATAACTGTGGAGGATAACGGCAGAGGAGTCCCTCAATCCGAATACAAAAAGGTTTTTGCCCCGGGATTTACCACCAAAAAGCGGGGCTGGGGATTGGGATTGACTCTGGCCCGACGAATCATAGAGGAATATCATGGCGGAAAAATATATTTAAAAAATTCCGAACCTAACATTAAAACAATTTTCAACATAGAAATACCGGTGTGAACATGCAAAAAGAAGATTTAAAAACTATTTTATGGGTCGATGACGAGATCGATTTGCTGGCGGCACACATAATATTCCTCAGGGAAAAAGGATATAACATTCTGGAAGCGTCCAACGGTGACGATGCTATCGAGATTGTCAATAAGGGCGGCGTCGATCTTGTGCTTTTGGATGAAATGATGCCCGGCCGCGACGGACTCTCCACGCTCGAGGGAATAAAGGATCTAAATCCCAATCTCCCTGTAATAATGGTTACCAAGTCCGAAGAAGAGCATTTGATGAACGAGGCTATAGGCAAGAAGATTGACGATTATCTTACCAAACCTGTTAACTTGAGCCAGATATTGTCGGCTGTCAAAAAGATTCTCGAAAGACAGAAATTAACTGAAAGCAATCTGACTCGCGAATTCGTCTCGGAATTCTCCAAAATCAATATGCGCCTTTCAGGTCAGATGAACTGGAAAGAGTGGCTGGAGACCCATATAAAACTTTCCGAAATCGACTTGGAAATGGAAAGACTTAGAGACGTGGGATTAAAACAGTCTTTTAAGGATCTTAAAAAACAAAGTTCGGCCGAGTTCGGGCGATTCGTAATGAACAATTATGAAAGCTGGGTTAATTCGACCGAGGGACCGCCGTTATCCGTCGACGTGGTAAAGAACCATGTGGTGCCGCTGTTGAAAGAAGGTATTCAGACGTTTTTTATTGTCATAGACTGTATGCGTCTCGATCAGTGGATTTTGATAGAGGCAGTGCTCGCCGACTATTTCAATATTAAACGGAGTTATTATTATTCCATACTCCCCACGGCCACACCGTTTTCACGTAACGCGATTTTCGCGGGAGAATTCCCCGATAAGGTTGCCGAACTTTCGAGCGAAACCTGGATTAATCCATTATCGGAAGTAAGCAGAAACCGAAACGAAAGACAACTATTGGATCGAAACCTCGCAAAGCAGGGTCTGAATTTTAAAAGCGAACCTAAATATGTGAAAGTTTTGGATTACGACGAGGGCCAGAATCTGGCTAAAAAAATAAAAACGTATTCGTCCGTTCCGCTACTCTCAGTCGTTTACAATTTTGTTGATATAATGATTCACGGCCGCAGCGAATCGGATATTCTTCAGGAAATCGCTCCCAATGAGGCCGCTTTCAGGTCGCTGGTTAAATCATGGTTCGAGCATTCGCATCTTTTCGAGATGCTTAGAAAACTATCTACGACGGATTGCGCGATTGTCATTACAACCGATCACGGATCTGTAATCGGAACAAGAGGAGCTGTCGCTTATGGTAAAAAGGATACCTCCTCGAATCTTCGTTATAAATACGGAGATAATTTAAACTGTGATCCCAAACAATCGTGGTTGATCAAACAGCCCAAATCACTCAAACTTCCCATCTGGGGGCTCGCAACGACATACATTATTGCTCTGGAGGATTATTATTTTGTATACCCGACCAAATATTCAGAATATAGACGTCAATACAGGGATAGTTTCCAGCATGGCGGCATATCCCCCGACGAGATGATTCTTCCCGTTTCCGTACTAACTCCCAAGTAATCCCTCGGAAACTATTCGAGTGACGGTAAAGTTTAAAATCGCATGTTAAAGTCAACGGAGAAAATTACGGTATCCGTAGCGGAAACCGAGTCTCTGGCCGCGGAAATTGCCCGATCGATAGCTCCCGGCGATATAATCGCTTTATATGGCGCGATCGGAGCGGGCAAAACCTCTTTCGTCAGGGGGTTAGCGACAGGATTAGGATGCGCTATTTCCGCAAAAAGCCCGTCATTTAACCTGATCAACGAATATCCCGGCGTTATCCCTCTGTATCACATAGATTTTTACAGGCTGGAATTCGCGGGAGAAATGGAAGATCTGGGCTGGACCGATTATTTGGATTCCGACGGAATAGTAGCTATTGAATGGGCCGAAAGGGTTAAAAACCTGTTGCCAGACAGAACGTTAGATGTGTATTTTGAAATTATAAACGAGACTTCCAGGAAGTTGGAGATTTACGTTAGTGACGATTTTAGGAATAGAAAGCTCGGATGATTTTATTTCGGTGGGGGTTCTCACCGGATCTAAAATGATAATATCGAGATCGTCCGAGGGAAAAAAGAAGAATATTGTTCACTCCTTTATGATTGAAACCTTGCGGGAAGCGGGGCTGACTTTATTCGATATCGAGGGAGTAGCTGTCTCGATCGGCCCGGGATCATTCACGGGCTTACGAGTAGGATTAGCCGCCGCTAAAGGAATTTGCTGGGCCAGGGGATTGCCAATGGCCGGGGTCCCGTCGATGAAAGCCCTGGCGGCCTGCGTAAAAAGCGACCGTGAGCTATTTTTAACGGTTAAGGACGCTAAACGCGATGAATTTTATTACGGAGGTTTTTCTATAAGCGATGGAGTCTTAACTCAGATTATTCCGGATGCGGTCGGGTCGGCTGAAGAGATACTTTCGGTCGCCGACCGTATATGGGTGACAGGCCCGGGAGTAGAAGCGTTGAGGAAAAGGCAAAACGACCTTGGAAAATCGACCGAGATCGTGTATAATCCCGAATCGCTCGGTGGTGAGGTTGCCAGGCTTGGATCGGCCATGATCGCCTCCGGGCAAACCCTTGAACCGTCCGATTCGGCGCCTGTTTATATCAGGATACCGGCGTATGTCAAAAAGGGAGCGTAGGGATGTCGAAAATCACATTCAGAAGAATGACTGAGAACGATCTTGAGAAAGTCTCCGAAATAGAACGGGATATTTTCTCCGATCCCTGGAGTTATAACGCTTTTAAGACCGATTTGAACAACGACATGGCTTTTCCCTTGGTGGCCGAGTTCGAGAATCTTGTAATCGGCTATACAAATTTGTACATTGTGGCCGGAGAGGTACAGATCGGTAATTTTGCCGTAGCCCAGGGTTACAGGAAAAGGGGAGTAGGAAAGAAATTGATGGATCAGATACTGTCGATAGCGAATGAGAGAAAATGCGATTCGATATTTCTCGAGGTCAGGGATTCCAATGAGCCGGCTAAAGCGCTGTATGGATCTTTCGGGTTTCAGCAAGTCGGCCTGCGACGTGATTATTATACCAATCCGCGGGAATCGGCGGTAATTATGGCCAGGGAGGTTTAATGGCCTGGTTCCGAAGGGAACAGAAAGGTATTTCCGGCGATAAAAAGAAGGATATTCCCGACGGCGTCTGGACGAAGTGTTCGTCGTGCGGTGAGATCCTTACGGTAATGTCCTTGAACAAAAGCTACTGGGTTTGCCCCAAATGCGATTATCATTTCAGAATCCCGCCTACCACCTATATGGATTTGCTTCTCGATATCGATTCTTTCGAGGAGTTCGATTCAGATTTGATATCGGAAGACCCGCTGAAATTTAAGGATACAAAAAAATACACCGAACGAATAGCCAGCGCCCGTAAAAAGACCGGTAGAAACGACGCTATAATCTCCGGAATCGGAAATATCGATGGTATTGAGGTATCTTTTGGTGTCATGGATTTCGGGTTTGTCGGCGGATCGATGGGAAGCGTGGTCGGGGAAAAGGTCGCCAGAGCTATCGAGCGTTCCCTCGAAAGGAATATCCCGCTTATATTAGTCAACTGTTCGGGCGGCGCCCGGATGATGGAGGGTATATTATCCCTTATGCAAATGGCAAAAACATCGGCATTGTTAGCCAGGCTGGATAAAAAGAAAATTCCTTTCATCTCAGTTCTAACGAATCCGACAACCGCCGGCGTCATGGCCTCCTATGCGTCGTTGGGCGATATAATTATCGCTGAACCGAAAGCCCTTCTCGGCTTTGCCGGTCCCAGAGTAATCAGCCAGACTATCGGAGGCGAGTTGCCCGAGGGATTTCAATCATCGGAATTCTTTTTAGAGCATGGATTTCTCGATACGATCGTATCTCGTCCGCAATTGAAAAGCTCCGTTGTAAAACTTTTGAAATTTATGCTTCCCGAAAATGATATTCCGAGATAAAACATCCCAATTATCGTATAGCGAGGTGCTCGATTATATTCTCCAGATGGAGAAATTCGGTATCAAGCTCGGCCTCTCCAATATCACCAAATTTTTATCTCATCTCGGGAATCCCCATAACACGTATCCGACCGTACACGTCGCCGGAACCAATGGCAAAGGCTCCACCGTAGCGATTATGGAATCGATCCTGGCCGCCGCGGGTTACAGAGTGGGAGTGTATACTTCACCGCATCTTGTTGATTTCAGGGAGAGAATCAGAATAAACGGACGGTTTATCGAGAAAAAGTTTATCACCGATTTTATCAACAAGAACTTGAAAAAAATAGAAAGCCTCCCTCTTACTTATTTCGAAACGGTTACCGCGTTGGCGTTCGCTTATTTCCGGGATGAAAAAGTCGACGCCGCTCTTATCGAGACCGGGATGGGAGGACGTCTCGACGCGACTAACGTCATACAGCCGAAAGTGACTGTCATTACGAACATAGCTACCGAGCACACCAAATGGCTGGGTTTAAAGATTCGCGAAATCGCTTTCGAAAAAGCGGGGATAATAAAGTCCGGAGTTCCGGTTATTAGCGCTGCTATCAATCTCGATGCCCGCAGGGTTATAAGGCAGGTTTCCGAGCAGAACAAATGCAATATTGTTTCGGTATTTGACGAAACTCAATGGATTATCAAAGATATCTCGCGCGATACTACCGAACTCGATATTTTCACCCGCTCTAATAAGTATTATAACTTGAGGCTTGCCCTTCCGGGACGTCATCAGCTTGAAAACGCCGTATCGGCGCTTCTGGCTGTCGAGCACCTGGAGGAAGCCACCGGAATAAAAGCGTCGAATACGGCGGTAGCCGCCGGTTTCAGGTCGATCAAGCATGAAGGCCGCCTTCAGAGAGTATCGGAAAAACCCGAAATTATCCTCGACGTGGCTCATAATCCAGCCGCTTTATCCAGGATAAGGGAGTATTTTCACGAGTTTTACGAGGATAAAAAAATTATCGCCCTCTTTGGAATCGTCTCCGACAAGGATTACGCGAAGATGATAAAGGAACTCGATAGGATAGCCGAGGTGATTATCCTCGCCCGTCCCATGACCGACAGAGCCGCCGACCCCGAGATGTTAGCCAAGGAAATCGCCAAATCCAATACCAATTATAAAGTTATTCCGATGGTACACGAAGCTTATCAGGCCGCGCGGGATCTCTGTAAGCCCGACGATGTAATACTGGTTACCGGCTCTCATTATACGGTCGGAGAGGTGCTCGCTGGATTAAAGGACTAGCCTGTCTTAATTCATATCAACGCAAAAAAAAAGTAAACTCTCTTAGGTTGTTTTTCGTTATACTACTTTAGATGTCAGAATTTAAATTAAAATCAGATTACAAGCCCCAGGGAGATCAACCGGAGGCTATCAAGCAGCTGACTGAGGGATTGCGGCGGAAAGATAGGTTTCAGACGCTTCTCGGCGTTACGGGCTCGGGTAAAACGTTTACCATGGCAAATGTTATCGCTAAATACGGCAAACCGGCTCTGGTTATCTCCCATAATAAAACCCTTGCCGCTCAGCTTTATGGCGAGCTCAAAGGATTTTTCCCCGAGAATGCCGTGGAATTTTTCATAAGCTATTACGATTACTATCAGCCCGAAGCTTACATCGCGTCATCCGATACTTTTATAGAAAAAGATACGTCGGTAAACGAAGATATCGACAGGCTCCGCCTGAGAGCGACATCGTCTCTGCTTGAACGCGACGATGTCATTGTTGTGGCCTCGGTATCGTGTATCTACGGTCTCGGGTCGCCGGAAGATTATAAAAACATGCTCGTATTCCTGGAGATCGGTCAGACTATCGAGCGGGATAAATTACTAAAGAACCTGATAGATATCCATTATTCCCGAAACGATATCGAATTCGGACGAGGACATTTCAGGGTCCGGGGCGACGTTGTCGAGATTCACCCCGCCTATGATGATCATGCGGTGAGAGTAGAGATGTTCGGCGATGAGATCGAAAAAATCTCGATTGTAAATATCGTAGATAGTTCGACAATCGAGGAAAAGAGAAAGCACGCTATCTATCCGGCCAGGCATTTCGTTACCAAGGAAGATAAACTCGTTCGGGCGATCGGCTTAATTGAGGAAGAACTCGGAGACCGGCTGAGTCATTTTCGAGACAACGGCAAACTTCTCGAGGCTCAGAGGATCGAATCCAGATCGAATTACGATATCGAGATGATGCGGGAGATCGGGTTTTGTTCCGGAATAGAAAACTACTCCAGGCATCTTTCCGGACGGGAGCCGGGTCAGCCGCCCTATACCCTAATGGAGTTTTTTCCGCCCGATTTTTTAACTATAATCGACGAATCCCATCAAACGATACCGCAGATAAGGGGAATGTATAAAGGCGATAGGTCCCGCAAAGAGACCCTGGTAGAACATGGCTTCAGGCTACCGTCGGCGCTGGATAATCGTCCGTTGTTTTTCGAGGAATTCGAAAATCGTCTTAATAATACGATTTTTGTTTCGGCGACTCCGGCGGATTACGAGCTTGATAAAAGCGGCGGAGTGATAGTCGAGCAGATTATCAGGCCTACCGGTCTTATCGATCCGATCATCACCATTAAGCCTATAGCCACCCAGGTGGACGATCTAATCGCTCAGATCAGGAAAGTTACCGAACGCAAGGAAAGAATTCTGGTAACCACCTTGACTAAAAGGATGGCAGAGGATCTGACCGATTATCTGGGCAATCTCGGAATAAAGATCAGGTATTTGCATTCGGAGATCGACGCTATCGACAGGGTGGAGATACTGCGCGATTTGAGGCTCGCTGAGTTCGATGTTCTGGTGGGCATAAACCTCTTGCGCGAGGGGCTCGATCTTCCCGAAGTATCCCTGGTGGCAATTCTCGACGCCGACAAGGAAGGTTTTTTGAGGTCCGCAAGATCATTAATCCAAACCGCGGGCAGGGCCGCCCGTAATAAGGCCGGTGAAGTTATTCTATATGCCGATGTTATTACCGATTCGATTAAAAAAGCGGTGTCCGAAACCGAACGTCGAAGAAAGATACAGGAAGAATACAACCGAAAGCACGGGATCGATCCGAAGACAATAATAAAATCACGCGATGAGATTATCAAAGCGACATCGTTCGCCGACGCCAAAACCTCTTTGCCGGAAAAAACAGCGAACGAGGAAATCGACGCCGTATCGCGGCTCGAATATGAGGATCAAATGCGGGTGCTTGAACGGTTGATGAAGAAAGCCGCCAAAGATTTGAATTTTGAAAAAGCGGCCGAGATGCGGGACGAACTAACGAAGCTAAGGAAGGTGGTAGGTAAAAAATGATGGTGAAAATATCAATCTCGATTATCATTCTGTTTATGATCTTATCCTGCGGGGATACAGGCGTTTCTCCACGGGAGGAACCAACTAACGAAGACGCTATTTATAATATTATCCGTTTCGACAGGCTGGCCGAATTCGATATCGATCTTTATGATCTCACAGTTCCAGATACCGTTTTTACTGGGGTAGGGCCGGTCATTCCGAGCCAATACTGGTACGATATGGAGCGGGATTCGCTATTTATTGCCATAGATATCAGATATGTCCAGCCGGGCGATCCAGCGGGGACAAATTCAACAGCTATTGTACGTGTATTAAAATACTTCTGGGGCTCGCTTGAGATTATCGGGGTCGATACCACCGGAGGAAACAACGTTCCTGTCAGATATTCTAAAGATTTCGAAATTGTCGGTCAAATTCGCGCTGATTTTGAAAAATACGGATTCGATTATAATCACAGAAGGGGATGGATCTTAACCGAGCTTTCCGATGCTGTTTTTAGCGGAGGTTATACAGAGCCCATAGGTGCGATTAATATTCATACAGAATCGGGTTTCGAATATACGGTAAACACAAATAAGAAATTGCTTTCGGATATTATTAGTTTCGTCCCCGGCGATTCGATTACCGTATATATCGAGGCCGCGAACCCATATGATTATGTCAATGTAAGCTACCAGTCTGTAGGGGGATACGCGACTATTAAGCTCCCGCCTGATAGTTCCGGAAACTACCTCACCGGATTTAGAATAACCCAATCGTTGGGCTATAATCATTTTCTCGTCGATTTAATCGCCAATGATGTTCTTACTGATAATATCGACTTCCGATCAGCGGCTATCGGGGTCGTCTACAGGGTCAGATAGGGATTTTATTGATCAATAAGGAACCAAAGATGAAAAATATTACTTTCAATTGTAGATTGACGATATTATATTTGGCGCAACGGAGGTATTATGGCTAAAAGACAATCGTTTGCCGATAAGGCATCGAAAAAGAAACACGCGATAGATTGTGAAGTTTGCGGCACTTCAAAGGTTACGACAAAAGTGGTTTTCCCTCAGAAAACTGAAAACGGCGATATTAAGTATAAAACTAATATTGTCCACGTTTGTAAGTGTAACCAGAAGGAAGTTTACGGTTAACGCAATTCATTGTATCGCAATATGTTGTAAAACTAAATTCTCGGCTGAAAAAACAAAAGTATTATTCTCTGCTTGTGAAATTAATTACAAAATCCCCTTGACCTGAACGGTTTTGGGGGTTATTTTTTTGGCCGTTAAATGAGAATCATTCGAGGAGGTCTCGTTGCCAAAAATAGAAGTTGATACTGGTAGATGCAAGGGATGCGAGTTATGTATTCCGGCGTGTCCTAAAGATGTAATTGGCCTGTCTAAGACATTTTCAACAAATGGATATTATCCTGCTACAATGATCAAACCGGAGTTGTGCAACGGTTGCAAACTATGCGCGTTTGTCTGTCCGGACGTGGCCATTACGGTTTATAAATAGGAAGGATCAAATAGATGTCTGAAAGAACATTGATGAAGGGTAATGAGGCTATTGCCGAGGGAGCCGTAAGGGCCGGTTGCAGGTTTTTCGCGGGCTATCCGATTACTCCTCAAAACGAAATTCCCGAATATATGTCATGGCGGTTGCCCGAGGAGGGCGGCAGGTTTATTCAGGCCGAATCCGAGGTATCCGCGATTAATATGCTATTCGGCGCCGCGGCTGTTGGGGCTCGGGTAATGACATCGTCGTCGTCGCCCGGAATCAGCCTCAAACAGGAGGGAATATCCTATTGTGCGTCGGCGGAACTTCCTATTTTCTTCACGAATATAGTGCGCGGCGGTCCGGGACTGGGCAACATCGCCCCGGCTCAAGGCGATTATTTCCAATCGGTAAAAGGGGGCGGGCATGGTGACTACAGGGTTATCGTATTGGCTCCGAAAACGGTGGAGGAAATGGCCAATTTCCCCAAACTTTGCTATGAGTTGGCTTTTAAATATCGAATCCCCACTATGGTTTTGGCAGACGGTATTCTCGGACAGATGATGGAACCGATTGCTTTCGATTTCGATCCGATCGATCCGGATTCGATCCCCAGGCCCGATTGGGCGCTAAGGGGTCATCATGGCAAAGACCGACGGGTAATCAAATCGTACGATCTTCGACCGGGGGCCATGGAAAAATGGAATTTCCGTCTCGAGGAGAAATATAAAGAGATAACCGAAAACGAGATCAGATACGAATCCAAGAACACAGACGGCGCCGATATCATCCTCACCGGCTACGGTACCTCCGCCAGAATATGCGAATCGGCCATGATGCTCGGTCGGAAGGAAGGTTTGAAAATCGGATTTATCAGGCCGATCAGCCTCTGGCCCTTCCCCAAACAGATATTCGCCGACCAGGCCAAAAAAGTCGATAAATTCCTGGTGGTGGAGATGAGTCTCGGCCAGTATTACGAGGATGTTCAGCTTTCGATTAACGGAAAATCTTCTATCCATTTACATAAACGTCCAGCCGGTGGAATTCCGACAGGCGAGGAAGTTTTGGAAGTCACCAAAAAGATATTAAACGGCGATGAGTCGCGGCGAGTCGCTTAAAGGGGAAAAGGAGAAAGTCATGGAAAAAATATTCGAACAGACTTGTGGTTTGACTGATGCTCCGATGCGTTACTGCCCCGGTTGCGGCCACGGAGTGGTTCATCGTCTGGTGGCCGAAGTTTATATGGAACTCGGGGTTCAGGATAAAACCATAGGCATAGGACCGGTGGGATGTTCGGTTTTCGCCGATGAGTATTTCAATGTCGATATGATCCAGGGCGCTCATGGCAGAGGTCCGGCGATAGCCACAGGCATAAAACGGAATCTACCAGATCGCCTGGTGTTCTCATACCAGGGCGACGGTGATCTGGCCTCGATCGGGGCCGCGGAAATGCTTCATTCGGCCGCCCGTTCGGAGAATATTACCATCATCTTCATCAATAACGCTATCTACGGCATGACCGGCGGCCAGATGGCCCCGACAACACTTCTGGGGATGAAATCGACAACCTCTCCGGCGGGTAGAACCGTAGAAGCCAACGGTTACCCCATTAGGGTTTGCGAGCTTCTTTCCGCCCTCGACGGGCCCATATATCTCGAAAGAACATCGGTTGATAAACCGGCAGG
>JAZGHS010000019.1:0-3234 GCA_036481315.1 Candidatus Zixiibacteriota bacterium | reverse complement strand
TATCACTGATCGATTCATAAATAAAAAGGGCGATAGATTCCTGGTTACAATCACCCACAAGGAGCAAGTCTGGGATATGGAATTCATGAAACGGTTCAACAAGCAGATGGAACGTATCAGCGATAAGATTACCGGAACGCCTCCTCTTTTTATTCGATTGGTGGAATTGATCGGCCAGGATGGAGTCCGGGCCGGAGTACTGGCGATCGTTGTAGTATTCCTGGTCTTGCTGGCTGACTTCCGAAGATTCTCGATGGCCTTTATCGGTCTGATACCGCTGCTTACGGGCGCTGTCTGGATGGTCGGTATCATGTCGCTTTTCGGACTGCAACTCACCCTTGTCAATGTAATGGGCATCCCCATGATTATCGGTATAGGTATAGACGACGGCGTTCACCTGTTGCATCGTTATAGAATCGAGGGCTGGGATAAGGCGAGAATCGTCTTCAAAAGTACAGGACGAGCCGTACTGTTGACCTCGCTAACAACCATGGCCGGTTTCGGTTCTCTATTAATTGCTCAGTATCGTGGTTTTATATCCTTAAGTGTGCTTTTGATACTAGGCGTCATAGCCTGCTTTATAACATCGGTGATATTTTTGCCCGCGTTGGTCAGCTTTATAATGGATCGAAAAAAATCCTGACACTTCTAATCAATTTACATATTAATGAACTAAGCGATAGAGTCAAATCCTGTTTACATCTTGGTGAATTTATATATTTCGTAGTGCTCAACGCGTTCCCTGTTGACTTTTCTTTAAAATTCGCTATCTATAGGCGTGTTTTTTAATAAGACAACCTCGTTCGGCTCGTTCAGAAAAGCAATCTTCATTATAATATTAATCGTATCCCCTGTCTTAGCCCATGCCTCCGACAATCAGCCTGCCGACAGTACAGGCTCGGCAACCAGCGATTCGATAACCGCAATCGATTCAGCCGCTATAGAGACGACCGAACAACCACAATCCGCGTTCCGTTCTGATCGAGTAAACGCTCTTCTTTTTATGGTTATTTTTTCCGTGGTTATTCTTGTCTATACGAAATGGGCTAAATCCGGCAAAAAGCTTTTCATAAGAAAGATTAACGGCCTCGACGAGGTCGAGGAAGCTGTCGGAAGAGCGACGGAAATGGGTAAAGCCGTACTTTTCATTCCGGGCTTGCAGGAGATCGACGAGATCGAAACGATCGCCGGTATTTCAATCCTGGGACGTGTCGCCCGTATCACCGCTCGTTACGAAACTCCGCTGGTAGTGCCGGTGCGTTACCCGATGGTGCTGGCCGCAGGACAGGAGGTTGTTCAGCAGGCATATATAGAGGAAGGTAAATCTGATTCCTATAATAAAGATATCGTGCGGTATGTAGCCGGTGAACAGTTCGCTTTTACCGCTACGGTCAACGGTATGATGACCCGCACACGTCCCGCCACGAATATTTACATGGGCGCCTTTTTCGCCGAATCGCTTCTACTGGCCGAAACAGGCAACGCCGCCGGATCGATCCAGATCGCCGGCACCGCGCAACCCGCCCAGCTTCCGTTTTTCATTGCCGCCTGCGATTACACTTTGATGGGCGAAGAGCTCTACGCCGCCTCGGCCTATCTATCACATGAACCTCTTCTATTGGGAGGTCTCAAGGGCCAGGATTGGATGAAAGTCCTGTTAATAATTTTAATTTTAATCGGTATCATAACTACCAGTTTCGGATTCTGGGATTGGTATCTAACCCTGTTTAAGGCCGTTTGATGAAAACAACCGTGCCCATCATAATTGCTTTTCTTTCCGGGATCGTAATGATCCTGGCTTTCTTCTTCAATCCGGAGCAGAGCGCTATCGGGCGGTTGGAGCCGGAGGTATTGAGCTGGGTAACCATTGTCGGTGGATTCACACTCTTACTCGGCGTCGTTTCCATTGTCAGGATCAACTATAGCTCCGTAAAACGTAAAGGCGACGGCTGGGGTTATAAGCTCGCTACCCTGATCTCGGTCTTCGCTATGGCTATCCCCGCGATGATTCCCACAAGCGTATCGTCGGCTTTCGGAACAGGTCCCGGTTCTATCTACGATTGGCTTTTCAATTATCTCGACGCTCCCATGATGTCCACAATGTTCGCCATGCTTTCATTCTATATCGCCTCCGCCGCGTTCAGGGCGTTCCGCGCCCGCAACGCCGAGGCCACCCTGCTTCTTATCACCGCCACCTTGGTCATGCTCTGGCGCATCCCGATGGGCGAAATCGTGCTTCTCGGTATTCATCCAAGACTGCCGGAGCTTATCAATACGTTCATCATGAACGGCGCTAATATGGCCGTGCAACGCGGTATTATCATCGGCGCGGCGTTGGGCGCCTCAGCCATGTCGCTTAGAATCATGCTCGGGATCGAGCGCACATATATGGGGAAATGATGAACGGCTGGATGATATTTGCCTATACACTCCTGGTCCTCGCCGGGGTGTTATTACTATATATGACGTTCAAAACCAATGATCGTCGATATATATATCTTGCTGTCGCGTTCTATGTCATTTTCCCGGTCGTATTTGCACTCCGATTGCCTATGTCGCTCTCGCCGGAAACCAAACAGCTTTACGATGCTGTCGACGCTCTTCCCGATTCGGCAACCGTGCTTTTGACGTTCGATTATTACGCCTCCACCCTGGCCGAAACCGAACCGATGTCAAGGGCTACGCTTCATCATCTTTTCACAAAAGATTGCAAAGTTTTAACCGTGACTACAATCCCCCTCGGTGGCCCGACTATCGCCGAGAGGGTCACCCGCGATCTGGCCAATCAATACGGCAAAACCTATGGTGTCGATTATGTCAATCTCGGCTACAAAGCCAACTACGTGGCCGTGCTTAAGGGGATGGGAAGCTCGATAGAATCGATTTACCCGACCGATAATACCGGAACACCGTTAGCCGAACTGCCCATGATGGCTGATATCGCGAATTACGCCGATATCGATTTTATCCTGGCCGTTGCCGATAACTCCATTATCGATTACTGGATCTCTATCGTCAACGCCCAGTACGGCACCCCGGTCGGCACAGGCGTTACCGCGGTAATGGCTCCCAGGTACTTCGCTTACCTTAGCGCCGGGCAGATGACCGGCATGCTCGGTGGAATGAAAGGCGCCGCCGAATACGAGAAACTTGTCGGGCATCCAGGCTCCGCGATCAAGGGAATGGCCTCTCAATCCCTGGTGCATCTTTTCATCATATTCTCGGTTATCGCCG
>JAZGHS010000018.1:0-21877 GCA_036481315.1 Candidatus Zixiibacteriota bacterium | reverse complement strand
CGCCATTCCGATTCCCCATCGTAGTAGTTATCATAATTGATCTTAATATCTTCATTGATAATAAGTTTACTCATTTTTTTTCTCAACTTTGTTAGCCTGACTATAATCCGTAGATCGCCTTACCGATGTTGGCTTCGGCTGGCAAATGACGGTGACGTATCGTTTCAATAACTCCTCATCGGAATATTCGGATAGTTCTCGACGGATATGATCGGTTATCAGAGCCTCGCCTTCATACGGGCCGTCAATCCACTCGAGAATCTCCGTGTATCGCATGAAAACGGAACGGTATTCGGCTTCCCTCATTTTATTAAGATAGATATGTGTCGGGAATTCGTTATCACGAAGATGATCCCAGGGAGGGACGTTGTCGGGCACGTTTTCCTCGGGAAATGCCCAACGCATATTATGTCCGCCGGAAAGAGAGCTATGGAGATGGATCAAAATATAAATCGCAGCGTCGGGTTTGCAAATCCGGTTTAGTTCCTCGAGGGTAACCGGTATATTTTCTATATGCTCGAACACGGCGTTAGAGACCACCAGGTCGAAAAAATTATCCTCGAACGGCAGATTTCCGGCGTCTGCGTTCAGGATTTTCAATTTCCTCTTATCGAGTTTCTTCCCCGCACATCGATTTAAGGCTCCAAAATAGATTGGATCGAAAAGCAATTCCCTGACAGCGCTTTTTACGGTTCTCTCGATACCGTTATGCCTAATCATCCCGGGATATTTCGACAGGCCGGGACCGACAATATCGGTATCGACGCCAAACGCTTCGTGATTGTCCTCATTGGAGAAAAGCAGAGTATTCGCGTAACGTTGTCCGCATCCTATATCGAGAACCCTAAATGATGAAGCATTATCGGTTTTGATATAGTTTGCGGTTGCGGTAACGATCTCTTTATAGACTTCGAAATCGTGCCGGGCAAATTCCCTGGTTTGCCGGAAGTGATAGCGCAGGAGGCTTTTATATCCGTTGATCTTTTGGGAAATCGCCCTGTTTTTAACCGATCGGCTCAAGCTGTTTTTCCTTTTTCAGCAGTTTAAGGCTTGCCTTTCCATTCAGGTCAATCTTGTCAGTTGTGTCATCGGAGTGAGAATCATCGTCGGTTTCTCGTTGAGCAAGACTATTATACAAATTATGGGCTCTTAGCGAGATAACATCCCAATCAAACTCCTTGAGTTTGTCGAATCTGGAAGTTTCCGGGAGCGGGGATCGATCCGGCAGCGATAGATAATCTTTTAATTTTTCTTTTAGCATTTTGGTATTTCCGGCGGGAAATTGTAAAGTGATATCTTGCGAAAGCTCGGCGTTAGCGGGGATGGAACTGTACAAAACGTCAAGACCGTAGCTCAAAGCCTCCAGGAATACGATTGGAAGGCCTTCATGATAAGATGGTAAAACGAATAACCCCGCGTTAGAGTAGAGTTCGCTGAGTTTTTCTCCCTTTATTTTCCCTGTCATTACAACTCTGTGGTCGTCAGTAGAAAGTCTTTTAAGGTTCACGCTATAGTTATCCTCGTGATCGGCGGCGCCCGCGATAACGAGTTTCCAATCGGTGTCGAGATCCTTAAAGGCGCTTAAAAGATCGTGAAATCCTTTTTCCGGAACCAGCCTGCCAACCGCGAGTATGTATCTATGCTGAATTATGTTCAGGTTATCGAGATAGTCTCCCGGCGGAATAAGGGTGGGAATCTCAACCCCGTTAGGGATATAATTTATATCCCGGCAAAATCTATCTTCCAGGTTGTCCTTGATTGCTTTAGAGACGGATATTATCTCGTTTGAATATTTTGTCCCGAGCCATTCTCCTATTCTCAAAGCTATTTTGGCCAGTCTGCCCCATTTCTGACGATTGTAATCCTGGCCATGGTGAGTCATTACGACGTGAAACCCAAGCAGTCTCGCTAGCGGTACAAGCAAGGACGGCCCTATTCCATGTATGTGGATAATATCGAATCTCTTTTTGTTAAAAAAGGCGTGAATGATACCCCAGGTTGTGTGAAATATAGCCTCGAGACTTTTTATTCTCGGCGCATAAAGGGGATAGTTCTCTACATCTTCATGATTCGTTTTCCGGGTATGGACATACCCTTTTCTGGCATAGACCCTGATTTCGTATCCCCTTTTCGCCAGCCTCGTATATAATTCCTGGCAGTGTTTCTCTATACCGCCCTGAAGGTCGGGAATGCCCCTTGTGCCCAAAACGGCAATTCGCATTTCTCTCCGGTATCCGCGCAGCTTGTTTTTTAGAATCCAGGCGGCCGCCTTCCAGGGTTTTTTTTTCATCGCCGGTGATGCCGTTCCGATCATCCAGCAGTTTTTGGGGCAATTCTTAACACGTTGCCTGATCTCGATCGCTTTCCGGCCGTTCCAGATCTCATCGAAACTCTTCTCGTTTATATTCCCCATGCTATCCAGCCAGAATTTTTCCTCCATGCCATTACATGGCCTTACTTCACCCCACGGATCCACGAAGAAATTCACTGTTCCGGCCTCACATGGCAAAAGCCTTTTCTTACCATGAATATAGCGCGTCAAACCAAAATTGAAATATGCCCTGAACCAGTCTTTTATATTCCCCGATCCCAGTTGATCTTCAATTAGCTCATCGAAATATCTCGAAACTTCTTTGGTATTAACTATTTTACTATCGTCTTTATGAAAATAATATGAATTGTGTAACGCCGCCGTGGCGAACTCCAGGTTCATTGACTTTGAAAGATTGTAAAGTTCGATCATATCACGGGCGTTTTTATCCGATACCGTGACCCCGAAACCGATATCCTTTACGCCTGTCTTGCGAAGCTCTAGAAGAGTTCTTAGTCCATGGTCGAAACCGTTTCTTAATCCTCTTATATCGTCGTTAACTACCGGAAGACCTTCGATACTTACTCTGATACCGACATCCTTATGCTTTTCAGCTACACGCAAAATTTTGTCGGTGAGATAACCATTGGTGCTAATAACCACCCTCTTGGCTTTCCTCTTAGCAACCTCGATAATATCCAGAATATCGAGCCGTAAAAAAGGTTCTCCGCCGGTGATATTGCAAAAGTCGAGGGGAGGGAGTTTTTCGAGTATTTGCGGCTTGATCTCCTCCCCGGGCTTGGTGGGGTTTTTCCAGATGTTGCACATGCTGCATTTCGCGTTGCACCTGTAAGTTACAATAATCGAAGCTTCCATCGTTATTCCCAAGGGTTATCTCATTTGCTCAAAACGTGAATGATATTTATCGGAATTATCCACGCAGGGTCTCTTGTCTGTCGACTGTGAATAAGTCATCATCAGCCTCAACCATAGAAAGGCTGTTATTTTTATCGGATTCGCCCGTTTTAATATTAGATAATTCATCGTTAATTGAGAATGCATATCGTGCTATAGCGTTTGAATACAGCTTGACCAGGTCTTCGAGGTGCTTCTCAGGTGAGTAAAGATTCCGAGCCTTTTCTCTGCCCGATTCGCCCATTCGCCGTGCTAATTCGGTATCAGCTAAAAGAGTATTCATGCAATCCGTCAATTGAACCGCATTGCCCGGCTCGAACAGGAGTCCGTTCTTTCCGTGTTCGATCATCTCTGGTATCCCCCCGATTCGTGAGCCGATAACCAGTTTACCGGCAGCCATGCTCTCCATTAACGAATAAGGGAGGTTTTCCCAGCATATCGAGGGCATGATTACCGCCAGACATTCAGATAGTAACTCGATAATCGATTCGGGTGTTTTGCGGCCTATAAATTCGACATTGCTTAGCCCCAGTGTTTTGGCTTTGAGCATAAGTTTTTCGCCATCGGGACCGTCGCCTGCGATTATGAGTTTTCCCTTTTTTAAAAGGGACATAGCTTCGAGGAGAATATCGATTCCCTTCTCCCCTGATAATCTGCCGAA
Source organism: Candidatus Zixiibacteriota bacterium (assembly GCA_036481315.1). GTDB lineage: Bacteria > Zixibacteria > MSB-5A5 > UBA10806 > UBA10806 > JAZGHS01. Next base: position 17,990 of record JAZGHS010000018.1, on the reverse strand, counting down.
ATATAAGAAATAATCATGTCCGCGATCTTCGGTTTTAATGGATGGCAGAAAATTCGGGATGTTCGTTACTCTTCCCGGGGGAAGTCCGTTATCGATCAGGAAATCTGCCATAAATCGGCTGGGGCATATAAACTTGTTGACCATGTTCGAGAGTTTTTCCGGACTGTAGTAAGTGCTTTCCAGGGCCGCCAAAAGACTGGCGCCGAAAGATCTTTTCTTACAGCGATGAATCAGGGCATGTGCGTTATTACCTCCGGCGCACTTGGTACATATCGAACCCGATCTCAGATGGTTATGATTCGGGCAGGTTAGGATATAATCGTGAAGAGTCCAGACTATCGGAATATTCTGCTTTACGGCCGGCTCCAGTATCGACGGTGTTAGTTGATGATGGATATTGTTTAAGTGAACGATATCGGGTTTGTGGTCGATAATAATCCGCTCCATGAGGGCGGCGGCCTGTTTGTTAATGATTGATCTGGATGTTACCTTGACCGCGCTGTTAAATCCGAATTTCCCCAATTCCTCCCGAAAATCTATATAAGGTACGAAATATTTTTCGAAACCTGTTTTTACATTTTCGGGATGACTCATCGAGAAGGGAATAACCTCATGACCCGCGTCTCTCAGTAAATCCATCAGCCTTAGCGTGTAAAGGCAATCTCCTCCGCGAGGATAAAGATATTTATTGGCGATAAGAATCCTCATACTTTACATTTCTCCTCTGCCCGCTTCGCCTGCAAGGTGCGGTATCTTATGTCTGAAAAACCACCACAAAATCTAATGTAAACCCCATCAATTTATTTCTGAATATTTTGTACTCCGAGATATCAGCGTCACGAAGGAGACCTTTAATGTCGGATATCGATAACAGGTGCATGTAGTCACCAGTTGCCCACGCCTTTCCTGTCAGTGTAAGATATTTATCGAGTACTTTGTTTGGGAAATAGTGAAGCAAAGGCGTTCTTGTATGCAGTTCGACGGGAAAATATCTGTTTGGTGTTGTAATAAAACCCCTTTTTGAAACTCGCTTGATCTCAGTCAATAAAGACAATTGCCTGTCTCTATTTCCTACGTGCTCGATTACGGCATTCGACCAACAAACGTCAAAAGATTTGTTTTCAAATGGGAAGGAGTCGCCATTATAACTAATTACGTTAACGTTCGGATATCTTTTCTTGAATTCATCTGCCATTTCAATTCCGAGGGCGGTCAACATCTCGGGATACGGGTAGTGTTTCTCGATATAGTTATCCGTTTGGGAGTATTCCTTCGCTGAAAAACCAAGATCCAGGACACGAAGATCTCGAGTGGGTTCAATTTCATTAAGGAAAAGATCCCATTTTCTTTTGCGATTGAAGGCGGATATTCGGTATGCAATTGACACAACGTGCCTTTCTAATTCAGTAATATTAATTTTCCCATTCTAAATATCGAACCTCTTTTGTGTCAGCAACTTTGACGACCTGGCTCTCTCTCGACCGGCCAACAGCGTTCCCAGGCCCAGGACAACCCAGATGATCAATGATTGATTACGATACAAAAGGTTAAACGAGGCGGTATTTTGAATTCCCACTGCTACAATAAATCCAAGTAAGCCCAGCAGGAATGCGGCTGTTAGCTTGTCCTTCTCCGACACCATTGCCTTAGACGCTCTATTATAGATGCGAACGAAAATCCATAAAACTGCCAGAAGGCCAAGTAGTCCTGCCTGAACAAACAGAGCCACAAATCCAACGTCGTGGACATATCGTAACGGTTCAAGATCCAATCCCAGTCTTTGCGCGTCGGCGTAAACCACGTCGTCGGACATCTGTTCGGAAATTTTTAAAAAACTTCCCGGGCCGAGGCCGATAAGAGGTTCGGCTCGAAACACTGCGGGCATTACCCGCTGTATCGCGTAGAGCCGTCCGGTATTGCTGATAATATCTATGTAATCCCCTGTAAACATATACGCGAATCTGTCGATCACACTGAAATCTTCGTTGGTGTCCTTCAGGTCAAGAGTGGCGATACCCATTACGAATATAATGAGTATAATTACCGGCCCGGCGAAATAGGCGAATCTCAACCGATGCCTTGCGTACATTAATATTAAGCCTATGGCAAAAAAGGCGCTTATCCATGAGATTCTCGATGAACTTAGAAACAACGCGATAAGCATCAACATAATAGCAATGACATATCTTGGTTTTCTCCCGATCTTAAGATACGCGGCGAGCGTAAAACAGATAGCGAACGTTAAATAATTCCCCAGATCGTTTGAGCGAGCGAAAGAACCGGTGAATCTGGTATGGTAGCTCCCAAGCTGAATGTCCGGGCCGCGAATTACCTTGCCGTCGATTATGACATCTTTTGGTCTGAAAATCTCAACAAGGGAATCTCCCTCGATCGCCTGTCCTATACAAATTACGGATTGAATTGTAGCGACTAAGATGATTATTCTGACGATTCTGGCCAGGAATATCTTATCCGGTTTAAGGTTGTATATCATATAAAATATCGGCACGTATCTGATGATATTTTTCAGAACCGAAAGCGAGGATATAACGGGTATTGAATTATCTATAGTTGAAACGAGCCAGATACCCAGGAACAGCAGCGCTGGGATATCGATTGGGGAGCGTTTCCATCTACGCGAGAGAAACAGGTTTTCGCTAATCATCAGGGCCATCATCACGAAAAGCATGCCCTCCCACATAAACCTGACATAGGCGTATGAAGCGTCAGGCAGCATCTTTAAGATAAGCTCCTCGAAGGGAGTATAGATTAGAAGGAAAATTACGAATTGTTCCTTATGTTTCCATAAATAGATGAAAAGAGCCAGGGAAAGTAGAGCCCCGAATAGCTTTGGGGTTAAAACCGCGATAGTTCCGATTAGAAACGTGAGTACCGGAAGTAAAATGCGATTATCTAACGGTAGTTTTTGTTCTACCAGATTTAGCATAATCCTCGTTGGTTACTTCGGTGATATATTTACCAGTAATTTTCAAGAATAGTTCGTAGTATTTATCAACGACATTATCGTAATCCATTTCACGTTTAGCGAAATCGCGGACGCTCGCGCTTAGCTTTTGGACCAATTGTTTATTGTTTCTCAACAGCTCGATTTTATCGGCAATCTGTTCGGGATTCCCCGATTCCACTATTAACCCGTTTTGGCCGTCGATTATGGGTACCGCGCTCTCCCAGCCCTTGATGCCGATAATTATGGGTAGTCCGGCGGCCATGCTCTCAGACAAGACAGTTGAGAAACCCGGAGGGTTGGTAACGTCGGGAAATACGGCAATATCGACACCAGAATAGGCTTGCGGCATATCATCGTAAGGATGCCAGCCCGTTATTTTAACACTATCGAGGCTTAGGGTCTTCAAATGCCTACTGAATTCAGCCGAGTGTTCGGCCTCGAGGTTTCCTCCAACGAATAAGAATACAGTATCTTTGTCTGCCCCGCGGATCCGCATAATATCGGCTGCCTTGAGAAAGGTTCGGGCCCCCTTGTTGGCGCAAAGTCTACCGAAATAAGCGACCACAAATTTGCCGTCGAGATTATATTTAAGTCTAAATTGTCGGCTGTCGATATCCGGACTGAATCTGGACGTGTCCACCGGTTTGGGTATGACATGAATTTTATCCTCGGGATAACCGTATTTGTCAAGAAATCTTTGTTTACCCGCGTTATTATACGTAATAACCGCCGACGATTTTCTGACAGCAATTTTTTCAAAAGGCAGAGCAAGCCTGTTTTTCCAGCCTTTTTTGTTAACGATATCGCCGCAGTCGATATAAATGAGGGGAATCCGCAAGATTCTCGAAGCCAGGAACGTCATAAAAGAACGGGGAGAGAGAGTAAGGTAAGGATTTTCGAATATCAAATCCGGTTTCCATCGTAATAATAGCGGGATTATAGCTGGGGTCCACCTGAAAAAACCGCCCATACCGATATCTCCCTTGCGATGAACCACCAGTTTGGTTTTCATAAGCAGTAAATAATAATCGACCGGAAGCGGCCCCACTCTGTCGATCGGGTAGTTTTTACTCCGAAAGATCCGGGAATCGGCAAGGCTGGCGATATTCGTCCCCAGATGAACTATTTCACAGTTATAATCGCGAGCGAGTATCTTCCCGACTTTGAGGTCTTTATCTCCCCGATAAAGCTCCACGAACTCATGAGATAAGGCAATACGCAATCTTCGGCCGCTCTTTTCGGGAGGCACAATTTCGCTTAGCATTTCCGGAGTAAGAATAGGCAAAATACGATCTCCATACTAATTACTGATTTGCTTCTCCAAGATTTTTCGTACATTATCCGGTTGTTGATCTATAATTGTTCGAGATTTAAGGGGCAATTTGATGATACCAGTGAAAATTATGATTAGCGGGTATAAAGCGAAAATGAGGGCTTTAAAGCCGAGCATATAGGCGCTATTCATCCCCGCAAGCCATGCGCTTACGGTAATCATGGAAACGGCGATAATGAATAGCCGTCCTAATTTACCGTAATCGAATACTATAAATTTATGTTTTCGATTTGAATACATCATAGAGGCGGACATCACAAGATATGAGAAGGCCGTTACCCAGGCCGCTCCGACAAATCCGTAACGAGGGGTGATTATCAGATTGAGCGCGATATTAACAGAGATCGCCAGGACGAGAGGGGGCACGATACGCGACGTTGTTTTTGTAAAAACGTTTCCGGTGGAAAAAAAATAAAATAATCCGTATAAAAACATCCCCAGGGCCAGAGGCATTACCGCCCCGGCGGCGGGTATATATTCGGGGGTCATGGCGAAACGTATTAAAACTTCGCTGAAAAGCGTAACCCCCAATACCAGCCAGATTCCTCCTGCGGTGAATATGTTGAAAATTCCTGAAAACAGCTCGGCGGAATCGGGGGAGTTCATATTCGAAAGGGAAAAGTGAGGCCAGGCCAGCTGAAAGGCGATGACCGAAAGTGTTATTATAACCACGAATTTGGAGGCGACGGAAAATAATCCGATTTGATTATAGTCGAGATAATGGAGCATGAAAACGCGATTTATGCCGTTTATTCCCCAGATGGCGATACCTGCAGGGATAAGCGGGATTGAGTATCTCAACATGCTTTTTAGCAGTTTAGTGTCAAATATCAAGCCGATATCCTCTCTCACGAAATAGAAACAAGTTATTAATGCGGGTAATGTCGAAATTATTTTGGCGGCCAGCACACCCGCGATACCCCATTTCATAATCACGACGAATAGACCTATTCCCGTCAGCGATACGGCGATCTGAGCGCACGACACCGCTGCGAATTTTGTCGGCTGGTTTTTTACTCTTAATAAATTTAACGGTATAGTTATCATCGTATTGAGGAATATATATGCCCCCGCCATAATGAAAAGATATCCATGTCCGACCGAACCGAATATAGTGTTCGATAAATAGCGCGAAAGAAAAACAAAAATACCGAATATCATCAATCCATTTATAAACATGGCGAAAATAGCGGTGGTTATTACCGATTTTTTATAACGAATCGAATGGCTGTCGAAGTAGAAGCGGAATACCGCGTTACCGAGTTCCATCATAGCGGCCACGCCGCCTATCATTGTAAAAAGCAATAATATATCCAGCATCCCGAATTCGGCGGGGGTTATAAAACGGGCGTATATCGGTAATAGAAAGAACTCAAACAAACTTCGGGCGCTTCCCAGCAAGCCATATATGAAAGTGGATTTAAAAAAACCTTTGATGTTATCGCTAGATTTCAACTGTTTCTTCCTCGGGCTTCCGGCGGACAAACCGCACCTTTTTTAGAATACGATTCAAATCGTATTGCCGATGGCGCGGGAGATATAAGTTATTGCTTATAGCCACTCCGGAGGCGATAAATATCCCGGCTATGAATGCCAAAATGGTAATCTTCGCCCGCGCGGGCGAACTCTTAACTGTCGGGGGCTTGGCGTTATCCAGAACCTGGATGACAGGAGTCTCTCTTTTTTCCTGGATAGCCGAAAGCTCATACTCCTCGGCTAGCATACGGTAAACCTCGGTCTTTACCGTCACCTCACGAAGCAACCTATTGTGCACCATCAAGATTTGAGGATCGGTCATTTTTATATAATTGCGGTTATTTTCCCTGAACGCTTTCAACGCCTCCTCCGCCGCGGCAAGCTCTATCTTGTTCTCGGCCATTCTCCGCTCGATAAATTGCCGTTTTAGCATCGCTCCCGATTTTCTACTATGTTTGTTGTACTCATCGAGCCTTTCGATATAATAATTAGCGATCATGGCGGATAGCTCGGGGTTTTTGGTCGTCACGGATAGCTTAACGACTCCTGTTTTTTTATCGTACTCTATAGTGGTTATCTTTTCAAGAGCGTCGTACGCCAGGTCCGGGTTATCCTCGTCGAAATACACGTACAGGTTGTTTGTTCTCAAAGTCCCGTCGACCGTGTAAGAATATTCCCTGGAAAGGACCCGATCGCAAAGCAATCTGCTTTTCAGGATTTCCGGGTAAAGTAACGACGGCGATTTTTTATCGGCTCCGAGGTTCATCATTTCGAGCGCGGGCGAGGCTTCGAGTAGCGACGTTATTCCGCCGGTTTTTACGTCGCTGAAAACCGGGAGAGTGGTGGTGGTAGCCGTATACCTGTTGGGTATAAGAAGCGTCATTAACGCGGCAACAACGGCCGAGGCAAAAGCGACGAATGCTACGAATTTGCGATTACGAAACGCGATCACAGCGCCCTGTGAAAGAGTCAGTGCGCTCGAGGGGTTGTTCTCGGTAAAACCGGGATCTTCTTCAGAGTACATTTGCTATCTCCGCGAGGAGGGTTAGGGCGATGGTCCGTATAACATTATCTCTGTATAAATTATCGTCAAAAGTGGATTTTAATTTACATAAAACGGGGATCTATTTTTCGATTTGCGGCTCCGTCTACGGATATTAGGAGCGGTAAATTCGGATTATGCAGGGAATATGCGGGATAGTCGGGCCTGGCCGGAATTGGGGATTGGCATTCGATCAAAAAGGCAAGTCGCAAGAACAGCTCGGCCGATCCTCGCGAATTAAACTTGTAAGTATAGATTCCGAAGATACAAATGTATTCGGATTATAGTTAGATTACGTCCGTTGATAAGGCTGACATGTAAAAAGACGGTTAATTATGCTTCGCGAGAGAATTTCATTTTTCAGAAAATTGGTTTTCGCGGCGGATCTGTGTTTGGTCGCGCTGTCTTTTCAGTTATCGGTGGTAGCCGGTTCTTTGTGGCAGAGGAACGGAATCAATATTTACGCCAATGACAGTCTTATAATTCCTGCGACAATAATATGGGGCATGGTTTTTTGGTTCATGCCGGAATGCTATACCATAAGGTTGAGAAATATCGGTGAAATTTTGTTCTCCTCGGTAAAAACCGGTTTTATATCCACCGGTTTGTTCCTGGCGTATATTTTTGCATTCGGATATCTCGATGAAAGCCGATTCCAAATACTCTTATTCTCGGCGTTAAGCGTGGTATTGATCGGCGCTTTCCGCCTGGTGATCGTCGCCTTTCTAGAATATTACCGTTCATTGGGTTTGAACTATCAGACGGTGCTTGTGGTGGGTACCGGAAATATCGCTAAAAGCTTTGTAGACAAGCTCATTGTCAACAGTCGATTCGGGTTGAAAACCCTGGGGTTTATCGATTGGGAAAAAAGATCGGATCTTTGGAGATACAGAGATATTCCTTGTGTGGGCGATCTCGAGATTTTACCGGATTACCTAAAAAAGAACCAAGTGGATTGGGTTGTATTCGCTGTGGGAAGGAAATTCCTGGGCAGAATGGAAAAGAGTGTCGAGATATGCATACAGATGGGAATCCAAGTGGCGGTGCTGGCCGATTTCTTCCCGTTAAAACTCGCTCAAAAACGGGCGGATAATTTTTTTGACTCCCCTCTTGTTTTCTATGATACCAGGCCGAGATCGAGTTTTGCGCTAACATTGAAAAGTTTCATCGACCGGATATTGGCCGGAATAGGTCTGACTATGGCATCGCCCGTATTATTAGCAGTTGCTCTATCGGTCAAGATGACATCGAGAGGTCCCGCTTTCTTCCGCCAGGAACGTTGTGGTCTCAACGGTAGAAAATTTGTTTTGTATAAATTCCGGACCATGGTTCAGGACGCCGAGGAGAGGAAAAAGGGGTTGATTCGTTTCAACGAGATGAAAGGCGCCGCGTTTAAGATGAAAGACGATCCACGGGTAACTCGGTTGGGTAGATTGTTACGGAAAACGTCGCTCGATGAACTTCCTCAACTTATTAATATTCTTAAAGGCGATATGTCGTTTGTAGGGCCGCGTCCACCGCTGGCCACCGAGGTGGCCGACTATGATTTGTGGCAGAGACGACGTCTTTCGATGAAACCCGGCCTGACCTGTTTATGGCAGATCAGCGGACGTTCCGATATACCATTCGAACAATGGATGAAGATGGATTTGAAATATATTGACAACTGGTCCTTGTGGGAAGACGCGAAAATAATGGCGAAAACAGTACCTGTCGTTTTCAAAGGAACAGGAGCGAGGTAGGAAATATGGCCAGAATATTAGTAGTTGAAGATGATTCGATATTAAATGACTTCATAACCAGGGTTTTAAAAAAGAAAGATCATCTTGTTACGAGTTCGGTGGATGGTCTGGACGCTCTGGGAAAAATACATTCGGACAAGTTCGATCTGGCCATTATCGATGTGGTTCTTCCCCATGTATCAGGAACTCGTCTTCTGGAGACATTGAAAAAACATTACCCGAAAACAATGGTAATTATAATTTCGGGGCAGGCGAATCTGGAATCGGCCATAGATTCTCTTAGGCACGGCGCGTTCGAGTTTTTTAAAAAGCCTCTCAGGGAAAAAGAACTTACGAAGGTTGTCGATTCTGCCTTAGAAGAGGCCCGGTTGATGAAAAACTCTGGATATATCTATAAAGACAAGCGCCGAAAAGACAGATCTTTGTTTCGGAGCGGCGTTTATTACGCGTTGACCGATTCGGTCCTGACAACCCTGGGATTCTATTTAGCTTTCCTTGTCCAGTACTTCGTCTTCGAGAAAATCAACCATCCGTTCTTAATGGACAGCGCGGAATTGGCGCAGATGAGCGTAAGCCTCGGTTTCTGTTATGTTTTTATTTTCGTATTCAAGAGATGTCACAGAGTTGATCTTATCGGTTCGGATAAGGAACTGCTGGGGCATTTGTGGCGCAATATTACACAGACGTATCTTTTGTTTCTGGCTATCCTGTTTATGGGGAAACAGGTTCATTTCGCCTATGATCGGATGGGCGTGGGGATCGGGTATGTTCTCGGTTTCATAGTTCTTGCCGTAAACAGGTTTTTTATAGCTCCGGTTATCTTATCTCGATTCAGTAAAGAAGGTAAGAAAAATATCGTCATTGTCGGCTCGGGAGACAAAGCGGCTGGATTGTCCAGACAGATTCGACGAGGTTCTATTGACGGAAATATAGTCGGGTATATCAACGAGGATTTCATCTTGAGAAAAGGACCCGACCCGAATTCCAAGGTAATCGCCTCCCTTGAGGATATGGATAGAGTCGTAATAACTGACGATGTCAGAGAGCTCTATATTGACGGGGACGCATTATCTTCCACCGAGATCTTGACTGTACTCGATAAGTTCAAAGGACGAAAGTTGAAAATAGTTATTCTCGGTGGACGATCAGAATCCTTTCATTTATCGGACGTTGCTTCTACTGTAACCTGATCTTATGTCTTATTTGAAATTATCGATCCTGATTTACCTGCTGTCGACCATATCATGGGCGGCGAATGTGCCGGTAAATATCCCATCCTCGGATAATCTCATACTGATCGGGAGAGAGCTGTACGGCAGGGGTCTTATCGAGGATCTCGAATATTATGAATTTTCCCCGACGACCGAGAGGGGAGTTACGGAATTCGAAAAGGGACTGATAATAAACTACGAGTGTCTGATATCCGAATATATATTCGAATACCGCGGTCCTGAGATTGTAAACGGCTTGGAGTTGGTGGAGGTTAATCGTCAAAAGGGATCGGATAATTCGAACTATATCAAGATATTTCCTAAAACCAGGATAGATCTTCGATCAAATCTTCGTGCGACCGTGACCTACAGAATAGATCGTGAACTCTCCGAAGATCCCCGTTACGACGGTAAGTATTGGAGGGGATGGGCGGGATTTGTCGAGGACGCCGGGATCAAATTAAGTTTCGATAATTTGAAATTTCGATTCGGTTTCGAGAGGCTTGCCAGGGGATTTGGCAATTACGGTAATCTTTTATTCTCACGGCAGGCGCATCCTATGACCGTCTTCGGTTTTAATTTTGTTAACGATAAGATCCGGTTTGAGTCGATTTCAGGATTTTTAAGTCCTCTCAAAGAGGAGCTTGACGGTAGAATCGATGACCCGAATTTTTTTACCAATCAGCAAAGATACCTCGCCGCTCACTCTTTGAGTATCAAACCGTTAAGGGGACTAACGGTTTCATTCAGGGAAGCTGTTATTTATGGCGGCCCCGGACGTCGGTTTGAACCGGCTTACGCTTTCCCGTTAATCTGGTATCACGGATATCAACTCAACTCGCGTATGGATGATAATACCCTGGTATCGGTTGGCCTCGATTATAGGCATGGCGGTAGATTCTGGGTGTATGGGGAGTTGTTGGTCGATGATTTTCAAATCGAGAAAAGCAGCGATAGTGATTACGAGCCGGCCCAGCTCGGTTTTCTGATGGGCGGTGAAGCCTACGATCTTGGATTCGAGGGGACCGGGCTCAGAGTGGAATATGCCCGAGTCAATAATTGGGTTTATAATCAGCCGCGTCCACATAATCGATTTATAAACCACAATATACCAATAGGTTTTCCTGACGGCCCCGATAACGATAATCTAAACTGGGAGCTTAGCTGGTGGCCGTCCGAAAATCTTAGATTAGCCTATTTCGGTATCTACCAGCGGGTTGGAGAGGGTAGCATAGGGGCGGAATGGACCGCTCCCTGGCTTGGGACGGACGGCTACGACGAACCTTTTCCCACCGGTGTTGTTCAGGAGAAAAGTAACAACGGCCTTCGGTTTTTGGCCCTGAATAAAAATCGATTTTGGGGTAAGCTGGAGATTCAACTTACCGATATAAAAAATGTTAGGAATATTCCCGAAGGTCGAATCAGCAACTGGGAATTTTCCCTGGAAATAGGATACAATCTGCCACCTTTCGGATGGGGGTTATGAGATGAAAAGGATATTATTTTACGTTTTATTGCTTCAAATAATCTGGTTGCCTTCTCATGCCGCGGAATACATGACCAGCGCGAGAGGCGGGGGAATGGGATTTTCATATTTTCTTTTGGCCGATGATCCCTCGGGCGCTGTTTATAATCCCGCAGGTGTAGGGTTCGTTAAAGGATGGCAATCTTATATGATGTTCGATTTTCAAAACGATTACGAGTATGTTATTCAGAACGAAGATCCATACAACGGAAGATTCGCGATTGCTTACCCATTGAGAAATCTGGGCGCGATATCCATCAATACTCAACAGACCGGATCTCTAGAGGAAATCACCGGCGTCCCGACCGTAAATCATGGCGCGGTGACGTTTGCCAGAGAATTCTTCCATGGCTGGTCGGCGGGAGCGTCGTTTAAATACCTGTATGAGACGATGTACGCCCAGCGTTCAGCGTATGATTTTGATCTGGGCGTCATATACAAATCGCCCACCGGATTTATAGGCGCGGTCGCGTTTGAGAATATTCTTCGTTCGAGATTATCGCCCGATTATCTCGGTACTCAGGAGTATCTTCCTCGCCGGGAACGATTCGGCCTGGGGTATGTCCGGAAAGCCGAAGATTGGAGAGCGGCTTTTACCGCCGCGGCTCAAATTGAGGAATCCGGAATATCGTATAAGTATGGAACGTACCTTATCAATTTCGGGTCGGAATGGTGGTTTATGCCTGAAAATCAGGTCTCTTTTGGAGCGCGCGGAGGTTTTACTTTCGGCCAGGGAATAAGATGGGATATCGAGGACGATTACGGCGGTTTTAGCGCGGGATTTTCGCTGAATATCAAAGTCGGGGTCAATGATTTAAGGTTCGATTACGGGATGATATCCTACCCTTATGAAATCGCCGGAGATTACTCCTTATATGATCATTCTCTCGCGGCATCTTTTGGATGGGGAGGAATACCTGATTACAGTTTCAAGAAAGATGGTGGTAAGTACGAGGACGATCCGGTACCATACCGTCCGGGATTATCGAAAAAACCACAGGTTTATAAACTCGGCGATAAGGATTCGAGTATAGATAAAGACACCGATTTTAAATCGAAATCGTTTGTCAAATATGACATCATCATGGACGTCGCCGATATCTCGGCTGTCGATTTCAAAAGGATAGTATTCTATCTCAGACCGCAGAGTATTGTTATGACCAACGAATGGAAGCTATACGTATTCAGGGCAAAGATTAAAAACTGGTCTGAGGGCGAGATTGACCGCTGGGCTCTGAAAGTTGTCGAGGGCAAAGGTGTACCGCCTTTGAACGTGGTCTGGGACGGTGTTTCCCTTGACGGAAACCTCCTGCCTCCTGGCAAATACTATTATATCCTAACCGCCACAGATTCCAACGGTAATCGCTATGCCACGAAATGGCATAAATTTAAACTCGATTGATAGATATTCGGATAGAGGGGGAAAGACGCCGCCTGATTTTTCGGGCGGCGTTTTATTTTGGCATAAAAAATCCCCCCGTCGCGAAACGACGGGGGGGTGAATTCGGAAGATTGCCGAATCTCTTATTTCAACATGATCATTTTACGGTTTTGATTGAATTCTCCCGCTTTGACACTATAGAAGTAAACTCCCGAGGAAACCGTCTGCCCCGAATTATCTGTGCCATCCCAAACAATCGAATGATAACCGGCACCCAACTCTTCGTTAACAAGAGTCTTAACCTGTCGTCCCAGCATGTCGAAAATCGCCAGCTCGACCTCCGATTGAACGGGTAAAGCGAAGCTGATTTCGGTCGAAGGGTTGAACGGATTGGGGTAGTTCTGATCCAGGGCGAATGACAACGGGATACTGCCTGCGGCATCGTCGATACCACCTGTGGGCTCCGCCACCATCAGGGTGCAGTAAACCGCGATCGTAGGATCTGCGGGATCATTGGAATCGATCCGCAGAAAACCCTGATATTCCCCGAGTTCCAGTTCGGAAGCGTCGAAAGTTACGGTGAAATCGGATGACTCGTCCGGATTGTTATAGCCGCTTCTCGGATCGACATCGAGCCAGAATACCGGCAGATTGATCCTCACGGCCAAACCGTCGGTAACGTACGGGCTGTCGAAAACGATTTCCAGACCGATCGAACCGTTCTCGTCTTCAATCCCGACAGTATTAGAAAGCAATTCTCCCTCCATGCTGGCGTACTGGTAAGCTATATTGCCATCGGCGGTAAGAATTACCTCGAAAGTGTATAGACCGGGACCGGTAAATTCGTAGTGCGGAACATCAACCCAGGCTACAATGGCGGTATCGACGTTATTCGTGTAAAAATAGATCATTCCTCCGTCCGATGGGTCGAGATCATCCCAGAAGGGCGCTACGAGGTTGTTTGGCTCGAGGTTGGTGGGGATTGGGTCATTAGAATAATCAGTGTTGGTGGCGGTAAAAGAAAGCCATCCGTTCGAACAGATGTTGATAGAGCCGAAAAAGTTATCGTAGAATTGCATATTGAAACCGAGTGGGAACGGACCCTGGTTCCCGTCGTCGCTGAAAATCAAAGGCTCGCCGATACCGGTAATATCGATCCAATCGAATTCGGGACCGTTTGGCTCGTTTGAGTCTATCCATGTGTATCCGAAATCATCCGGGCCGCCGTAATCGGCTATTATCGGAGGATTGGTTCCGTTATCCGAGGTTTCGGATTTAGGTCCGTCGTAAGTTACGGTGAGTAATTCGCCGTTTCTCTCATAGGTCAAGTACTTACCCCATTCGGGATCGAGCCTGAGCGGGTCGATGGAGTCGTCTGGATCAACGTCCCTAAGTCTGCGATTTACGGTAACGGGTGTTATAGAGTAATATAGAATTCCATCCCCGACGTTTCCTATTGTCAGTGTTCTTTCGGTCGATGTACCCTGTTCCAGTTCGACGGAATACGATTCGGGATTAACGGAAATTATAGGATCGTCTCCGCCACCTACGGGCGAAGCGCCTGTCACCACAAAGGCGTCAAGATACCATCCGTCCCTGGTAACGGAACCGTCGGTACCGAAACGGTAACGGAATAAGACAATGTTATTAACGTATTGGCCAATTTCGAAATTAGCTAACGCCCATTCGGATGATCCCGTGAAACCAGGGTCGCCGTCAAGGCCGACGATCGTGTCATCAGGATATCCACCATCGGGATGAATAATTTCCCAGTTCGCGCCGCCGTCAACCGATATTGAGACGTTACCACCATCCCATCCCGATTCGATATCGTACCATTGGTAGTACGATAACGTCGCCGAGGATTCCTCGATTAAAAAGGCGGTTGTTACCAGGCCGTCGTCGACGTTGTTAGGGTACTGTCCGCCGAGAACGGTCGCCCAAACATTATTGCCGTCGAAAGCGCCGCCTGGCCCGGAGGTCGGCTGGCCCCATTGCCAGATGCCTTCGCCTACCCATCCTGCGTCATCGTTTTCAAACGACTCGAACGGTGTAAGTGCGAAATCAAGTTCGGCCTCGCCGCCTTCGGGTACAAAGGCTTCACCTTCTCCTATACCGAATCCTGACGCGGCTACCTCTATCATATGAGTCTGATCACCGGGTAACGCTTCGAAGACATAGTACCCGTCCTGGTCGGTCTGAACCGGATCGATCGGGGCGCCAACCACAGAAACGTTCGCGCCTTCTATAGGTGATGAATCTTCCAAACTAATTACGGTTCCATGCAGGCTTCCCGATGGAGCCAGTTGCAGAATATAGTCGACATAGGTAGTCTCGTCAACCGCTACCGCTACCTCTGCTTCTTCGGGAATATAACCGAAAAACGAAGCCCTCATCGTATAAGTGGTGTCGGCCGGCAGGCCGATTTCGTAATGCCCGGTATTGTCGGCATAAGTAAAACGGGGAGCGCCGACTACTTCGACAAAAGCTCCGCTTATTCCGAGGCCGCCGGAATCTGTAACTTCACCGTGCACAAAACCGTAGCCCGATTGAGCGACTAAACAGGCTTCGAATACGTCGATTATACCGTGACCGTAAATATTGTCTTCACCGTCAGGATTACTGAAAGGAAGATCGTGAGCGGTGGACATCAAAATTTCTTTTATCGTGTCGACATCTAGATTTGGATTAACTTGCCTGATTATAGCTACCGACCCGGTTACGTGCGGCGATGACATTGACGTGCCGCTCATGGAGGAATAGCCGCCACCCGGTACCGACGAGCGAACGTTAACTCCCGGCGCTGTTATTTCTGGTTTGATGGCCAGGTCGCCGGAAGCGCATTCCGACGGTCCCCGGGCCGAAAAAGAGGCGGGCGGAAGATTATCGTTGGCGCCGTCGACAGCGCCTACCGAGAAGCAATTATAATAGGTGGTCGCTCTATCGGCGGGCGAACGTAATCCGCTGGAGCCTTCGTTGCCGGCGGAGAACACGACCACGGAACCAGCCGCTTCAACATTGTCTATAACCGACCAGAACGTCTCGTCACAATCTTCGCCCCAGCTGTCGGGTATTCCCCATGAATTTCCAATAGCGTCGGGATTGTCCTGGGTATCGCGGTCTCCATCAGGATCAGCCGCCCACTCGAACGAGATGAGGATATCCTGGATAGTTCGGTCTATACCGCCTCTATCTATGGCAGCGGAGGCTATCCACTGGGCATCAATCGCCACGCCGACCGTATCGCCTGCCGGGGATCGTCCACAGATGGTACCCATGGTATGGGTGCCGTGAGAACCGCTGTCACGGGGATCGGGCCAGTTGGTGTCGTACGGATCGAGCCAGCTTTCATCGAAATCACCGTCATCGTCCACATCGCCGAGGAACCGTTCGCTCAGTGCCGGATGTGTGCCGTCGACTCCCGTATCGATATTCATAACAACTCTGCCAGCGCCGGTCCAGCCCTGGGCCCAGGCGGCGGGAGCGTTGATTCTTTCAAGACCTATTTCAACACTTGTAATCAGGTTATCCGACGGTTCGGATTTCACCGGTTGATGGTTCTCGATCGGGTAGTTGAGGGTAAGGGATGATAAGGCTGGATGAGCCGCTATAACATCGATACCGGCTATCTCTGAATCCACCCAAAACATATTTGTGATCCAGAACATTTTATAGTCATTTATCAACCCCTGGGATTTCAGGCTTTCGAGGAAATCGACCATTTCAGGTTGTGTTATGGTAGCCGCCTCCTGCAACGCCTCGATTACAGCGCGATTTCTTTCTGCGAGTGTCGCTTTCTGCTGTTTAAGTTCGAGGTTGAGAGAATAGATATCGGCCTGATGATTGAAAGACACCAGGGCCTCTATTGATTCACCGGCTGTAAGCCTGTTCATTTCGGTTTGCAACGATCCGCTGATCTCAGCCGACTGAACAACGGAGCCGGACGCGATTAGCAGAAAGGCTGCCAATAAAACTAAACCTCTGCGCATTATTACTCCTTCCATGAAAAAGTTATTATTTTCAAATTGGTTTTAATCATTTTCACAATACAAATCCGGGCAAAAACGATGCCAGTCTTCAAAACGACGTTTTCTACTAATTCAATTCCCCGCTAATGACAAAATCCTCGCGACCAGGCGATTTCCCGGTAAATTGCGTAAACCGAAAAATAAGCCAAACATCTTGATTGTCAACAAGTTTCAGCGATTATCCCGGACGGCCTTCTCCATTATATCCTGTATATTTTTAAACAATTTACGGCTGGCTGACGGTTCCATTAATTCAAGACGATCGGCTATCGGTTCCGAGCATAGTAAAATCAAAGCACCGAAACGCAAGAAAATGCATAAGTTTTTATTGATTGACTTAGTCTGCCCCAAGCTTATTTTGCGGAAGATTGAAAGGAGTAAGATCGATGAGCGAAATGAATTTACCGGAAAAAGAGACCCTTTCCGCGGCTATGGAGATGGAGAAGAAGGGGTATGATTTTTTTAATAAATCTGCAGGGGAAGCCGGGGATAAAATGGCCAAAGAGGTGTTCGATTTTTTAGCCACAGAGGAATTGAATCATATAAAGGCGATCGAGAAATTCAACGACGAGTTTCTATCCGGCCGTCCGGGCGACGTCGATTCCGCTATCAAGGATATAAAGGCGGGCAGGGCGAAAGAGGCGATCGAGACGCTTTTCCAGGGCCTGGCCGATTCCAAGCCGGTTAAGGGAAGCGAGCTCGACGTTTACAAATTCGCAATGGATTTCGAGCGCAAGGGACAAGAATTTTACAAAAAGGCGGCGGATGGCGCCACTGACCCCAACGCCAAAAAGTTATTCGAGTTTCTGGTAGGCGAGGAGAGAAAACATTTCAAGATTGTGGAGGCCTGCCTGGCTTATTTCGATAACCCCGAGGATTTCTTCCGCGAACGCGAAGGCTGGCACCTGGAGGGGTAAGGGCTGTATTGAATTGTTATAGATATTATTTTTCGTGGCGTTTTAAATAATACGCCTTTTTATTGTAAAATTGTAGTATTATGCGAGTTCTTACGCCCCCTCCTTTTCCATTGCCACGATTGTCAATATATGCTAAATTTCAGGCCGTTTGAGAATAAGGCGAGTGATATCTTTGGGCGCTTGTTTAGGATGGGTTTATGCAGATCGTAATAATAGGAATGGGCGAGGTCGGACGGCATCTGGCCTCTATGCTCTCGGCTGAGGATCACGATGTCACCATAATAGACTCCGACCCGGAGATCCTCGAGGCGGCCGGTGATAAAATCGATGTGCGCGCTATCCGAGGTAACGGGGCGTCGTTCCGCAC
>JAZGHS010000017.1:0-15402 GCA_036481315.1 Candidatus Zixiibacteriota bacterium | reverse complement strand
CCCTGGCCGACGGTATAAAGCTATTGCAAAAAGAAGATATTATTCCCGATGTCGCCGACCGTAAAATCTTTTTCTGGGCGCCGGTGATCGCTTTTGTCGCCGCTTACCTCGCTTATATAGTGATACCGTTCGGAAAGGGGCTCATCGCCAGGGACCTCAATATAGGTATTGTCTATATTATCGCCATCACCTCATTTACTGTTATTTCACTATTAATGGCCGGATGGGCCTCTAATAATAAATACGCGCTTTTAGGCGGCATGAGATCGGCCGCGCAAATCGTTTCTTATGAGGTACCCCTGACCATCTCGCTGCTCGGAGCTGTAATGCTAGCAGGATCTCTTTCCATGGTAGATATTGTCGAGGCCCAGGGGCCTTATTTCTGGAAATGGTACTGGCTTCCTCAGATTCTCGGTTTCGGAATTTATTTTATCGCCGCTACGGCGGAGGCCAACCGTACACCGTTCGATCTCCCCGAAGCCGAACAGGAATTGGTGGCCGGATTTAATATCGAATACTCCGGTATGAAATTCGCGATGTTTTTCTTAGCGGAATTTATCAACGCTTTCACCATATCGGCTGTCGCCACCACGATGTTTCTCGGAGGATGGCAGCCGCCGTTACCCGGGCTGGCTTTCATTCCGAGTTGGGCCTGGTTTATCGGCAAAACGTTGTTCCTGGTATTTATTCTGATGTGGTTCAGATGGACATATCCGCGGCTCAGGGTTGACCAACTTATGGATTTCGCATGGAAGTTTCTCCTTCCGCTGGCGTTTATTAACCTGATATTAACCGGACTGGGAGTCTATTTTTTCAATTAATATGGGCACGATTAAAAACATACTCAACGGTTTCTGGAACCTTCTGATCGGTCTTAAGACCACGGCTAAATACCTGCCGAAAAAGTCGGTTACTTTGCAGTATCCCAGCGAGCGCTGGCCTATGCCCGAAAGATCGCGCGGGGTGGTGGTCTTGCTTTCCGACCAGGAAACCGGCGAACTGAATTGTAACGCCTGCCTGGTTTGTATGAAGCAATGTCCGGTCAACGCTATATATGTGGAGCAGATCAAAAACCCGGAAACGAAGAAAAGATATCCCGGCGAATTCAAGATCGATAACACCATCTGCTGTTTCTGCGGGATCTGCGAAGAAGTTTGCAATTTCGACGCTATCAAAATGACCGGCAAATATGAATTCGCGGTATTTGATAAAAAAGAACTTATCTACGATAAAGCCAAACTTCAGGAAATCGGCCGCGATGTTAAATACGTACCGAAGAAAAAGAAGAAAGTTGACAAACCGGCTCCTAGACCGGGAGAAACCGCCCGAACCGAATCGGGTAATCCCGAAAAGCCAATAGCCGAACAGAAATCGGATGACGGCGAGGAGGGCGAAAAATGAGCCTGATCCTCTTCTATATATTAGCGGGTGTGATCCTTATATCGGCGCTGATGGTCGTGACTTTGCGCAATATTTTCCATAGCGCCCTTTCCCTGGTTTTTACGTTTTTCTTTGTCGCCGGGATTTATCTAATGCTTGACGCCGAATTCCTGGCAGCCATTCAGGTGCTTATTTATGTGGGAGCGGTAACTATACTTATCCTATTCGCCATAATGTTGACCCATAAAATTCAATCCCATTCGGCCCGTCAGGTAAACGAAAATGTAATACCGGCGGCCATTATATGCGTCCTTTTTCTGGCTATGGCCGGTTTTACAATGATAAAAACATTCGATGTACCATCAGCCCCAAGCTCCGGAGCTTGGACAGCGTCGCTTGATCTCTCGGATTTGCCCGCCGATCATCAAAGATGGAACTGGACTATTAATATCGAGGACAGGCAGGGGCAAAGCTACGTCGCCGGCGGTTATTTTGCCCTGTACTCAGATAGACGTCGACCGGCAAAAGTACGTCCTGTGAAACTTAAAAACAATAAGAATGGATATATTTTATCGGCGAGTTCTGATTATTCCACGGTGGAAAAGATCTTCTCAGCCGATCAGACAGCGTATATGAAAGTATGGACCGATGGTGTCGATATCAATTCGATCGCCAAAGCGGAATGGACTCTGACAGCCAAAACCGATTTCGAGGTTACCATCGAACTGTCCAACAACGCAATCGAGAAAATCGGACGGTTGCTCATGTCGGATTTCGTGCTACCGTTCGAGGTCGTCTCTATACTTCTCTTGGCCGCGTTAATTGGGGCGATCGTTATCGCGAGGAAGGACGAGTAATATGCCGGGCTTGACACATTATCTAATTCTTGCCTCGGCCTTATTCTGTATCGGGATATTCGGTCTTCTTACCAGGCGCAACGCGGTCGGTGTTCTTATGTCTATCGAATTGATGTTTAACGCTGTTAATATCAACTTTATAGCCTTTTCGAGATTTCTCACGCCCGACGCAATATCCGGGCAGATATTCGCGATATTCGTCATTACTATAGCCGCCGCCGAGGCCGCCGTGGGTTTAGCGATAATCATGCTTCTTTACCGCAATTTCCGCGGCATCGAAGTCGACAAGATTAACTTTATGAAATGGTGATTTTATGGTATCGGTGAATTTTAAATCGAGCAATTGGAAACACCTGGTTTGGATTCTCTACGCCTGCGCGTTTTTATTCGGCCTTCCATTTCTATTTATAACTTTATTGGATTTGCCAATAGATGTTTACCATCTGATTTTTCTTTTAAGCTCTGCCGCATTTGTAGTCACCTACAGAAAATATTCGTCATTTAAAGTAAGAAGTTCTCTGAAAACCGGGTGGGCGCTCGGTTTAATCCTCGCGTTTTTTGCAGGTATGGGGTTTATATCTCTATCGCTATCAGAGTCTCTTCAATTCTCCGAGTTCGTAAGCAGGCTTGGCGAACCATTGGTACTCTGGCGCGGGATCGCCTTTGGCCTGGCCAGCGGCGTTATGATTTCGACCCTGCCCTTCGTGGTTGTATGGAGATCGCTCGCCGGACATAATCCGGGAGGCTTGCGCAAGATCGGGGTAGTTTTAGTTGCTGTCGTTTCCATAGCGATATTAACCTTCAGCCATAATCTCGGGCTGACGGGGCTTGATAATATGAGCGGACGGATTCAGAGAAATATCGCAGTCGGATTGCCGACGTTGCTCTCCGGAAATCCCATGGCCGCAGCCATAGCGGGGGCGTTCCTATACGTTTCCGAGGAAGCGAAATCTGACAACGCTCAAATATCGAAACCGGTGATAAAGACCGTAATCGCCGATAATCCCGAACAAAACGGAGGTGCCAACTGATGCTTCCTTATAGCTGGATTATAGCGGCTCTTCCGCTTCTGTCATTTATAATGATCATATTCTTCCTGAATAAAAACAACAAGGTTTCCAGCTATTTCTCCATCTCCATGATCCTGGTTTCTTTTATTCTATCGACAATCGTCTTAATTCAGGTCCTGGACGATCCCACGCCACAGGAATATTGGATAGAATGGATGGTTTTCGGCGATCCGGGAACAGCCGGAGCAAATAATCCGACGGCTGAAATCGAGCATCATGATACCGACATAACCGATCGTTCGGTTCAAGCTACACATGATGAGGAAACACGGGGTGAACACTCCGAAACGGTTGCGCATGAGCCTGTTGAAGAACATAACTCCGAATCGGGACATCAATTAACATTTCATGAACCGCAACGTCATGACAGAGAAGGCGAGTACGTAATCCCCATGGGGATATATATAGATCCGTTGACTGCAATCATGCTGATGGTGGTCTGTATAGTCGCGGCGTTGGTGCAGATTTATTCGCTTGGCTACATGCGCGGCGATCCGCGATATGCCAGGTACTACGCTTACCTTTCGCTGTTCACTTTCTCGATGCTGGGGTTGGTGCTCGCCGGAACCTACGTTCTAATGTTTGTCTTCTGGGAGCTTGTTGGTCTGACATCGTATTTATTGATAGGTTTCTGGTTTGAGAAAAAATCCGCCGCCGACGCCGGTAAGAAGGCGTTTATAACCACGAAATTCGGCGATCTCGGATTCATGCTGGGGTTGGCTATCCTGCTATTCGCCGTTGGAACAGCGTCGTTACCAGAACTCAATTATATGATCGCAAATGGCGAAATACCGGCCGATATGTTGAGCCTGGTGGTTATCGCCGGTATACTGATGTTCGCCGGGGCTGTGGGCAAATCGGCGCAATTCCCATTGCATGTCTGGCTTCCCGACGCCATGGAAGGCCCCACTCCCGTTTCGGCCCTGATTCACGCCGCTACCATGGTTGCCGCGGGTGTTTACCTGACCGCACGCCTGATGGGAATCATCATGGTCTCCGAGACAATGATGTTAGTGGTGGCGTCGATTGGAGCGTTTACCGCGTTCCTGGCAGCATCTATCGGATTGGTTCAAAACGATATCAAACGGGTGCTGGCTTATTCAACAGTCTCCCAGCTAGGGTATATGATCATGGCCCTGGGATTGGCCGGATACACCGCCGGCACGTTCCACCTCATGACCCACGCCTTCTTCAAAGCCTTATTATTCCTCGGGGCCGGTTCTGTGATTCACGCTGTCCATACCAACGATATCCAGTTCATGGGCGGCCTGCATAAAAAGATGAAAGTAACATCGATAACTTTCTTAATTGCCAGCCTTTCGATATCCGGCATATTCCCATTATCCGGGTTCTGGTCCAAAGACGAGATTTTCGCGACCGCGCTCGAGGGTGGCCATTATATCTTCCTGCTGGTGGGGATACTTGTAGCGGGGATGACCGCGTTCTATATGTTCAGACTCTATTTCATGACTTTCACCGGCAAACCACGTGATCAGAAAGCCTACGATCACGCCCACGAATCGCCTAAGAGTATGACCGTACCGTTGATGATACTGGCTGTTCTCTCGGTCTGCGCCGGATGGGTCGGCATACCGTGGCTTCATAAAGGATACTCGTCGTTTGTTTATTACGGCGCGATTCATCATGTGGAACCGAGCTTTATTTTGATGCTCATATCATTGCTTGTAGCCGCAAGCGGTATCGGCCTCGCTTACCTTATGTATGTAAAAGGATCGATATCGCCTGATAAAATGGCGGCCAGATTCAAACCAATCTATACGTTCTTCTATAATAAATGGTATTTCGACGAGCTTTACATGGTCACAATCGTAAACCCGACATACTGGCTAATGGAAATCCTGTTCAAATTCGATCAGATTATTATTGACGGTATAGTCAACGGTGCCGGGAAGCTTACCCTGTTCTTTGCCTGGGCGCATGAACGGTTCGACACATACGTCGTGGACGGCGCGGTTAACGGCGCGGGATATCTTTCTATGTTTTTCGGACGGGCTATCCGCAAAACACAAACGGGTCAATTACAGACCTACGCCCTGGTTGTCTTTTTAGGGGCTGTGGTCTTTATGTTTATAAAATTAATCTGAAGGAGGATTAGTTGGAACCGATTACATTACCATTTCCAATACTGACATATATGACCTTTATTCCATTAATCGGGATTGTGGCGGTTCTCCTTTTGAAAAAAGAATCGCACGGGGCAATCCGCTGGACAGCTGCCTTCTTTTCCTTTATACCCTTCCTTCTCTCCATATACCTGGTATGGTTTTATCTTCAGGTGATGGATACCGGAATGCTTTTCAATCTCGGCAGTGAAACGTCGGGATTCGTATTTGATTTCGCCAAGCCTTTGCAGTGGTTCCCGCAGGTCAATATCCAGTATATCATGGGCGCCGACGGTTTATCGGTGCCGATGCTCTTTTTGACCGGTCTTTTATCTTTCATCTCGATAATCGCATCGTTCGGAATTAAAGAGCGGGTCAAAGAATATTTCGCCTGGTTTTTGTTATTGGAAGTCGGAATGATGGGAGTATTCTGCGCTCTGGATTTCTTCCTCTTCTACATCTTCTGGGAAATCATGCTGGTGCCGATGTACTTCCTGATCGGCGTCTGGGGCGGCCCCCGACGCGAATACGCGGCGATCAAGTTCTTCTTATATACATTATTCGGTTCGGTATTCATGCTGGTCGGGATTCTGGCCCTTTATTTCACTGTGGGAAGCCTCGACATGCTCGAACTGATCAGGCAGAACAATATGTACTCGCATCTTTTCCAGATGTGGGTATTCGCGGCGTTCTTCATAGGGTTCGCCATCAAAGTACCGGTCTGGCCGTTCCATACGTGGCTACCCGACGCTCACGTGGAGGCGCCAACCGCCGTCTCAGTGATCCTGGCAGCCATATTGCTGAAAATGGGTGTCTACGGCATTCTTCGCATTTCCTATCCCATGTTCCCAAAAGCCGCTATCGCTTATGCCATGCCGATCGCTATCCTCGGACTGATCAGTATCATCTACGGCGCTTTGGTTTCGATGGCACAGAAGGATTTAAAAAAGCTGGTGGCATACTCGTCCGTTTCGCACATGGGCTTTTGCATGCTCGGTATGGCCGCGCTTACTACCAAAGGGGTTTCGGGTTGTTTGTTCCAGATGTTTTCGCACGGAGTCATCACAGGGGCGCTGTTTTTACTCGTAGGCGTTTTGTATGATAGAGCACATACAAGAGAGATCGCCGCATTCGGAGGGTTGGGGGCAAAACTTCCGGTTTACACCGGCCTGTTCGTACTGTTCGGCATGGCCTCTCTGGGGCTCCCCGGCATGAGCGGATTTATCTCGGAATTCTTGGTTTTTGTCGGATCGTTCGAAACCGTCTACTTCGGCAAATGGATCGTAGTTGTTGCAATTTTCGGGGTAGTGCTAACCGCCGGGTATATCCTTCGTATGATCCAGAAGATGTTCTTGGGGCAGTTCAACACAAAATGGGAAGGGCTAACCGAAATCAACGGCCGCGAGATTTTCACCCTGGTGCCTCTGGCAATCCTGACCATCGTAATCGGAGTCTATCCCAAAATACTGAACGTTTTCCTAAAAGACACTGTCGATAACCTAGTAAAGCTGATTGTCGGATCATGAACGTATCATTGATCATACCGCAGATTTTCCTGACCGTCTGGGCTTTGCTGGTCCTGGTAGTTGATTTCTTCAAAAAAGATAACTGCCGCAGAGGGTTGGGGTACCTTTCTATCCTCGGACTGGCCATAACCGCCGTATTGGTTATTTTCACCCCCGACGGTACCGGCTTTTTCGGTACATTTCTTTCCGATAGTTACGCCAGGCTATTTGATATAATCTTTCTGCTTACCTCGATGCTTACAATTATCGCTTCCATCGATTATGTGGAAATCCGTCTCAAACATAAAGCGGAGTTCTACGCTCTTATCCTGTTTGCTACAATCGGAATGATGTTCCTGGCCGGAGCGGGCGAATTGCTTACACTTTACGTCTCGCTGGAACTGGCCACTATCCCGCTCTATGTGCTTGCGGCTTATTTAAAAAGAGACCATAAATCGACCGAGGCCGGGCTGAAGTACCTGATAATCGGCGGAGCGTCATCGGGAATCCTCCTTTTTGGAATAAGCATGCTCTACGGTCTCTCCGGTACCACGATGCTGGCCGATATTAAAAGCTGGGATTTAACCGCCGAGGGATTACGTGTTGGCCTTGGTTTCGCAATTGTGATGTTTATAGCCGGATTCGGGTTCAAACTGGCCGCCGCGCCATTCCATATGTGGGCTCCCGACGTTTATCAGGGCGCACCGACACCGGTTACCGCTTTTCTTTCGGTAGCGTCAAAAGCCGCCGGGTTGGTGGCCTTTGTCAGGATCTTTTTCGGCCCGCTTATTATCACCAGAACCGAATGGGTCGTACTGCTGGAGATAGTGGCGGTGCTGGCCATGGTCATCGGTAACTTTGTCGCACTCATGCAGACCGATATCAAAAGAATGCTGGCTTATTCATCGATCGCCCAGGTGGGATATGTACTGGTGGCCCTCAGCGCAGGGAATAATTACTCAATTATCGGCATGATGATTTTCCTTATGGCATACCTGTTCGCCAATATCGGGGCGTTTATGGTGGCCATCGGTTTTTCCAATATGACCGGATCGGACCGTATCGACGATTACGCCGGCCTGATTCGACGCAACCCCCTTGCCTCTGTTATGATGACAATATTTATGCTCTCCCTGATCGGCCTGCCGCCGACGGCGGGTTTCCTGGGTAAATACTGGCTTTTCGCCGCCGCGGTCAAGGCGGAGATCTACTGGCTGGTGGTGGTAGCCGTACTGACCTCCGTTGTCTCCCTGTTCTACTATATCAATGTCGTCCGCAAGATTTTCTTTCACCGCTCCGATGACGAATCGATTGTCCGGTTCGGACCGACTCTGGGGATCGGAATTGTGTTATCCGGAATTATGGTAATTCTAATCTGCGTGATGCCGTCGACTTTTTATCAGTGGGCAAGCGAGGCCGCCCGAGTGTTTTTCCCGTAAGAGCAAATTGAAAGAGTATTTAGATCCCGGCGAAAATAATCGTCGGGATTTTGTTTATACAAGGTAATAATCAGCCGAAACAAAACAAAGGATCGGATTTTTTAAAGTTAGATGAAAACGCTGGCCGACATTTAAACTGTCATTTTCACTTGACAGGGATCGGCTCCACCCGAATAATTAGGGCCAGATGAGTTTTAAAGAGGATTTCAGAAAAACTGTCAAGAATAGATTTCTCGCGGGAATTTTGGTAATCGTCCCGCTTTTCACCGCCGCGGCAATCCTTAAATTCGCGGTCGAAACGATAGATAATCTTATAGGCCCCTATATTATAAAACTCATCGGGGAAGACATAAATTTCCCTCTTATAGGATTGGTCGTCACCCTGATGGCAATAATGCTCGCCGGGATATTTACCTCGAATCTTATCGGGCGAAAAATCTACGGCAGATGGGAGATGATTCTCCTGAGGATTCCCCTTTTCAGTACTCTTTACTCGGCGGCAAAACAGTTTATCGAGGGAGTGGTCATACCCGACAACAAAACCTTCGAAAAAGTGGTCATGGTCGAGTATCCCCGAAAGGGAATTTTCGTATTGGGTTTTTTGGCTAATCGTATTACAATTCACAACGCGGCGGGCGATCAGGAATTCTGGAGCGTGTTTCTACCGTCAAGCCCGACACCGTTTACAGGGATAACGATTCTTCTCCCCGCCGGGGTGCCCCCGATCCTGGATATGACAGTCGAAGAGGGAATCAAGTTCTTTGTATCGGGAAGCGTTTCCGCGCCGAAAAATATTAAGATTGTTGAAAACGTAAAAACGACGGCTTTACAGCCATGAACCGAGTAAGCCGGAGATTCACGCGATGAACCTGGCGCGTTTTTTTGATAAAGACCTGATCAACATCGATCTTAAAGCCCGTACCAAGGCCGAGGCGGTGGATGCACTTGCCGATCTCTTTTGTGAAAAATATCCACATAAGAATAAAGATGAAATCCTCAAAGCGGTTCTGGAAAGAGAGAAAATGGGCTCGACCTCTTTCGGACGGGGTTTCGCATTCCCCCACGCCCGCACCGGCGCAGTCGACGGTATGTTTATCGCCGTGGGGATAATCAGAAATGGCATTGACACCGATGTCCCCGATGGTGTCCCTTTGAAAGTCATCTGTCTATTGCTTACCCCGAGAAACATCTCCAAATTATATTTGCAAACTCTTTCGGGATTAGCTAATATGGCTCGACGTTCGGGGATGCTTGAGAGAATCGCGTCTTTGAAATCATCCGATGAACTGATCGGATTAATCGAGAATGAGGGTATCAGAGTGCAAAAGGCCCTAATAGTATCGGATATTATGTCCGAAAAACCGCCCACGGTTTCGCCCGCTGATTCTTTGAAAACAGTGGCCAATCTGATGTTTAAACACAAGATCGACGGCGTACCGGTAGTTGGCGATGACGGCAAAATCCTGGGTGAAGTATCCGAGAGAGAATTATTGCAATTCGCCCTTCCCGATTACGAGAGCTTTATAGCTAACCTAGCCAACCTGCCAGAGCTAGAGCCTTTCGAGGATCTTTTAAGACAGGAAGACAAAGTCCGGGTTAAAGATGTCATGAACAAGGATATCGTAACCACTACCGAAATAACCCAGGTTGTGGAGGTCGCTGCCCTGATGCTTTTTAAGAACGTAGACAGGGTAATCGTACTTAGAGACGAAAAGATCGTGGGGATCGTCTCCAGATCCGATATAGTCTCCAAGATAATCCGTGGATAAACTAAAATGCTGACCGATATAGACAAATTTACGCCCGAGACGGCGAAGGCGGCCGCCCTACAATCGATCTGGACATTTCCTTCGATCATATTAGCGGCTTTGGTGATCGCCTGGGGCGCGGAATCGGCGCAGTTTTTAGTTTCGCAGGCGTTCGCCCTAACTATACTCGCCCTTATCCAGACACTCCCCGAATTCGCTGTCGAAGGGGTAATCGCGTGGAACGCGGGTCAATCTCCAACTATGACAAACATAGGTTTGATGACCGCCAATTTCACCGGGGCGATAAGGCTTCTGGTCGGTCTGGGATGGCCCCTTATTTTCACTACCACGGTGATATTTAATTTTAAACGGAAAAAGAAATTCGAGATCGCTCAAATTACCCTTGAAAGTGAACATGCCGTGGAGGTTACCGGGCTTTTCGTGGCCGCCCTCTATGCCTTTATTATCGTGATTAAGGGAAGCCTGAATATCTTAGACAGCGTTATCCTCATAGCAATGTACGTGATTTACGTCATGTTCCTCCTGAAACTTCCGCCGAGAGACGCGGAGAAGATCGATGAACTCGAGTTCGTTCCAAGGTATATTCTGACAAGGAAAAAGATTACCAGGAATATCCTGATATGGTCCTGTTTTATCTTAGGCGGGACCGGAATTATGCTGGTTGCCGGTCCGTTTTTGGAATCGGCGCTGGGATTATCGTTCGTAATGGGGGTTCCCGCCTATATGATGATCCAGTGGCTGGCGCCATTCCTCTCCGAATTTCCCGAGAAAATATCGGCCTTTTACTGGGCTAAAAGCGTAACCAAAGCCCCCATGGCGCTGATGAACATGGTTTCCTCCGGTATAGCCGAGTTCACCCTTTTAATAGCCATCATACCGATCGTTTTCGGTATCTCGCTGGGGAGTATCACAACTATCAATTTCGATTGGAGCCATAGGGCCGAAATTCTGCTTACCGCCACCCAAGCTGTACTCGGAGTGATAATACTATCAAAAATGAGTCTAAAGTGGTTCGAGGTGGTTGGGCTTTTTACCCTGTGGTCATCGCAGATATTATATCAATTTCAATTAAGCAAAATCCATCTTCCTTTCGCTCTCGATTCTCTCGTTCAGGCAGGACTCTGGGAGATCTCGCATATCACTGTACTGGAACAATATATCCTCATTTACTGGATTTGGGTCGCCGTAGAACTTACCTTAATACTGGCGATTTACCGTAAAATCCCGCTACTGCCAGCTCTCCGCAAGACTCTTTCCGCCCACGTTTAACCGGCGAGGAATAAACATTCCGAAACTCCTCGCCTTATTATCAGTATAAACAACAATCTGAATTTGCCTCCTGTAATCAAAGGGTAAGGTTTGGCTTGACGGATGATTCGGCGAGATCGTATTTTAAGGAAGAGGAATGAATGAACACATTTGAAAAAAAGTATCACCTCGCTGTTTTCCACCCACCCTCATGTAGAAGAACGTGTGGAAAAGCTCAGGCAGTATGCCCGAGAAAGTCTCTGATCGGAATATAGATGGATTTTAAATTCTGGCTTGAAATTGTAATTATTCTGGTTCTGGTTTTCATATCAGGCTTCTTCTCCGCGTCCGAGATCGCTATTGTCGCGCTTCGTAAAAGCAGAATTCGCGAACTGGCCAAAAAAGGAGATTCCCGCGCTCGTTTCGTGGAAAAGCTTAAAAACGATCCCGATGATTTCTTCGCCATAGTCCAAATCGGCATGACAGTAACCGCGTCGGCGGCAAGCGCCCTTGGAGGCGCGACCGCCATCCTCGTGGTTAAACCTTTGATAGAAACCGTTCCGATCCCGCTGATTAGCGGGGCGGCGGAAACGATTTCCATCACGCTCGTGATTATCGTTATTTCCTATATATTTCTCGTCCTGGCTGAACTTGTACCCAAATCCCTGGCCATACGCTACTCCGAGCGGATAGCGTTGATGGTCGGCCCGGCTACCTGGTGGTCGCTTCGCGCACTTCAGATAATTATCAATTTCCTGTCCTGGTCGACAAATCTGTGTTTAAAAGCGATCGGGGTATCCCCCGATTCGCGACGGGATACAGCGGTTACCGAAGAGGAGGTAAAGATCATTCTTGCCGAGGGGCTCAAACAGGGGATATTCGAACCGGACGAACATAAGCTGATACACTCTGTATTTGAATTTTCGGATCTCGTAGCGCGTAACGTCATGACTTCTCGTACCGAGATGGTTGCCGTTGAGATAATAGATTCTCCCGAAGAGATTCTAAAAGTCGCCACCATGGAACCGTATTCACGTCTTCCGGTTTATGAGGAGAATCTGGACAATATCAGGGGTATCCTAAGTGTACGCGATCTTTTGAAAGTATTCGGAACCGGTGGACTGATCATCCTCAAAGACATAATGCGCGAACCGTTCTTCGTGCCCGATTCAAAAAAAATCTCCGAAATCTTGCGGGATATGCAGAGGATGAAATTCCATATGGCCGTTGTTGTCGACGAGTTCGGGGGAACCGCTGGAATAATCACCTTAGAGGATATCTTAGAGGAAATCGTAGGAGAGATTCAGGACGAACACGATAAGGAAGAAGAGGATATGGTGGCCCAACCCGATGGTTCGCTGGTGGTCAAGGGTTTCGTGGACGCCGATCTCGTATGCGAAAGGTTCGGAATCGAACCGCCCGAGGGGGAATTCGAATCTATAACCGGCATGCTGATGGAAAAACTCGATAGAGTACTTGAACTCGGCGAAATCGTGGAAATGGCCGGATTAAAATTCACGGTACTGGATAAAAAAGGCCATCGTGTGTCTCATATAAAAGTAGAAAAGCTACCGTAATAAAATCTGAAGTTGTATTATCTAGCTCTATCTTTATTCCAGCGTACCCAATCGGTTTGCTCGTCGGGATCGTCCGGGCTGAATGGCCCGCGGAATATTATCTCGCCACTGGATGATAATATCAGTTTCTCGTTGGAATCGAGAGTGACCGACCAACTTTCTGGTGTGTGATCTGTGATATCCGTCGAATCTGCGCCGTCATCCGTTTCAATCGAATCAATAACCGGGATTAATCGCCGCGTAATATCAGCTTCCCCACTATAAACCTTGATCTCGGCAGTTCCATCGTCCCCAACGGAGAAACGGGCGTCGAAATCTCCACCATAAACATTCGCTTTCGGTAAGAGCAGCCCCCGGTTTACATCCTCTTTGGAAATAAACATGCTCCATAACTCCCCGGAAATCAACTCTATAGTTTTTTCAGGCATGTTATATTCTATATTGCTGTCGGAAATCGCGATCAACGTACCGGTACCTATCCTTAAAAGACGATCCGATATTTGAAGTTCCAGCCTGCCATCCTCCAGCGTTTTCACGCTATCGCCAATTCCGATTACCGAGTTAGAATCCAGCTTCAGCCAACCTTCGGATCCTGGCGCTTTCTTTCGGGAGGTACCCTCCAGGTATTTCAGGGTAAAATCAGTTCCATCGGCGTTTGCGGATAACGGCAAAAAAACTAAAGCGATTAAAATATAAAGCAGGCTATTCTTAATGGTTGGTATTGACGATGAATACACAGGTATTTTTTCCTCTAAAAGCCCGCGCCCAGGGTTACCCGGTGGACATTGCCCAGATCGGCGTATGATGAATATGAATAATCGAGCGTATATTCGCGATAGCTATAGCCGAACCCGCCTGCGAAACCGGCCAGAATATCATTATCGGTGCCGATTTTATAATCCTTGCCCGTAGTGCTCCAACCGACTCTTAGATAAAACGGTTGCAGCGATACAATCTCCATACCGAGCGAAAGGTAGAAATCGCTGTCATATGGCTTTCCAACCTCGCTTGTGAATACCGTAGGCAGCCCCCTTAATCGATGGGACAGACCGAGCGCCACCTTAGTGGGCAATGGGTCCTTATGAGTTGGAGTCAAACCGCTTAATTGCGCGCCTAAATTAGTCAGGGCAAATCCGATCCTGGTGTTTTTCTCAGGGAGGAACATCACCCCGAGATCGAAACCGAGGCCGTTGGACGAATATGTATCGATCTTCTCGTAGATAAACTTACCCGTCGCTCCTATCGACCATCCCGATCTTATAGCTTTAGAATACGTTAAGCCCAGGGCCATATCCGACGCTCCGAAGGTGCCGATATTATCTCCGATAGTATTAAGCCTGTTGAAAGTGCCGTAATTTTGATATGCGATCGAGATTCCCGCCGTCGTTTTCTCGTCGAGCTTGCGCAAATACCCGACAAATCCATACTGGAAATCGAGTAGATAATTTATATACGACGCGGTAAAGCTGTTATTGATCGGTTTATTGATAGGCTTATCGAGAAGATCATCATAAAGTTCGTAGCTTTCGCCAGTCGCCGCCGTTAATCCGGCGGGATTATAGTACAACGCCGTCTCATCGTCGGCCAACCCCACAAACGCGCCGCCTAAAGCCTGCGATTTGGCTCCGGTCCCCACTTTGAGAAACGAGTACGCCGCTGTTCCCGCTTTAGAATCGATCGCCATCAAATCCGATGTTGTATAGGATAAAGCCGCGATTGTCATCACTATCAAACTTAAATACCTGATCTTAGTCTGCGACATTCTTACCATCCCTTTACGGTTTTATTAAGTATATCCTCGACGAGCTTATTCAATGCCCGTTCTTTGCCGTCGTCCTCGGTCTCCGTGATCGAATTGTAAGTTCCCCAATTGGACATTTTCTTCTCTTCCCAGATAACTTTCGCGTTATTTTTCTCGAAAAAACCGATATCCAAACCTACCCGCACGATATATTCGGAGACGACCTCGTTTTGGTCATAAGTGTACGCCTCAAGCTCATACGAGACGACCGCTCCCCGCAAGACAGCGTCGGCACGGCTTTCCGGGACCAGCCGTAACGTGTTATCGTCAATAAACGCCCGAGAAAGCTTATCGGTCAGATCCTCCGAAAGCCCGCCCTCCGATGTCCTGTTTTCAAACAGCGGTATCGCCGTAGACTTTATCCCTCCCAACGCCGACGGGGAGAATGTATAGACTCCGCAGGAAACTGTCAACATTATTACTATGATCGTGAAAACAGCGGTCTTTTTCAACGCACCCGCTCCCCGCGTTTGAAAACGCTTTCCACCTGGTTTCCTCCGAAATGGTATGGGATTTCCCGGTAATCCTCGGCGTCCCATATTACCAGGTCGGCCTTTTTCCCGGGCGATAACGATCCTGCCTCGGTCTCCCGCCCGATAGCGAAGGCCGCGTTAATTGTAGAGGCAGCGAGCG
>JAZGHS010000016.1:0-11000 GCA_036481315.1 Candidatus Zixiibacteriota bacterium | reverse complement strand
CCCCGGGCTTTGGAAAAACTAAACGCGATAATTCATCCTAATCTATTGAAAATCCTAAAATCGGAGATAAAAAGGGCGAAAATAAAAAAGAAATACAGTCTTATTGTAGTCGACGCGGCGTTGATTTATGAATGGTGTATCGAGGATTGGTTCGATAGAATCCTGGTTATTACCTCTATAAGGGGAACCCGAATCAAGAGGCTCATAGACTCAGGTTTGACTCGCAAAGAAGCCGTAAGCAGGATAGGCTCTCAAATTCCACAGCGAAAAAAAGCCGCGATGGCCGATTACGTTATCATAAATGACGGCGGTAGATCTCAGTTAAAAAGAAAAATAAAACGGTTCTTAAAGAGTCTGGAAAACGGCGAATGATGATAAATAGAATTCTGATCCTACCTGTTATGATAATCGGTTTCTTGATGGTATATCCGTCGGTATCGGCGGGCAGGGATTGCGATCAATCCATAGGTGAGGTTTTGGAGCGAATTGAAAATCACGACCAAAACGGAGATCGTCAGGAATTGCTGGAGCTATTGCGCTGTCTATGGGCTCCGGCCGTGGAATTTATCGACGATTACGATAAATTTGCCTCGAATCGTATTTTAGATGATATAGAAGAAGCGACCCATAACGATCGGCTGGACGTAATCAGAGTTCTGGATCCGATGATGGTATCTAAAGATCAAATAATTCGCGGGGAGGTTGCCGCGGCATTGGCGTATTACCGATATCCGTGGGCCAAACAGTTGCTGTCCGATTATCCCGATGGACCTCAAAAGGCGGTTTTTTACGCGATACTCGATTATAAGAGGATGTATCGCTGGGCCATAGATCAACTCACGAAGACCGATATAAGAGAGCGTAACGGGGAAAGCGATTTATTGACCGAAAGAATGGCATACATGAACCTGGTTTTTCATCTGGCCGAGCCGGCAAGTCTTCCATACCTGGACAGGACAATCGGGTCAACGTCGGAGAAGAAGATCAAGGATCGGGCGAGGATGGCCAGAGACAGGATCTTAAAGCTTTATCCGAAAATCAAATAATCGATTGCGCGGCAATTAAAATCGCTTGCGGATATTAGTAAAATACACTAATTAGGAAACTTGATGTTCTTACGGGGTTACATAATAAACACGTTTACCGTACTCATAGGGTCCGGGTTGGGTCTATTGATCGGCGCGAAACTTCCCGAGAAGATTAAAAAGATCATCCTTTCGGGATTGGGCTTATCGACCATCGTTATCGGGATACAAATGGCCCTGGAAACACAAAAGCTTTTACTGATTGTAGGTTCGTTAATTCTGGGTGGAATTGTAGGACAGCTGATAGGGATCGAGGAATGGCTGGAGAGGGTCGGGGAGAAGTTGAAAGTCAAAGTCGGTTCGACTTCGGGAACATTCGTATTGGGTTTTGTGACAGCGTCGTTGCTTTTCTGCACCGGGCCAATGACCATAGTCGGATCTTTGGAGGACGGCTATGCGAGGACCGCCGATCTTATTTATATTAAATCGGTAATGGATGGCGCGGCGGCGGTGGCGTTGACAGCGTCAATGGGAATAGGGGTTATTTTTTCGGCTCTTACGGTGTTGATTTTTCAGGGCGCCCTGACGTATTTCGGGATGGCGATGGGTGATTTTATCAACCCTGTAGTTTTAAGCGAGCTTAGTGCCGCAGGCGGAATTTTAATTCTCGGTATCGGTATCAATATACTTGGAATAGCCAAAATCCGGGTTGGCAATTTTCTTCCGGCATTGGCTTTCGCCGCCTTATTCGCGTGGTGGTTACTATGATTAGGAACATATAGGATATTATTCATGTTCAAGGAGGAGAAATGAGCTTCCCTAAATTATTGGATAGCCGGCCCGAGAGTATCAAAGAGAAATTAGGGTCGAAATCGAAGATCTGTCTTGTAAACGGGCGGGACGTTTTTCAGAATATTCGCGATGAGAAAATCATCATAATGGCCTGCAATACCCGGATCAAGCATGTGATACCCGGTATTATGAAAGCAGCCATGGAGACAGATTCCATAGTCGCGTTCGAGCTGGCTAAATCGGAATCCGATCTTAAGGGCGGTTATACGGGGATGACCCCGAAAGACTACGTTGATATCCTGCTCGATTACGCCGACCGGATCGGTTACGACAGGCCGTTTTTAATCCACGGCGATCATCTTACGGTGAAAACTACTGACGAGGACGAGATCAAAGCCTGCGAAGAGTTAATCGCGGAACAGTTGCGGGTTGGCTTCACTTGTTACGCTCTCGACGCGTCATTTAACCCCGATGAAGATAATATCAGGATTACCGCCCGGATGGCCAAACCGATTGTCGTGCAGGGCTTCGGCTTGGAAACGGAGGTCGGCGAGATAAAATCTGTCGGCTCCAGCGGTGAGATTACGACCGTCGATGAAGCCAGGGAATTCATCGAGAGTCTTCATTCCCAGGGAATAACGCCCGATCTTCTAGGTATCAATAACGGATCCAAACACGGCAATTACCTCGAGGGGGAGGAGATTTCGATCGATCTTGAGCGAACAAATGATTGTTATGAGGCTATAAAATCCTATGGAGTTTGTATCGCCCAGCATGGGATAACCGGGACTCCGTTGCATCTGGTTGGAAGTTTCGCTGATTACGGTATCAGGAAAGGTAATGTTGGAACAGAATGGCAGAATGTAGCGCATCGTCATATGCCCCAAGATCTTATGACGGAAATGCGTTCCTGGGCGGAGGGAGCGGGGAAGGATATAAAGTTCGCGACCAAGCAGTTTTATAAAGAGATCGACGATATCCCCGAAACAGATAAAGAGAGGATTAGCGAAAACGCCAGAGCGACAGCAATTAAGTATTATGAAGCTTTTAGGGCCGTAGGATCGGCAAGCATGCTGGAGACTAAGATTAAATGAAAAATATGCTTGACAAATATTCCGAATATCATATTTTTGGCCTGTCGAGACACAATGAAAGGTTTTGCCTATCGTATCTGGCTAAAGTTTTGTGAGAGAATGAATTGCTTGCGGTTATTGTTGAATGAACCCGCGGCGGATCTGAACAAGCCGGCATAAGTTGCCGGGGAAGTTAGCCTTAAATATGATGGGGAGGCCTTGTGCGACGCCTTCAGATTGAGAAATTCCTATTTTTAGCAATTTCGGCCATATTTTTCATATGGGCATCATCGGCTCTTGCGGTCACGATATACGATGAGGATGTTATCGTAACCAAAGCTGATATTAATGGCGCTTTAATTACCTATAACGTTCCTGAACCCGGGTTTTCGCTTCTGGATTTCGAAGATAATCGTCTTTATAGTATGGAGATAGCCCGCACCGCTCAGGCTCGTCGGGAAGGACAGGTCGAAATACCGGTAAAGCTGGTGTCGTTGGCTGTGCCGCCGGAGGCCCAGGTTCGTATTCAAATAGTCGATTCGCAATATGAGCGAATACCTTTCAAACGAATCGCCCCGTTTTTCGCTCGCGAAAACGAAGAGGAGTTTCGAAAAGCTCATTCAGCTTCGACCGCTCCGTTGATTCCCCCTGTATCGCCATATATAGTCGTCAGAGAAGAAATCCGTGGTTTGAATATAGCCAAGATCGCGATACCCACCGCTCGCTATAATCCCCTGGCCGAAGATCTTGCGGCTTTGAAAAATATAACATTGAAAATTGAGTTTATCGGCGGAAAAGAGGAATTGGCCGAAGGTTATCGTCATCCGGGAGCGACATTCGACCGGATTTTCCGAAAGATTTTGGCCAACTACGATATCGGTCGGAATTGGTTTATGCCCAGGGAGAATATTATCGCGGGGATTACCGAAACGGCCACCTCGTTTGATTCATCGCAAACGTGGATCAGAATCGAATTAACCAGCGAGGGGATTTACAAGTTCGGATGGCTGGAATTCAGCGCGGCGGGAATCGATCCTTTGAGCCTGGACCCGTCGACATTGCGGATCTTTTATGGTGGTGGCCGCGAGCTTTCGTTATCCAATTTCGATCCCCGTCCGGAATTAGTCGAAATCCCGATAGAAGTTCTCGGCGGCGACGACGGGCAGTTCGATAACGGCGATTACGTAGTATTCTTCGCTGATGCTGTTGACAGCTGGGAATATTCCGACGATTTAAGCAGGTTCGTTCATTACCGTAATCACTATACCGGGAAGAATGTATACTGGCTAACCACGGAGGGGAGTTTCCAGAATCCTCCTTTACGTTTTGAGGCGGTTGACGGCTCTCCTATCGGTTCATTCGATGTATCGGTAGAAACGTACACCGCTCGTTATCATAAGGAAGAGGAGTGGATATTTTTCAGGTATACGCCGAACTCCGGACTTTCGGATTACTACGATTGGTACTGGGGTTTCGGTAAGGATTTCACTTCGTCAGCCCAGACATTCGATATGGTACCAGGCCAATCTGCGGAGGTGATTATCAGGCATAGATTCGGATCACCTACGCTGCGTGTAAACGGCGGATCGATAATTGCCCCATCGACAGATCAGAATTTTTCCAGCTATTTTACCGGTGGTCTTTCCGAGGGCTTAAACGGTTTCGATCTGCACTCATCTGTAGATTTTTATCTGGACTATATAAATGTATTTTATCCCCGTTGGTTAAAATTATCCGACGAGAATCTTCTGTTCGCCCAGCCGGACACATCGGGTGTGATAGAGTATAATCTTACCGATGTTATCTCCCCGTATATACTCCTTGATATCGCCGATAAGAACAGCCCGTTGAAAATCACGGGAGGTCGCCTGGAGGGGACAAGCCTCGCTTTTTACGACACCGTTTCGGTCGATTCTCATAAACAATATTATATTTCCAGCATAAATCGATTGAAAAGTCCGAGCGCGGTCAGTTATTACGATGTGGATAATCTGCGGGATATGTCATCTCCTGATAACAGGGCCGATGAGATTATTATCACTTACGACGGTTTTTACGATCAGGCTCTGGCTTTAGCGGAACATAGAAGTCAATCTTATAATATGCCGACAAGAGTGGTTCGTTTATCCGATGTATACAACCAGTTTTCCTATGGTTTAATCGACGCGGTCGCTATCAGGGATTTTCTGAAGTATGCCTACGAAAATTGGCCCGCACCTGCCCCGACGTTCGCGTTGCTTTTGGGAGACGGTCATTATGATTACCGGAACAATCTCGGTTCGGGCAACCCGGTCTTTCTACCGCCTTTCGAAAACGACCGCACTATGTCCGACGAACATTTTATCTATTTCGGGAACAGGTACTATCTCGATTCCGATTCCAGCGGCGCCCCCGATATGATAATAAGCAGGATTCCGGCGAATTCGGTTTCTGACGCCGACGATATGGTCGGTAAGACGATCGATTATGACGCCGATCCCGATCTGGGATCGTGGCGGAATCGAATCGTGATTGCTGCTGACGATAATACGAGTCCCAGAACTAATTATGAAACTTATCATACCAACCAGGCCGAGACTCTTTCCAATTTACATACTCCTAACAGGTTCGAGGTGGCTAAGATTTACCTGGTGGAATACCCGGCAAGAAACCTCGAAAAGCCAGAAGCCCGCGAAGCGTTAATAGGCGCGTTCAACCAGGGTTCTTTGATAATTGAATGGATATGTCATGGAAGCCCCGGCTGGTGGGCCGACGAGCATATTTTCCGTCGTTCCGAGGACATCCCCAGGCTGGTGAATGGTAAACGTTTGCCTTTGGTATTTACGGCTTCTTGTTCTATCGGTTTCTTTGACGATCCTACCATCGAGAGTTTCGGCGAGGAGTTGATCCGGAAACGTTCCAGGGGGGCGGTGTCTGTTATCTCGGCAACTCGCGTGGTATTTTCCAGCCCCAACGTTCAGTTTAATTACTTGGTTTTCGATGAGTTGCTTTATGAGGATTCGGTCGGGATCGGCGAAGCTATGTATATGGCAAAATATCTAAGGCAACTCGTGCATTTGGAACCGAATGATAGAGCTTATGTTTTATTCGGCGATCCCGCGCTGTTATTGCAATTTCCGAAATTCGACGTACGTTTTACCAGCGCTCCCGACTCTCTTGTCGCTCTCAGCGAAAGCAACGTGGCCGGTGAAATTGTCGATAACGCTGGAAACCTGATGAGTGATTTCAACGGCACCGTTTGGGTAACCGCAAAGGACGGTACCATTACCCGGTCGGTAATAATGCGGGATCGAAACAACAATCCCTTGCCCCCGCCGAATAATACAATTAGTTTTTTAAATCCCGGCGCGACGATATTTACCGGGCCG
This sequence comes from Candidatus Zixiibacteriota bacterium, assembly GCA_036481315.1. GTDB lineage: Bacteria > Zixibacteria > MSB-5A5 > UBA10806 > UBA10806 > JAZGHS01. Next base: position 4,742 of record JAZGHS010000016.1, on the reverse strand, counting down.
GTGGATGTAATCGACGGTCGTTTCTCCACCGCGTTTTTTGTACCTAAGGATATTTCGTATGGAAGCCAGGGAGCCAAAATATACGCTTATTCGGAAAATGGGGATTATGACGCGGTTGGAGTAGTTGATTCCATTCTGGTTTCCGGATCGGTTCCCGCTGTGGAGGATACTACCGGGCCGACCATATTGCTTTTCGCCGACGGCAGGGAATTTTCGTCCGGCGTAACGCTTGCGGGTTCCGGTTTTATGTTAACCGCGCGAATCGAGGATGAACATGGAATAAATATCACCGGCCAGCTGGGACATGGGATAGTTTTACAGGTCGACCATGGGGAGGCGTTTGAGGCTGATATTACGGGAAGTTTCGAGTTCAACCGCGGCGATTATCGTATTGGCAGTGTCGATATTGTCATGCCGGCCTTATCCCCCGGAGAACATCGGATTTCCCTGAAAGCCTGGGATAATTTCAATAACTCGAGCTTGATTGAAAAAACTATCGAGGTTGTTTCGACCGAGAATCTTCAGCTAAGCGAGGTCATGAATTATCCTAATCCTGTTAGAAAAGGAGATTATACCACATCGTTCCAGTACTGCTTGAACAGCGATGTTGACCGGGTAACGATTAAGGTATTTACCGAGTCCGGGGCCAAAATAAAATCGATCGATATTAATTCGGTCGAGTTTACTCAAATGGGATGCCATCAGATCGACTGGAATGTAAGGGACGGCGATGGTGATCAATTAGCGAATGGAGTCTATATTTTCCAGGTTGTGGCCAGCGGGATAAGCCCCGAGGGGAAAACGATACAGGCCAAAGATGCTAAAAAATTGGTAATATTAAGGTAAGCCGCCGAATGAAAATACCGACAATAATGAAAAGAGATAAATCGATTATGGAGGAGACAATGAAGTTGTATAAATGGATTATATTTATGATCCTGGTAATGACCTCTATGGCGAACGCGCAGGTATCGCAAACGGCCGTACAGTTTTTACTGATCGCTCCGGGGGCGCGGGCCGGCGGCATGGGAGAGACCTTCGTGGCGATATCCGACGATGCCACCGCTGTACATTGGAACCCCGCCGGGCTGGGGCGGTATCCGCTAAGCGGCGCCTGGCTCGATTTCAATGCTGGAAGCCAGGATACTATCGAGTCGGTAGTGCTTATAAAAAATTCATTACCCGAAGTAAACTACTTGAAATACGATATCTGGGGGCTGGTTAACGGCAAACTTGCCAGGTGGGACGGGGAACGGTGGGTGACCGGCACCTACAGGACCCTTAAGGAAGGTGGCTCGCTTCAAACATTAATCGAGCGATATACAGGGCTCTCGGAAGAACAGGCCGGGGAGTATGTCGATAAGATAGCTCGTTCGAACAACGAACTCGCTCCGGAAGTTATCGATTCACTCGAGAACGAATTATTACCGGCAGTATCTTCGGATTACATCTACAAAGAAGAAATAGAATACGGATTCGAGAAACTTCATACCGCTTGGTTGAGGTTAAGGATCAACCTCGAGGGTCTGGAGTTAATGAAAGCCGATATCGCTCAGGCATTATCCGAGGATCCGCCTTCGATTGAGATCCTGGATAAGATCGCCTTCGGTTTCGACAGGGCAATTGCCTCGAAAGCGAATCGCGGGATATGGATACCGTATAATCTAATTCTCCCGGATGAGATCACCTGTATCTCGTCGGACAATGATTTTGTTTATCTCGGAAGCGACCAGGGATTTTTCCGTTTTGAGCCGCAAAAACTACGCTGGTCATCATATAATATGGAAACCGATTCCCTGCCATCGAACAGGATAACGGCTGTTGAAAAATTCGGCACCCGACGTATGCTTGTTGGAACGGATAAGGGAGTTGTCATATTTACCGGTCGTGTAGTCGAGCAATTCGATTCAGAATCCGGCGCGCCGCAGGGCATGATCACATCGATTACGTCCAGCAAGGATAAGCGGGCCTGGGTGGCGACAGAAAACGACCTTTATTTCTACGACGGTTCCAGCTGGCATAACTCCAAGAAAAAGAATTTATCCATTGGCGAGACGATAGATTCGTCGATACGTAATTTCTACGGTGTATTCGGCGAAGTTTGGCGGGATAAGCTCACCGCTGAGATCGCGCGGTTTATGGCGGACAATATCGATAGTGTGGAAGCGGGCCAGGAGATTACTCTGCCTTACAATCTCGGATTTAAGGGGCGGATTACTAATCTGAGTATGGGGCCCCGCGGGAATCTCTGGATCGGTACCACGTCCGGTATCGTAAGGCTCACCGATGAGGGTTTCAAGCATTTTGGCTACCGAGTTTTCACAATACCGGCTGACGGCATGACCTTAAACGATATCGCCACCCAATTCATTCCCGACAGGGATCAAACTAAAATAGATAAACTCGCGGCGTTAATAAGAGAATATAACGATCTGGGCCGCGAATCTTTGAGCACGGGTGATGAGGTTTTCGTATACGCCAACGCTCTCGGTTCGGAGATATCAGCGGTTGAGGCGATATCGGAAAAAGGGGCACTGGTTGCTACCTCTTTCGGGATGGTCGAGTATAGCGATGGCAAATGGAGCAGGCCGCAAAATATCGAATTGTCGAACCGTAAGGTTATGGATATTCATCACAGGGATAATGAACTCTGGGTCGCGTTACCGGAGAAGGTTTCGGTGTACTCGTCGGCGAAATTAAACTTCACCTTTATGCACTCGAATTACCTGGTACAATTAGCCGACGATCTTTACTACGATTATCTATCGGTTGTTTACCCCACTGATGAATGGGGAACGTTCGGTTTCGACGTTACATTTCTATCTTATGGAAAGCAGGAACGAAGAAGCGAAGGAAACGTGGATCTGGGGACATTTTATTCCTATGATATCGCGTTTACTCTTTCATACGGCACCGGCCTTATGGACGATTTATCCGGAGGATTATCCTTAAGATATATCAACTCGCATCTTGCCGAGCTTGGGGCGGGAGCCGAAAGAGGTAAGGGGACAGGATATTCTCTTGCGGTTGACGCCGGTGTTTTATACGAGGTTTCGCGCGATCTTACGCTGGGAGCGACGGTAACCAACCTCGGCCCGGATATCGCTTATATCGACGCCGATCAAGCCGATCCTCTTCCCAGGAAACTCGCAGTGGGATTCGATTATAAAATCATAAACTCCCCGTTCCACAATCTTTCTATCCTTGGCGAGGGAGATAAGATCCTGGTGGGTCTCGGTGACGATCTTCAGACGGAGATAGAGGAAATCATTCCTCATATCGGCCTGGAATATTGGTATTCTAATTACGTATCCTTAAGAACCGGTTACGTCTATGATAAGATAGGTGTTCAGAAATATCTCACCCTCGGAGCGTCATTACAGGTGAGCAATTACCGGATCGATTTTTCATATATACCGTCGTCAAACGAGGATTTCAACCGTTTGGGTAATACGATGAGATTTTCCATGAACGCGGGATTTTAGGGCGGATCGGTGATTAAGAACCATCGGCGGATTAAAATAGCGCTCGTTTTTCTCGTAATTTTATTTGCAGGTACATCGCCTGCAAAGGATTTATTAAAGCCTATGGCTAATGCCCCTATTGATCCTCACACGGAATCGTCGCGGCGAGGATTTAAGTCGGATGTTTCCTCGAAAAATTTGCTCGGTCTCGATCGTCCCGCGCCTTTCGCTCTTCCCACCGGTAAAAACGGGTTACCGTTAGATCTTCTGGAGGCGACCGCGGATACGTTAAACATTCTAATATTGAAGGTCGAATTTCAGAGAGAGGTCCCAGACACTCCCAAAACAACGGGTGACGGTACATTCGATTTAAGAAGCTACGAACAGTTCGTCGCCGAAGAAGAGCATTATATCGATCCCGCCCCCCATAACACTTCATATTTTAATTCTCACATGGAGGCCCTGAGACGTTACTGGTATTTTGTCTCCGATAAGAAATTGGATATGAACTGGGATATATTTCCGAGGGAAGATTCGCTCGCGTTCCGGCTTCCTGAGAGGATGTCTTATTACGGCTCCGAGGGACCGTGGAATAATGTTATCGATCAATTGAGCAATTTTTTTACCGACGCTATCACGTTTGCAGACACAGCCGCTCCGGAGATCGATTTTTCGAGATATCATTCGGTGATTCTCTTTCACGCCGGGTCCGATCAACAGAATAATATACCGTTTATCAGCGATTCATACGATGATTTCTATACCGGGTTTCTAATCCACGGAGAACCTGTTCCGGTCGATGGAGGCGTTTATTTTGTTGGTGAAGGTCTAATAGTTCCGGAGACGGCATCACAGGATAACCGAGTAACCGCTATTAACGCGGTATTAGCTCACGAATTCGGTCATCAACTGGGATTGATCGACCTTTATAATACCATGACTTTTTTAACCCAAGTGGGTGATTTTGCCCTTATGGACAACAACGGGATGTCCGTGGGCGTACAATTCCCGGATATAAGATCGACCGTCGGCGGGACTCTACCGGTTTACCCGAGCGCTTGGTCCCGGGCGTTTTTAGGTTTTAATATCCCCAGAGAGTTAAAGGAAGGTGTCAATATACCGATCTCCGCCGCGGCGCTTGAGAGTAATAATGAGATAGTTAAAATTCCCATCACCGATTACGAATACTTCCTGGTCGAGAACAGGCAGGCCGATGTCGACACCCTCGAACCGGGTTATCCTTTCGATGATATCCTGATCGGCGATTCTTTGACCGGT
>JAZGHS010000015.1:0-20819 GCA_036481315.1 Candidatus Zixiibacteriota bacterium | reverse complement strand
TTTTACCGCGAATATCGCGGCTCCATCCGGTTTCAGGGCAATCGATCAGATAACTCATGTCGCCATTAGCTGGGATGAAAAGCCCAACGCCTCATATTTCAGGATTTTCCGCGCGGAATCATTGCCGGAGAACTGGGTTTCTATCGATTCTACGAGCGAGAGATTCTATAATGACGTGCCCGAGGTTTTCGGCAATTACTATTATCGGGCGACCTGTGTCTCGCCGTACGGCACCGAATCGGAACCGTCCACCGCGATACTGGTGGAATACGATGGCCGTTACGATCCGCCGTCGGGCTTGACGTTGGTAGACCGGGGCTCCAATTTCTACCTTACCTGGGTCAACATGGGTTACGACGGATATTTCAATATCTATAGATCGTTGGACCTCGAGCAGGAATTCGTCCGGGTAGACAGCACTTTCGATATAGGTTACGAGGACGTTCCCCTGATACATGACCATTATTATTATCGCATTTCCGTCGTTGGTCCGAACGGGATGGAATCGGAAAAATCGGCGACGGTGGGAGCGTACTTCGACGGGCGCCTCGATGCGCCGAGCCATGTATATGTTATCGATCGCGGGTTGTCGGTTAGCGTGACCTGGAGCGAAGTGCTCTGGGCAGGAGCGTATATTTTATACAGGTCGGATGACGGGGAAACTTTCCATCAGATAGCTCGTATTACTGGAAATAATTATGGTTATTCAGATCAGCCACCCTATGCGGGAAATTATAGTTACAGGGTGTCATCCGAAACTGTCGACGGGATTGAGGGGCCTCTTTCCGAAGCCGTCAGTGTTTATTTCACCGACAATCTCACCCGTCCTGAAGCTGTAAGCGCTTATAATTACGGTACTTACGCGACCGTTAACTGGAATTCCGTGCCGGACGCCACCGGGTACATAATATTCCGATCCCCCAGCGCCGTAGGAGGGTATGTAGAGATAGGAACTTCGGAGCCTGCCAGTTTTATCGACATTCCTCATTCAGCGGGAAGCTGGTTTTACAAAATTAAAGCGGTTGATGATCTCGGGCATGAATCGCCGTTCAGTTTCTACGGTTATGTGTACTACACTGATATCCCCCTGCCGCCATCAAACGTCCAGGCGCAGGATCTACTGTACCACGTAAATATCCATTGGCAAAGCGAATCTGAGTCCTATACTTTTGCCGTCTACAGAGCAGGCGAGCCGGAAGGTGAATATATTGTTGTCGATACTGTCGCCGGTACGACCGCCACCGATTGGCCGTCGTCCGCAGGGCATTATTACTACAAGATCAGGGCAATATACGAACCAGATCGGTTCTCGGAATTATCCGATGATGCCCATGTTTATTTTTCCGGCATGCTATCTGTTCCGACAAACCTTCAGGCCGATACTGTCGGAGGATATGTCTCCCTTACCTGGAACCTGGTAGAGGGAGCCTCGGAATACGACGTTTACCGGGGAACGAGCGAAAATCAACTGGATTTAATTCAGACGGTTTATTCGCCGGAATGTTCCGACGCCCCGATAGCAGGCGATACCTATTACTACGCTGTCACAGCCAAAACGCAGGGAGGGCTTGAATCACCGAGATCGGCGCCGGTGGTGGTTATATACGAGCCTTAATGAGAGCAGGAGTATGTGTGGATAAATTAACAATCGATGATATCGATCTATCCGGGAAACGGGTTTTAACCAGGGTCGATTTCAACGTTCCGCTTAAAGATGGAACCGTTGCCGATGACACTCGTATTGCAGCCACTATACCAACGATCCAAAAAATCGTATCATCGGGAGGAAAAGCTATTTTGATGTCTCATCTGGGACGTCCCAAGGGCGATGTTAATCCCGCGATGAGTCTGAGGCCGGTAGCCGAGAGGTTATCGCGGTTGATGGGCAAAGAGGTCTCATTCGCTGAGGATTGCAGAGGGAAAATAGCAGCCGGAGCGATAAAAAAACTTAAAAAAGGCGATATTCTCTTATTGGAAAACCTCAGATTCCATCAGGAGGAGGAAGATAACGATTCCAAATTCGCCAAAGAACTTGCCGCTTTAGGCGATTTGTATGTAAACGACGCTTTCGGTACCGCGCACAGAGCGCACGCGTCAACCGAGGGGATCACTAAATTTATCCATACATCCGCGGCCGGTTATCTGATGAAAAAAGAGTTGGATTATTTCGGAATGATCATAGACAATCCGGCCCGACCGTTTATCGCGATTTTAGGAGGCGCGAAAATCTCGGGAAAAATCGACGTTATCGCCAATCTCCTTGCGAAAATTGACGGTCTGTTGATAGGCGGGGGGATGGCCTTCACATTTTTCAAAGCCAAAGGATTTGAAATCGGACGCTCCCTTCTCGAGGAGGATAAGCTGGCCGAGGCGGCGAATATTATCACTCTTGCCGAAGCGCGGCAAGTCGATCTTATCTTGCCCATTGATATCGTAACCACATCGGATATAAACTCCGATAATCCCGCAACCAGGACAGTAATGGCAGCCGGTATGGACGATGATTCTATCGGCGTCGATATCGGACCGAGAACGATAGAAAGATTCGATAAAATAATAGACTCGGCGGGTACCGTTGTCTGGAACGGACCCATGGGTATTTTCGAGAAAGAGCAATTCGCCAAAGGGACATTCGAAGTCGCGAGGATTCTCGCCGAGGCCAGCGATAACGGCTGTATATCTATAGTCGGAGGAGGAGATTCGGCCTCAGCTGTCTCTAAGGCTGGATTTTCCGACCGGATGTCTCATGTCTCCACCGGCGGAGGGGCTTCGCTTGAGTTTTTAGAAGGTAAAACTCTTCCCGGAGTCGCCGCGCTAACATCGAAAGGAGATAAATAGATGAGAAAACCGCTGGTAGCGGGTAACTGGAAAATGTTCACCGTACCGTCGGTATCAAAAGAGCTTGCCGCCGGATTAAAATCCAAACTGGCGGGTTGCGGTTGGGCGGATTTGGTCGTTTGTCCTCCGTATACGTCGCTGACCACGGTAATTTCCGAGCTTACAGGAACATCAATCGATGTCGGCGCTCAAAATCTTCACTGGGAGTCAGAAGGCGCGTTTACTGGAGAGATTTCGCCTCAAATGCTTTCCGATTCGGGGTGTAAGTGGGTTATTATCGGTCATTCAGAACGTAGAGCTATATTCGGCGAAACCGATGATGGAGTTTTTAAAAAAATCAATGCCGCTCTCAAGACGGGTCTTAAACCTATAGTTTGCGTGGGAGAATCGTTGGAACAAAGAGATTCCGGCGTAACCGAGGAAATAGTCAAAGGACAGCTTCTCGGAGGGATCGGTCAGCTCAATATTAGCGGTCTGACAATAGCCTACGAACCGGTGTGGGCTATCGGCACGGGAAGAACTGCTACGCCTCAACAAGCCCAGGATGTCCATCGTTTTCTAAGGAATACGATAAAGGAGAAATGGGGCCAGGAAAAGGCGGAATCGATAAAAATTCTCTATGGCGGCTCTGTAAAACCCGAAAACGCGGGAGATCTTAGTAAAAAAGACGATATCGATGGATTCTTAGTTGGTGGAGCCAGTCTTAAAGCCGATTCTTTTGCGGCGATAATAGAGACCCTTAAATAAGCTCTTGACATACCTATTTTTTCAAGTATGTTTGACGGTTGTCGAAAAATAAGATGGAGGTAATTTTTAAAATATGAATTTTCTTTACCCGATATTACTTGTGATTCATGTCCTGTTCTCACTGGCCCTGATCATAGCAGTATTATTGCAATCGTCTAAGGGCGAGGGGCTTGCCGGCGCTTTCGGCGGCGGCGGCGGATTGACCGGCGCGGTATTCGGCGGAAGAGGCGCCGCGACATTTTTATCGAAAGCCACGACCATATTGGCGGTAGGTTTCATGGTTACAAGCTCATCGTTGTTGATCTTGCTTGGAGTAGGCTCCGGCGGGACCGTAAAATCCGATGTTATCGAGGATTTACAGCAGGGAGGCGAAGATCTGTTTCCACCCCCGGCAACGACGGTTCCGGGCGAGGCTCCGATAGGTGAAGGGGCCGCTCCTTCGGAAATATTCCCGGAAGCACAGCCACCGGGCGATACTACCGGTAATTAATTTCGCGAAAAGTACGCGGAAGTGGTGGAATCGGTAGACACGCCATCTTGAGGGGGTGGTGCCGAAAGGTGTGGGGGTTCAAGTCCCCCCTTCCGCAGTATAATCGTATTTCGCTACGGCCAATGTCAATGTTGGCCTTTTTAACTTTATAATATATAGTGCTTTACAATTGAGCATTGCAGAATTGAACGCCACTCTACATGACAGTTAAATCTATATAACTATGCTTCTATAACTCCCGACAATTAATAACAGTACAAATTCAGATTGAAGTAAGTGTATTTAGCAAAAAGAGGTTAAATCTCAAGCATTGGTACAATGTTTTAAGTATCAATAAGTTACATTATGAAAGCACTGGATAAGAAAATACCGAAGCGCGATGTTTCGACAGGTAATATATTGAATTCGAATTCCGAGCCCGGCCGGGAAGAGAGCAATAAATTCCAGAGCACCGCGAATAATAATTCCATATTCGATTCTTTTTTGGATTTTTATATTCGGACCGACATAAAAGGTATAATTCGAAAAGTATCCCCATCATGTTTTGCGATAACCGGATATACCCCTGAAGAACTTTTGGGTCGAAAGGCGGTGGACTTTTACCCTGATCCGAAACATTGGGAAAGGTTAATAGAAACGCTTTTACTTAACGGAGCGGTTTATGATTATGAAGTGACATTCAGGAATAAGGCGGGTAATCATATTCCGGTTATCGTAAGCAGCCATGTTATAAAAGACGAAAAAGGCATCGCGGTTGCGATGGAAGGTATTGTCAGGGATATTTCAAAGAGGAAAAAGGCTGAGGATTCGTTAAAGGCAAGGGAGGAGTTGCTCAAGGCGACTATAGAGTCAACCGCTGACGGTATCCTGGTAGTCAACGACAAAGGTGAGACTATACTGACCAATACGAAATTTATCGAGATGTGGCGAATCCCTGAGGAATTAATAAAGACCCGCGATGACAGCAAACTGATAGAATACGTCCTGAACCAGCTTCGAGACCCTGACGCGTTTATTGCCAAGGTTAAGCAACTATATGAATCAATCAAGCACAGTTTGGATACATTATATTTTAAAGACGGCCGGGTATTTGAAAGATACTCATGTCCTTTGATACAAAATGAAAAGTTGGCGGGTCGTGTTTGGAGCTTCAGGGATATTACCGGATTAATAAAAGCCGGTAAATTGGTGCGGGAGTCCGATAGAAAATACGAATCGCTTTTCAACACAATTCACGATGGCATTATATCCGTTGATCTTGAGGAAAATATCCTTTTTGTCAATCGCGCTGCCTGCGATGTACTTGGTTTTTCCGAGAAAGAGCTTATAGGAAAAAATATCATGGAATTCGTGGTCCACGGGGATCACGAGAAAATTAGCCGTGAGACCGCAAAGAGAAAAAGAAATGAAATCAGCAGATATGAAATCACTATTATTAGAAAGAACGGCGAGCAAAGAGATATATCGCTTTCGGTCACGCCGTACCTGGATGATTCCGGCGCGATCATAAGCGCGGTCGGTGTATTTTCCGATATCACCGAATTTAAACGGACTGAAAAAGAAAAACATGAGCTTAAAGAGAAGCTTATCAACGCGCAACGGATGGAATCGCTGGGGGTTTTAGCCGGAGGAGTCGCTCACGATCTCAACAATATTCTGGGGCCTCTGGTGGCTTATCCTCAATTGATTAAGGCAGGATTACCCCAGGATAGTCCTATTAACGCGAAACTCGATAAGATAGAAAAATCGGCCCAGAGGGCCGCGGATGTCGTGCAGGATCTTTTAACTCTGGCGCGTCGCGGAAGATACGAAATGAATACTCTGGACATTAACGAATCAATAGACTCCTATCTTAAATCCACGGATTTCTCGGACATATATTCAAAATACGATAATATCAGGCTCAAGCATTTCCAAGACGTTTCAATTCCCAAAGTTCGCGGTTCATCCACCCATCTCTACAAAGTTATAATGAACCTCGCGATTAACGCTATCGACGCTATGCCGACCGGGGGCGACCTGACGATAAAAACGGAATGCAGGAATATAAGAAGGCTAGCGGGAGGATTCTCGAGGATAGAACCCGGTAAATATATTATTATCACAATATCCGATTCAGGTACAGGTATCGAGAAAAAAGACTTAGAACGGATTTTCGAGCCTTTCTATTCGAAAAAGAAGCTGGGCAAAAGCGGAAGCGGACTTGGATTGGCCATAGTCTATGGAGTAGTGAAAGATCATAACGGTTATGTGGACGTCATTAGCGAAATCGATAAGGGAAGTTCTTTCTATGTTTACCTGCCAGCCGTATTCTCCGATACGGAACAGGTGGTGAAAAACGAGACTTTCGACATAAGAGGAAGTGAAACTATTCTCATCGTGGACGACGTCGAAGAACAGAGGGAGCTGGCTGATACGGTATTGTCGAGCCTCGGATACCGGGTAATTACCGTTCCCGACGGCGAGGAAGCGATCGAGTATTTACAGGAAAACAGTGTCGATCTGGTCGTGCTGGACATGATCATGGATCCGGGCATTGACGGGCTCGATACCTATAAAAGTATTTTAGAAATTAACCCCAACCAGAAAGCGATCATCTCAACCGGCTTTTCCGAAACAGACAGGGTAAAGGAAGCCGAGAGACTGGGAGTCGGAAGAGTCGTGAAAAAACCTTATACCATGCAGATTCTGGGCAAGGCCATTCGGGAATTGTTCGCCGATAAAGATGAAATCCAAAAAGCAATTCCGCGTATCTAACCGTCGCTTTTTTAAGATCATCGTAATTTACACTATTTAATATAATGGCTTGAAATTGACGGTGAATTCTTTTATATATTTTTGAAGCTTTCGCATACTAGAGGATCCATTTCCATGGATATTGAAAAACTCAAACCTACCCAACCGAAAGAGCAGGAACCGTACAGGCGGCGAGTCTGGGTTTCGGTTGTGCTGAGCTTTGTTGGTTACGGCTTACCCTTGATATATTGTGGATATTTAAGGGCCGGGATTTTAGTCGAGATCGGATATTTCGTGCTGTGTTTTATTTTAGACGCGACTTTGGCTCTTGTTCCTTCTTTTGCGACGTCATTCATTGTTGTATTATTGTCAATCGCCGTATTGGTCGTGTTTCTCGTATTCATCGTTCGGCTTACCAGAGATACAAACCTGAAAAACGTTCCGCGTTTGAATCGAGTCTGGATGTGGATTTTATCGGTTTTCATACTATCTACGGCATTATTCTTATTGGAAGATATTTTCAATAATAAATATTTTATTGAAGCCTATAAAATACCCAGTACCGCCATGGCCAAAAACCTACTTGTCGGTGATTATCTTATGGCTTCTAAGGGCATCGACACAGATGATCTTCAGCGAGGCGATATCATCATTTTCAAATATCCAAAAGATCCTGAACAAAACTACATCAAACGGCTGATAGGAAAAGCCGACGATAGGATCAGAATCGATAACAAACAGGTATACCTGAACGGGGAAAAGCTGGATGAACCTTATACTCAGCATATTGATACTTGCATTTATCCATATAAAGAAAAGCGAAGCAAGTGGGGCTTTCATATCCGCGACAGCATGCCTGAGATTATAATCCCGGAGGGCAAACTCTTCGTCATGGGCGATAACCGCGACAATTCCTCCGATTCCCGCTTCTTTGGATTTGTCGATGAGGAATTGGTCATAGGCAAAGCGATGTTTATCCATTTCTCATGGGATTCAGAAAACAATCGAGTCAGATGGGATCGGATAGGGATGCGGCTCGACCTGGTGCTAATAATTCAGAGCGAATAAACAAAGGGCCGGAAATCCTTCCGACCCTCTTCAATTTTCATTCTAATATTTCTTAAATCACGTTCGCAAGTACATACCCGAGGCCCATCAAAAACTGAATTCCCAGCACAATCATGACATTGGCGCCCTGAGCCGGGATTAGCTCCTCGAGCTTCTTGTAGGTCAAAGAGCCCCTGATCGCCTTGATTCCCAGAGGTAATGTCAATAACGCAAGCAACGTCCATACCGGCATAATTTTCAATACGACGCCGACAATGATCCAGAGGTATGTCGCCGCGACCAAGGTCGAATAAACTATGGCCGCCTTCCGATGACCCAGAATGATCGGCAGTGTTTTACGATTGGCGATTTTGTCGGCCTCGGCGTCGGGAAATTCATTTAGTAAAAGCAGGTTAAACACTAGAAAACCGGATGGTATCGATGCGTAAAGAGCGTCGTAAGTGAATCCGCCGTTGATTATGATGAAAGTCCCCAGTACGGGCAAAGTCCCCAGGCCAAGGCCGGCGGATATTTCGCCAACACCTAAACCTATTTTTGTAAGATGGCTGGTGTATATCATGACAAATACGGCGCCAATAATAAACAGCGGGGCCAAATTCCATCCGAGTTTGAGCAAAAAATAGATTCCGATCGGCACAGCCAGAAAGAAAGTCACCAGGCCTATAGCCAATACGGTCGATGGTTTCAATAGACCGGCGGGGAGAAAACCCGAGCCGCCGGAGAAGGGGGTACGGTTGGTCTTAAGATCGACTCCCGTTCTAAAGTCATTATAATCGTTTAGCGTATTGACACTTGCATGCAAAAGCACAAGGCCGATTATCGACAATACAAAATACAGGGTATTGAAACTCCCGCTGTACAACGCGATTCCCATACCGAGAAAAACCAGGATGGGGGAGAGCAGTAGAAATTGCGGCCTGGTTTCTAGTAAGATATTTTTTACACTCACAGTTGCCTCCTTATTTTCCTTTCTTCAAGAAAGCATTATTAGAAATTCGAACGAAGATGTCAACGAGAAAAACTTCTAATCGCTGTTGAAATCTCGCCATTCTCATCGTAGTAATATATGTCGATAATATTTTAGCGACCGAAAGGGCTCTGGCCAAACATGAGAATTACAATTCTGACAATAGGCTCCCGGGGCGATATCGAGCCTTATGTTGCCCTAAGTGAAGGTCTATCGGCATCCGGGAACAATGTACGTATAGCCACGCACGAAAATTACAAAAAGCTCATTATAAGCAAAGGTTTGGAATATTCCCCTCTTGAAGGAAATCCACAGGAGGTCCTTGAAAATGAGGCGGGTCGAAAGTGGCTTGAAACAGGCAAGAGGATTAACCCGATTGTCTTTATGAAACGTATGATGGATGCCGCAAAATCCATTATGCCTCGATTGCTCGACGACGCTATCGAAGCGTGCAAAGGCGCCGACCTGATAATGACACATGGATTGGCCGGGCTGGCGGCTATTTCTATCGGAGAGAAGTTTAAAGTAAAGGTGCTTCCGGCTTATCTTCAGCATGTCCATCCCGCGAAAATATATCCGAGCCCCATGGCGACACCCATTCCGAAACTGGGAAGTTATTATAACTTGATGACCTATTTTTTGGCCGCGCAAGGTTACTGGCAGTTGATGAGACCCCATATCAACAGGTGGAGAGATGAATCTCTAGGGTTACCGCCGTTTTCTTTTAAAGGACCGCTTACCAGGCAATCGGCGAGAGATTATAGATTTCTCTATGGTTTCAGCCCAAATGTCCTACCTAAAGCGCCCGAGTGGGGCGATAATATCCATATAACCGGTTATTGGTTTCTAAATAAATCGAATGGATGGACTCCGCCTCGAGAATTGGCCGATTTCATTGAATCGGGGGAGCCGCCTGTCTTTGTCGGATTTTCCAGCATGACCAACCGCGAACCGGAGACGGTTACCCGAATTGTGATTGAAGCGTTAAAAAAAGCCGGGTATCGAGGAATTATCGCCACCGGGTGGGGAGGGCTCGGTCATATTGATTTGCCCGAAACGATTTATAAAATCGAATCGGCTCCATTCGACTGGTTATTTCCCCGCATGGCCGCCGTTGTGCATCATGGGGGGGCGGGAACTACAGCCACAGGCTTGAGAGCGGGAGTACCGACGATCGTGGTGCCGTTTTTCGGCGACCAGTTCTTCTGGGGATGGAGGGTTTCCGAGTTAGGAGTAGGACCAAGAGCAATACCGCGCAGCAAATTAAACTCTGAAGATCTCTCTGCCCGCATCATCGAAGCGGTAAGCGATAAAGCTATGAAAAGTCGAGCCGTGGAGCTTGGCAAGCTAATCAGCGCCGAGGATGGTGTGGGCAACGCCGTGGAAATCATCGACCGCTTATTACAGTCCGAAATGTAATTATTCAATTGGTAATAGCTATTTATTAAGCCGTAAATTTGGTAAAATGGAACTTGCGATCCTCCTATTTTTGTATATTATAAATAGAAGAACCCTTTAATAGGGAGGAGTTATGAAAAGGAAGATATTGGCTGTTCTTCTTTGGTTCCCCATCATGGCATCCATAGCGCACGCCCAATGGCAATACATAGGCTTGGAGTCGAAGCAGGTAATTTCACTGGAAACCCATGCGTTTCAATCGTCGTATATTTACGCGGGCACCAATTACCAGGGATTGTACATGACATCCGACGGTGGGGAAAACTGGCATAATAAGATCTCATCCAACGTGCCGATCTCTTGTATTCTAACCGACCCCCATTCACCGCCGACATTATTCGCCCTGGTCTCCGATTCATGGTCGGCCGGGATTTACAACTCCGCGAACAGCGGCAATAGCTGGCATCTAATAAACTACCTGCCTCATCCACAAAGGATGGGATTCGACGCTTATCATCCGGCATGGATCTACATTACTTTCCCGGGCGGAATCATAACCTCAATCGAATACGGATATGATTACCAGATTAGCAATTACGGCCTGCCAGACACCAACATAATCGACATTATGGCGCATGGCGCGAATCGTCTCGAGGGGTACGCTCTGGGAGAAGCGTTCGTGGCCAAAACCGCCAGTTTCGGGCAGGTCTGGGAGGATATCGGCGGGATGTTCGGTAACGAGGATTATAATCCGGCCCGTATAGCGAGTGATCCCACAAGCCCGGATTCGTTGTATGTGACCACCTGGGCTTACCTGGCGCGGTCGTTCGATGGCGGCGATAACTGGGAGTATTTCGAAACTCCGTCGGTATATAACGTCCCCATAGTCTGCGATCGATTCACTCCGGGCAGGCTCTATTTCGGCAGTATGGGCGTGGGTGTGTTTGTGTCCCATGACGCCGGGGAGACATTTGAGGATATAACCGGCAATCTGCCATACCTCGATATCTACAGCCTGGCTATCGATACTGAAGGACGTCTGCTGGCCGGAACCGATAACGGTGTATACATAAACGATTTCGTCACGGGTATGGAAGATGAAAAAGCGTTGCTCCCGGATTCTCCGGTTTTGAATCAGAATTATCCCAATCCGTTTAACGGTTCCACCCGGATATCGTTTGCGATACCGGAGGCCGGATATGTGACCATTACCGTTTACGACATGCTCGGCAGAGAAACCAGGACTCTGCTCGACGGACCGATGGAAGCCGGGGAAAATAGCGTTGTATTCGACGCCCCCGAATTATCCAGCGGAGTTTATTTCTATCGCCTGGAAGCGGGTGAATTCTCAGATACAAAACGGTTGATGTTAATTAAGTAGGACAGACATTCCTGTCTGTCCGCGCTGGACATTCTAAGTCGTAGCCGGGGTCCTTTAAAGAACCCTGGTACAAAGCTAAATTTTCTTGTTGCGCCTAAATACCCAAATTGTTAAATTGGGTCTCAGACAAACGCAAGTTTGATTGACAACGCGAATATTCATATCCGTTACCGGGAGAGTTTCCTGTGTTGAATTTTGGGCTTAGTAAATCGTATCCTCTCGATCCCGAGACTGTCGAGAAGGCTATCAAGATGAGGGCGGCCGGCAATTTCGCGTTGGGGGAGATCGGCGAAACCGGGAGTTTTGTGGTCGAGTATGTGGGAAGGTCCGGATCGGATGTCAAACGCAAAATCAAGGCGATGCTTGGCCGTCAATATTCCGCGTTTCGATATTGCTACGCTATGACCCCAAAAGACGCGTTCGAGAAGGATTGCCGAATATTCCACGATCTCGGCGGAAGTATCATGCTCGACAACACCGAACATCCCACGCGCCCGGAACGGGTCAAATGGCAATGCCCCCTTTGTGACATATATTAAAATCTACGGTGTTGTCGGTAAACCCGACACCACAAAGTAACATTCATTATCAGCAGGACAGACATTCCTGTCTGTCCATATAAGACTGCCTGTATCTATCGGGTTTATTTTTTCCCGGGCAGCGGGACGAACATACGCACCTGTTTCCGGTAATTCTCATATTCAGCGCCATATATTCTAACCAGATCGCGTTCCTCGAACCACACTCCAACAACCATATAAGCGGTCGTCGCAAAAGCGAATACAAAGTGACCGACAGTCATCACCGGCGTTGCCCAGAAGGCAATCATGAAACCCATATAGATCGGATGACGAACTATTTTATAAAGCGCCGGCGATTTGAATACTATTTGCGGAGTCGCCTTACCCAGCAGGTTATCGTAAACCTGACGTAACCCGAATAGATCGAAATGATCTATCATAAAGGTCGATAGAAGTACGATTACCCATCCAAGCCAGAACAGGCCCTGCAGAAATAGCGCGCCGGTCGGATTTTCGACGCTCCAGATAACACCTTGCATCGGCTGCCATTGCCAATAGAGCAGGAATAGCGCCAGGCTCGAGAGCAGTACATAGGTGCTCCGTTCCGCCGGTTCCGGGACAATTTTAGTCCACATTTTTTTGAATCCCTGGCGCGCCATAACACTGTGCTGGATGGCAAAAACCCCGAGTAGAAGCGCGTTAATGAGCAAAGCACGGCCGAATGGTCCTGCGACGCCTGAATCGACTGATTTGGGTACAAGCACGTTGCCGACGAATCCGATCGCGTACAGGAAGCTTCCGAAGAAGATCGCATACGCGATTACTCCATAAATTAAAGTGATGAATTTTCCCACGGTGCATCCCTCCGTTGGGGTTTATTTGGGTTTCAGGGCGAACGGCCCCAATGATATTGATAACTATTATGCGTCTATTAAGTCCATATTGTCAAGAAAAAACACTGTCTTCTATTATGTTAGTGCTTTTGATATTTGCCTGTGAAGGAAAACAGGGACCTATAGGGCCTCAAGGGCCTGCGGGGCCGGAAGGCTCTTCGGGAGCGCCGATTCTTTATTATGATGGGCTTATCTCCGCCCAGACATATGACCAATACGGTTATATCAATATCGAGCATTATTTGATTACTGATGAAGACGTTGTTCAGGTTTATTTTTCTCCGAACCCTAACGTTTATACCTGGTTGTCGATACCATTATTCGAACTAACCGACGGGGGCATTTACGTGTACGATCCTGATCATACTTTTGAGGATTGGCAATATTTGATAATGATAATTAAAGATAATGATGGTTAACCAGGCCCGAGTGTCATTCCTGCGGAAGCAGGAATCTTGCGCGAGCCGATATACCGTAACCGCGAAAGGGCTTGCGTTAGATTCCGGATCAAGTCCGGAATGACAGGTTTGGGCTACGTGTGGATTCCGAAACAAGAGCCGTAGGTCGGGAGCCCCGCGCTCCCGACACAATAGCGGCTACACCATCTCGAACAGGTCTCCAAAAGATATTTTTTATGCTCAAAGTCGCTTCCTTATTCATTATAAGGATCGGCATTATTGGAAATTAAAACGGGAATGTCAAATGGAATAATACTTGCGCGATAAACTCCAATAAGCTAATTTGAAATACCCCCCCCGGGACAAACAGGCAATTTATTTTGCTGATTATGATCGGAATAATGGTGTCTTTCAGTAGCGTGACCTTAACTGTTTAACCGCGCAAGCCGAGCCTATCGGTCCGCGCTTTTTTAAGGAGGTACGTAAAATGAACCATGGTAAAGTAAGCAAAGAGATCGCCCGGGGGTTGAAGATCTTGCGAAAACGAATCGGGAAAGAAAAGATTCCATCGTCCAAATTGGATGAGAGCATCAACCTGGCCACTTGGAATATAAGGGATTTCGGCAAATCCGAACGTGAGCCGGCCTCGATACACTATATAGCAGAGATTATGTGGCAATTCGATTTGATCGCCGTGGCAGAGGTTCGCGATAATATCTCGGATCTTAAAAGGGTTCTCGACATCCTCGGGCCTTACTGGCGCGTCGTTTTCTCGGATTTCATCACGGATCATCGCGGCAACAGGGAGAGGTTCGCCTATGTTTATGACAAACGCGCCGTAACATTCACCGGCTTGGCGTCGGAAGCGGATGAACCGAGGAAACTCAATAAGAAAACTAAAGAATTCGAGCCATCCATGACATGGTACCGCAAACCGTATATGGCGTCGTTCAGCGCGGGAAATTTCGATTTCATTATTGTTGGTGTGCATATACGATGGGGTAAGGGCAAAAAGGCCCGTATCAAACCACTGAAGATGCTGGCCGAGTGGATAGAAGAGCGTCGAACCGACAAACATGTTATCGATAAAGATATCATGGTTGTCGGCGACTTCAATATACCGAAAATTAATGACGCCCTTTACAAAGCGATAACCAGTAAAGGTCTGAGGATGGCCGACGCGTTACTCGGCGAGCACGGTTCAAATCTCAAGAAGAACGCTCGTTACGATCAAATCCTTCATTATCCCAATACCAAATGTTTTACGAAAAAGGCCGGAGTCCTCGATTTTCACAAAGGTTCATTTAAACCGCTTTATCCCTGGAGCGAAAAGACCGAGAATAGACTATCGTGGGAGGTTTCGGATCATTTACCGTTGTGGGTGCAACTCGACGTGGACAGTTACGATGAGCAATTGGATCAGATTATCCGTTCTAAGAAGAAATAGACCTTTTACCGGCAGGGCAGGTTCCTCCGGAATCTGCCCGCGTCGCCCATGTATCTTTCGAGTTTAGTATTTTCCCGGTAGAAGGACAAACACGCGCACTCGCTACCGGTAATTCTTGTAGCCCGCTCTATGTATTCTTACCAGGTCGCGCCCACACTCCGATACTAATAGAATTTGACTCTGTCCCTCATTTGGTGCTATCTTGGATTAAGCAGAAAGGAGCCAACATGACGCTGAAAACAATCGCGATTCTTTTGCTGATCTTCCCGATGGCCATAGCCCAAACGGGGGAAAAGCCCGATCCCTGGCAGCCGGTTAAATATTTCGAGGGAAGCTGGACGGGAACAAGCACGGGCAAAGCGGGGGAAGGGCAGGGAGAGAGGGTTTATGAATTTATCATGAACGGCGCTTATCTTTACTGCCGAAATTCCATGACATTCGCCCCCCAAGAGAAGAACCCGAAAGGGGAAACTCATGAGGATTGGGGCTTCTTCAGCCACGATAATGCCAGGAACATGCTGGTCATGCGTCAGTTCAATATAGAACGATTTATAAACCGGTATACGTTGGATAGTCTCTCGAACGACGGCAAAACCATACATATGAATAGCGAAGAGAGCGAGAACGCTCCGCGGGGTCTGCGGGCGAGGTATAAATTCGAAATAAAAAGCGATGATGAATTTATAGAAACATTCGAGCTCGGTTTCCCCGATAAGGAATTTTCCTGTTGGATGACGAATACGTGGAGGAGGAAGCGGTAAATCGGGCTAATCAAACCATCTCGAACAGCAGTAGGTTGGGTTCTGATCCGCCGCAGGCGGAGAAAAACCCGACAAAAACAACAATGCAGACTGTAGGTCAGGAGCCCTTAGGCTCCTGACCTACTCAATAATCTTGGATAGTTGTTCTTCTTTTGACAAACGATATCTGGCGCGTGTGACGCTCATTGGACCAAATAGTGAAAATAGCAAAATAATGTAAGCGAAACCAAAGGGGAATAAATTTTCAGTAAAAGCAATCAGGCCTATCCCTGAGAGTAAAAACAGCAATTCGAACGCGATATTACCGCCCTTGAACAACCCGGCCATGCCAAGTTTTATTACCGCCAGCAAGTATAGCAATATTAAATAAAGGAATTTATCAGGGTAGAACACAAGAGCGATGAGAATCGGTTGTATATTGGTCGCAGCTATTAATAATCTCTTTTGCCATTTCTGTTCGGTAAACCAAATCACCATCCGGTTCGTATTGAATATGACGTAAAAGACAACAAGCCATATTATAACCAGCGATCCCGTAAATAGCCTCTTAAAATCCCAGAAAAACAGGGAATGCCCGTATTGATAAAAACAAAAAGCGATTGACCCTGAAATCATAATTAAAACAAATAAGGCTTTATTCAAAAACCGCCAGTCCCAATTTTCGGGGTAGCGCACCAACTCTATTCTTTTCTTAAATAAACTCAAAGTTTTGTCGACCTTATTCCAGTTATATTCGATTTATGATAGCGGAATTATGTAATATTGTCAATCCTATATTGGTTCCATTTCATCTCTTGTTTCGTTTTTAATAGCCGTCGTCGGGAGCCCCGCGCTCCCGACGACGTTGCTGATCGAATTCGATTCTATCCTCAATAAACGCTATCTTTATGACTGACGAAAAGGAGCGGACATGACATTGAAGACAATAGCGATATTTATGTTTATTGCTTGCATACGTGGTCTATCCAGAGTTCCTGACCCCCGATCTCAAAGCTGTCTATCGTGCCAGACAATTCGAGAAATCCTTTATCGTTGCCGTTCCCGTTAATGACCGCTACGGTGGCGCCGCCGATAGTTGTTCCATTAATAGTCGCGAAGTTATCGAAATTCTGGAAAACGCCGTTGACCCTGATATTCAGGTTTCCTCCATACTCCCCGAAATAGAGGGAGAGACCGTTCAATGTTCCCCCGAAGTCGAATTCGAGATTGATGTTATTAACGCCTATTTCCTGTCCCGTATAGCCAGCGTAAAGAGAATTTTCGATTGTAGCGTGTCCGCCGGTGGTCCAATTGTTGTTGCCCCAATCGAATTGCCGCAAGGAAATCTGAACTCCCTCGTCGGTGAAAACGTCGCTCACGTTGTAGACCGTGGCGAGCGTTTGCTGTTCGAAATCGATGCAATCTTCCTGGCCACCGACCGCCAGGGTGGCCTCGTTATTGTTCTCGTTGCTTTCGTTGACCGTTTCCTTGGGATCGACCAGAATCCGTATCATGTAAACATTCGCGAGGTTGTGATTATCCGGATGAGCGAGCTCGGTAAAATTGGCGTATAAATCGATGTACTCTCCTTTGGCCAGGGAATTCACCCTGTGGCTTACCTGGGGCCGATGATTCGGCGATTCGGGATTTTCCTCGCCATTGAAATAGACCATAAACTCCCCGGCGTCGGCATCACCGATATTGGCTATTACCGCTTTGGCCTCTTTTTTATCATCGGTCCAGCCCACAGCCTTATCCTGTATCACCAGGTCCGGTTTGCATCCGGCCAGGCCCAGCGTCAGGACCAGCATCAACGCCAGTAATTTTAGCTTGTTCAACATCTCCTCCTTTGAGATTTAGGTTATTCGATGAATAAAACCGTATGCTGCATATCGGATTTTCTTAACGATTACGATTTAAAGGATACGTCCTTTTAACCGTTTTAATTATCCGAATATATCCCGGGGGGGGGAGATCTTTGCCTAATTAAATAATCTTGCGGCTAAACAATGTCAAGCGATATCTGCGCACTTGACAGCAATTCAATAATCATGGCCGATAGCTCGAACGCGGTGGGCAGGTCGGGCGCCTCGGTGATGAACATGTAATCGTAATTCCCCATGACCGCGTAGGCGTTGAGGATGGCCGACTCTTTGGCCTTGAACAGGTTCGAGACCTCGAGAAAATTATTCCTGGCCTGGGCTATATTCTTTCGTCCTTCGATGGTTCCTTTAGCCATAACTACAAAGCGAGCCATTTTATTCTCCTTTGTTTAAAGGCTATTGTTTCTCCTGTAATATGGTATAAAGCATTTTGACAAGCAAGGGGAAAGGGAGGGGTAGGGGCTAACCCTAAGGTAAGTCATTTATGGCAGAATATTGGAAAGATACGAGTGATATTCTGATGCCACTGTTCCCTAATAAAGTCGCTGAATGACATCAAAATAAAATAATTTCCTTGCGCTGCAAAATAAATTATCTTTTAATACATTTTATATGGACATATTATCAAAACAAAATTTGGAGGACAGTTGAATGAGTCTTGATATAGTAGAAATTGCCTTGGATAATATGACCGATTTTAATGATTTTGAAAAGCTGGCCAGTGAGATTATGAGAGATGAAGGATATCCTGAAATAATACCACTAGGTGGGAAAAGCGATTTAGGAAGAGATGCGATAGAAGAACGGTTTTTAAGATGCGATTCGAAAATATTAACTGTATTTCAGTATACACTGCAATTGAATATCTCACTTAAAATTAAAGAAACAATTGAGAAATTAGCGGAAGCAGATATATCGTTTGGCGAACTGGTAATTGTTACTCCAAGAAAAATAAGCACACAAAGACAAGACGATTTAATAGATCATGCGAGACGTAAATTTGGGGTAAATCTACGTATATTTGAACGTAAGACACTTGTCAATCGGCTATCCAATTATGACAATGGGATATTTAATCGTCATTTTCCTAATATTGAACAACAATTATTAGAAATAAAAACGAATTTCAATTCACTAGTGTCTGAGCAGGAATCTGAATTAGAAACATCTCTATTGCGAGCAGCTATCAGCTTAACCTTTAATAGGGATTCGGAAAAGGCGAGAAATTCGATTTTTGATCAACTTACATTATCAATTGTATTAGATCATTATCCTGATTTTTTGAATAAGACAGGTGTTTTTGAAAAGCTTAGCGAGATTATTTCGCTTAATAAACCATCAAATCAACAATTAGTGGTTTCGCTACAAAGGCTTCATTCAAACGGCTTTATAAGTTATTTAAAAGATTCTATTAGGCCGACGAAATTGGCTATAAACACTCGTAAAGCTATAATGGTTGAGGTTAATGAAGCTACTAATTCTTTAATCTCCGATATTGTTGGTAAAGTAACCGATCTTTACGAAGGATCGCTAAAAAATGATGATGAAAACATATTGATAAGGAACGCCAAAAATACGCTAATGCAATATTTTAGGTTATATGGTCTTGAATTATCGCATAATTTTCTTCATGAAAATAAAAACGCTTCCTTATTCTTTGACACGCCGGATATTATTTTTAAAGAAGCAAATCAGAATTTAACGCCAAAATTGGGCACTGCTCTCATGAATGCAATAGGCGATCTATTCGCGCACCCACCGATTGATCATATCAATACATTAGCTCATTGGTCGCTTGCGTTTATAGGTATTCAAATAATGAATCTTGACCCTATGTTGCACGAACTCGAAAAATCATGTTTCTCGAAAAAGACTTTTATTTTAGATACTGATTTCGTTTTGGACTGTATTGTGCTTGAAAATCCAAAGAACAGCATCTACTTACAACTTGTAAATGATCTTTTAAATATTGGATGTACGGTAATTATCCCGGACGCGGTTATAACTGAATGCATCACGCACGCTGAAATTTCTAATAGGACATTTAGCTATTTTAGCGATAGCCTTTTTGGGTACGATGCTTCATTTGTCGAGGAAATGGTATGGAATGCCTTTGTAAAGGGGTATTATTACTCAAATCGGGATAAAAACAGTCCGGCACGTAGCTCATACGCAAATTATCTTTCCAACTATTACGACAAGAAAAGACCAGGCGCATATTTTAATGATGTAATTTCGAATATCCTACCCGAGAAACTGGTCATCAAGAATCCAACCACTTTGTTATCTAATGAAATTCCGGAAAAAGAATTGAAAGAATTTCAAAAACAAATTCTTGGTTTAATGAGCCAAACTAAGAAAGATTTCTATAGAAGTGAGCAAGAACGCCAGGACCTAGCTGAAACAGACGCTCGATTCTTCTTGACCGCGCTGTATCTAAATAGAGACGATGATAAGCATACAACAAACGATATGATATTTGGCGGCCTTTTTTACATATTAACAACTTCAACAAAGCATATTAAGGCCGCGTTACGTGCTGGAATAAAAGATGTAGTGACAGTTCAGCCGCAATCTATTATCAGTATCCTCGAAGTTATCGGCATAAGTTCAGGTGAACCCGCTGAAATAATAAGCTTATTTGAAAATCCTTTTTTAATCCGAGCTGTAATGGAATCTAAGGATGAGGTAAAAAAATTGGTTGAAAGTGGGCTCGATTTAAGAGATAAGTCACTCGTCAGATTAAGGTGGGACTTAGACGATATTTTTCACGCGAAGCTTGCTCTAATTGACCAATTAGATTCGCTTACTGTATCCGCTGAAGAATCAGATATGGCAAATAGCGGAGAGGATGAATATTTGAAACTTATCGGGGATGCGATCGGAAGGGGTTATAAGCTTAATCCCGTTATACGGAGCTTATTCGACAGACTACGGGCTGCCGAGCTTAACGCTGTTAAAAAGGAAGTAGAAATTAATCAGCTAAAGACTGATTTTGAGACAATTGAAACGAAGTTCGAGGAATTTGGAAAGAGAAAACAGAGATTTCTTCGCCGATTTGCGAGAAGGGGAAAAGATTAATATAGTCTTGCTTGATTCCATAGTAATTAATTTTGATAGTCATTAGAAGTGTTATTCCACCCCCCCCCCAAAAACCCCTTGCCACCACCACCATAAACCATATATTTTGATTCCGGAAAAATAAACGCCCCCGTAGCTCAGTTAGGATAGAGCAGTGGCCTCCGAAGCCGCGTGCGGCCGTTCAAGTCGGCCCGGGGGTAGTTTAATTTAAGATCGGATAAGCGGTTGACA
>JAZGHS010000014.1:0-6578 GCA_036481315.1 Candidatus Zixiibacteriota bacterium | reverse complement strand
GGCAGCGGCTTCCGGTCTCTTCGGCTCGAACTCGGTATCCGATACGCTTACGGGTTTCCCCGATACCCTCGAAATTCAACCGGCATCGCAAATAGGATATATAGACAATTCCATCAACCGCGATACGCTTTCAACTGGAGCGATTTACTCGCTCGCTATCAAGTTGAACAATAACGGAGGCGCGGGGTTGGGGCTTATAGATAGTTCTTATCTTTATTTTACCGATAGTATCCGCGAATATAAAGCGTCGCTCCAAAGCGGCGTTTACCTACCGCCGAACACTCCCCTGGGAACAGTTATTTTACTGGATTCGACTCTGGTGGCGGCCGATTTCACATCGGGAGATTACCCCGCCAAATTTTATTATTATGGACAGGAAAACGGTCATTTTATCTCCGATTCCCTCGATCTGACCGATCTTATAACCATTCAAAGTAGCGCGAATATCGATTATATATCGGGATCAGTCAATATCGATACGCTTGTCGCCGGACAACCGGCCGCTTTCAATATAAGGATCACCAACACCGGAACCGCAGACTTTATAGTCGATCATCCCAACACCCTGTTTAGATTCACCGATTCGCAGAGGGAGTTTATAGCCTACTCCGATACCGTAACCGGACCGCGCGTGGATATCATTTCCGGAGATACCACTCTTCATTTCTCCTCTTCGACATTATCCCATGAATTTTCGCCAGGACGATACCTTCCCATGATTACAATTAGAGGGGAGCAGAACGGTATAGCGCAGACAGTGAATTTCAATACTTCTCCTGATTCAATCGATATAATGACCCGCGGGTCTTTGAGAATAGATTCGACATTCGTAATGAGCTTAAATGCCCCCTTCGTAAACACATTGCAGCCCTGTTCCGCTCGGGTCGTGGTTGTTAATTCCGGCGACGAGAGGGTTGATTCTGTATATGTCAGGCTTACAACCGACGGTTTTTCCGTTTTCCCTGACTCTCTTTTATTCGGGGATATCGACGGTCACTCGTTCGGTTCGATCAATTACCCGATAGTCTCCGCTGTAGATCCCGATTCCGGAGAGATACTGGTAAGCTCCATCTACGGCGGCGCGGGGCATATATCCGGATTCTCCCCTTTGATAGAGGCCCCGCTGGATAACGCCTCTCTATTGATCGTCGAAACACCGGCGCTATTATCGTTGGCGCCCGTTACCACGTCCTGGCCGCCCGGCGCCGAGGACGATACCGTAACTGTAGGACAGAATATTACTATATCAACGACTATTCTGAACCTGGGGCAGGCGGGAATTACCGGCGCGCAAAGCGTCATACTGGATACCATAAATTCCGGCTTCACCGTAATCGATTCTCTTACGAGAGACTACGAAATCGATCAGGATATATCGTGGGATATCATCGCCCCCTTAAGCCCCGATAACTCCGCGATCTTAACGGTCAGATTCACGAGTTTCCCGAGTGATATCAACGACGGTTCAGACGCTGTCGGTCCGGATTCTATCGCAACAATTGAATTTTATATCGATACGACTCCTACTATTGCTCATATTCCCGTCATAGATCAGCCGTTGGGCGCGAGCGACGGTATCATTTCCACAAACCAGATGTTTAGCGTGACAAATTCATTGCAGGCATTCGGGGATTTCTATGATTTATCATCGACAATAATCCTGCCCTATGGTTATACCACCGATGATTCGATAACCAAATTCCCGTCGGGAAATACGGTTTCCTGGGATCTACGGGCGCCGGAAAATGTCTTCGTCGATTCTCTCGCTTTAATCAGTTCCCTTTATGATATAAACACCGGCGATATTCAAACGGCCGGCCCTGATTATATTCAAATCGAGACTGTCGAGGCTTCCGTTCTACAGCTATCGACGATCATCACCGGCCCAACGGCGGCGCTCGATGGCATAATCGAGCCGGGAGCGTTCGCTTCTGTCGAGGCGGTCGTTAATAATGTCGGCCAGGCCGCCGTGGGAACAGGAGAACTCTCACTGCATATAGGACATCCCGATATGACCACCCCCGATCAGATCAGCAGACCATTTACGGTGGGAGAACCGCTTGCCTGGATAATAAACGCTCCTTCAGAGGAAATCTCTACAGCCGTGCCCGTATGGGTCAGCCTCGATTCCATCCCGCACGACGAGAACATAAACGATGTTGCGCATGTGCTTAATGATTCAGCATCGATTTTAATCTCTGTCAGAGAGCTGTTGCCGAGACTCGAGTTTATCCCCGAAGACGTCCATTCTGGATCGGCAGTTAAAGGCCAACTGCTGCATTACTTGCATTTCGCTCTTCGCAATAACGATCGAGGCGGCTCGTTCCCTATAGGTTTTACCCAAATGAGGCTTCATATCGAATCGCGATATAACGGCGGTCAGGAAACCGGTGTAATCCCTGTTACCGGGGCGGCTCTTTTCTCGGATTCCGTCGAGGTGTCATCAGGTGTTATACAGAATGCCGAGTTATTATTCGATATCGCGGATACCCTTATAATAGACCCGGGTGAGATACTGGGATTCGGATTGACCCTCGCGATTTCGCCGAATACCGACGCCATTGGTTTTTCACTTCAGCTGGAAAGCGGAGATATAGGCGGGGTCATATTAGATGATAGCGTCGTAGTAGGAGAGATATTCGCCAGATCTATTACCGATGCCCCGCTATGGATCGGTTCCCCGGTTGCCATTCTCGAGCAATCTTTCGCCGGTTCGGTTTCGAGCTATCCTAATCCGTTCAACCCGGGAAACAACCCGGCGAGAATCGGATATTACCTCGATTCCGATTCGGATATCGCCATCAAGATATACACATTGCTGGGCGAACTGGTCTGGTCGAAGGATATCTCCGCCTCAGATCCGCTTGGCCGCGCGGGATTGCATACTGGCGATACGGCCGTTATCTGGGACGGAAGCAACGATTCGGGTTACGAGGTACACACTGGAGTTTATATCTGTCTGATCGAAAATGTCAGCGCGGGGCAGGAGGAAAAATTAAAAATTGCCGTTATAAAATAGCGGTTGCCATACTGCTTATCGTTCTTTTCTCGAACGTCGTATCTTTCGGCGACGGGGACGCCGGACGGGAATCGCCGTTTACTTTCGGAGCGGGCGCGCGGGGTATGGGTATGGGACGCGCTTTCGTGGCTCTAAGCGGCGACGCGTCATCGTCGTTCTGGAATCCTGCCGCCTCGGCGACAATCGATAGAACCGAAATTTTGGCTTTTCATACTTCGCTATTTATGGATACTAAATATGACTGCCTCGGTATATCCTATCCTCTTGAACTCGGCGTTTTCTCGGTTTCCGCGGGACGAATCGGCTCGGATAATATTATAGGACGAGACATTAATAACATTGTTACCGGCGAATTCTCATCATCCGAATCTCAGTACGGTGTCAGCTATGCCCGCGCGGTCGCGTTTGGTATATCAGGAGGAATTACTTTCAAAGTCGCTAATCAGCGGATAGGGGGGATGTCCGGAACTGGATTCGGCGCCGATTTCGGACTGCAATATAGATCCTCGTATGTTGAGAACCTCACCCTTGGCTTAGCTTTCAATGATCTCTTAAGCCCCGGGATCAAACTGGAAAGTATAGAGGATCATTATCAAACACTCTCGCGGTTCGGGATGGCCTACTCTCGGGAGCTAAACGATAAGATCTCGTCGCTTCTAAGCCTGGAATTGACTAAATCATCGGGCCGGGGTACTGGATTCCATTCAGGGCTCGAATTCGAATTCTACCGTCAATTCTCACTCCGGGCCGGTATCGATAGAGGAATGATCTCTTTCGGAGGCGGAATGGTCTATAATTTCGTGAAACTCGATTACGCCTTTGAAAATCTCGAAAACCTCGGAGGGAGCCATAGAATATCATTTGGGTTTACATTCGGAAAATCGCTCAGCGGGGGACGTGAGGAAACCAGGGCAAGAATCGTAGCGCTGGAGAGAGAAAAATGGCTTACCGAAATTAAAACGGGGCGGGAAAAACAATCGACTCAATTATTGGTCGAGGCCGACAGCTTAAAAGAGCTTGGCCGCTACGACGACGCGCTCGGGACTTACCAGAGAGCTTATTTGCTCGATTCAACGTCGGTAAAAGCCCGGATTATGTCCGATAGCATGATTACCCTGGTTATAGAAAACGCCCTGCAATCGGCGGGGGATTTAAAAAGAAGAGAGCTTATCGCCGGAAGAATTGAATCGGCTCTCAGCGATTTCCAGAACGGGTACTACAATGAGTCTATCTCCAAACTGAATCTGCTTTTGGAAATAGATCCCGGCAACGAATCTGTGATCGATCTGCTGAATACGGTAGAGGAAACCCGGAGCAGGGAAATCGGGGATAGAATCAGCAGGGCGCGCCGTTACCGGGACGAGGGCGACTATATAAAAGCTCATTCCGAGTGGAATCGTCTCTTGGTGCTGGATAGAACCAACGCTGAGGCTATCAGTCAGATTGCCGAACTGAATAAACGTATCAACTCAGATAGATTAATTGCCGACGCTGTAACCGCTATAGAAGAACGCCGATTTGAGGCGGCCGTCGAATATCTGAACCGAGCGGGAGAGATCAGGCCGGGGGACGAGACCATAAAAGCGCTGAAGAACGAGGCGATGGCCAAATCGGCGCCGCCGACGACAATTGAGGATATAAAATCATCGCCTGCGGACTGGGAAAAATATCTCTTAGGCTTGGAAAATTATCAATCGGCCGACTACTCCGGGGCATTAGGGGTCTGGGAAAACTTAAGAACGTCGTACCCGAACAATTCCGAATTGGATAAAAATATAGACCAGGCAAGACAGCGTCTGGCCGCCGAGAGCGGAAGGTAGAGTTTAGCCTTTACTTTGATCGTTATTGGGGCTAATATATTCAACTGGATAGGCGATTTTAAATTATGGCGAGGAAACCTCAAAAAGAAATTTTCATGACCTTCCCGGCTGACGAGGGCCAGCTCGAGGATATTCGCCGAAGTATCCGTAACGTGTTGAACGAATCCGATTTATCCGCTAAAGACATCAACGGAGTCCTGCTGGCGCTCGAAGAGGCTTGTACAAACGTTATCCGTCACGCTTATCTCTATGGCCCGGGGATTATTCGGGTTCGAGTTACGCTTTATCCCGGCCGAGTCAAATTCTCAATTTTCGATAAGGGCCGCGCTTTCGACTATGATCATTCCGATACACCTGATCTCGACAGGTATATAAAAACCGGCCGTAAAGGCGGGCTCGGGCTATATCTCATCCGCAAAATGATGGACTCGGTCGATTACTACACCCGAGACGGCGAAAACGAGTTGCGGATGGAAAAACGGGCCGAAAAAACGAGGACAATCACACCCCGAGGCATATCTCTGCGCGTTAAATTCGCCCTGTGGGCGTCGTTGGTAGTATTCGCCATAGTTGCGGGAGTATACCTGATATTTGATAAGCAGGCCGGGCAGGGCGCCTATGCCAGCTTCTTCCGCAGCGCTGACGACGCAATGGATTCTTTCGTTTCGGATATAGGCGATAAAATTGTTTTTCGCGATCCGGATCTGGCCAGGTCTTCCTCCGCGTGGATTTCCACTAACCACGATATTTTTACATATATTGTTATCACCGATACTTCCGACATTATAATTGTCGATCCGAATAATACGAAAAATTTCCTTTCGCGATATCGACCGCTGGAGGAATCGCTCTATAACAGCGAAACGGCCGTGGAAGACACTTCGGGAATACGTCAATTCCACTTCAAAAAAGCGGTTAACTTAAACAGTAATATTGTCGGTTACGCTTATTTCGGTATGGACGAAGCTCCCCTTATAAAACAGATAAGCAGAACCAGACGAGGGCTTTTCCTTATATCAATTGCCGGGCTGTTTATAGGATTCATCTCGGTTTATCTTCTCTCTAATTATTTTGTCAAACCAATACAAAAGCTCACAGAGGGAGTATTGCGCATCGGCGACGGCAACCTTGAGCAAACTCTACCGGTGGAGGGTACCGACGAGTTTTCGGAAATCGCCAGGGCCTTCAATGAAATCACGACAAAATTCAAGAAAGCCCAGGTTAACGTTGTCGAGCAGGAAAGATTACAAAAAGAAATGCAGGTTGCTCAGGAGATCCAGCACGCGTTACTGCCCCGGAAATTCCCCGACGTCGAAGGGTACGATATCGCCACTATATACAGGGCCGCGAAAGATGTCGGAGGAGACTATTTCGATTTCGTGCGTATCGACGAGGAAACTATGGGGATAATAGTAGCCGACGTTTCCGGAAAAGGCGTTCCGGGATCTTTGGTTATGACCATGATTCGAACCGCCCTGCGGTTGGAATCGATGGGTAATTTGTCTCCCACAAATATCTTGAGCCGGGTAAACAGGTTTGTCGCCGATGATGTAAAGAAGGGGATGTTTATCACCATCTTCTTTATAACCCTTGATTCTAAAAACAGAACAATCTCTTACGCCTCCGCCGGACACAATCCCATGATCCTGTTCCGGAAAGACTCCGATTCCTGTTATTTTTTAAACACCCGCGGTATGCCTTTGGGGATTAGTCTCCCCGAGGGAGTAACCTTCGAGGCA
>JAZGHS010000013.1:0-14038 GCA_036481315.1 Candidatus Zixiibacteriota bacterium | reverse complement strand
CCGTCGACAGTTCCGTTCCACGCCAGCCAGATGTATTCCAAAAACCTGACAAACTTTTTAACATCGCTTGTCAAAGACGGTGCCGCGCAGGTTGATACCGATGATGAGGTTATCATTGCGACCATGGTTACCCGCGATGGACAGGTTATTTCAAAAGGATAAAATTTCTCTCCCAAGAGAAACGAAGGAGACTTCAAATGGATATTTTCGTAACAGCGTTAACGATTTTCATCCTGGCGATCTTTGTCGGGTTCGAGATCATAACCAAGGTACCGCCCACGCTTCATACCCCTTTGATGTCGGGATCGAACGCGATCTCCGGTATCACCATAATCGGGGCGTTACTTTTAGCGGGGCAGGTTGGTAATCCGCATCTGGCAAAAATGCTAGCCCTGTTTGCCGTGATTTTCGCAACCATCAATGTGGTCGGGGGATTCCTGGTCACTAACCGTATGCTTAAGATGTTCAAGAAGAAATAGGGGCCGAAAATGATAAGTGGAAACTTGATAAATATCGCCTACGTATTCGCGGCCGTCCTGTTCATCCTGGATCTTAAATGGATGGCCCACCCTAAAACCGCCGTTAAAGGAAACTATGTCGGCGCCCTGGCTATGCTAATCGCCATCGTGGCCACGCTTCTAAGCGGCAATCTCGAGTTTCATTATATCGTCATCGGGGTAATCATCGGTTCGATTATCGGCGCAATCGCGGCTATTCGAGTAGCCATGACATCCATGCCCGAGATGGTCGGCCTGTTCAACGGATTCGGCGGCGGAGCGTCGGTGCTGGTAGCCGGCGCGGCGCTGGTCGCCGCTATGACAAGTCTGTCGTCGGGTGAGGCCGATACCCAGATGAAAGTCGCGACAGTCGCTTCCGGTATAATCGGCTCGGTGACATTTTTCGGAAGCTATGTCGCGTTTGGCAAGCTGGCCGAATTCCTGGCAGTAAAATGGAAATTGCATCTCTGGCAGAAGATCATCAAGTACGGTTTCTCGCTGATCACCGCCGCCGGGATGTTCTGGTACGGTTATTCTCAGGGGATATCGGTACTTTCGGGTATCATGATGCTTTCGGGTGTCGTTATAGCGGTAATGCTTCTGAACAAAAAAGGCCGTTTCCCCGGTATGGACGCTCTAAAAATCATAAGCGCCATCGCCGCTGTAGTGCTTGGTGTGATGGTGGTAATGAACCCGGGCAATATATTGTTGTTCTGGGTCATGGTTGGAATCGCTGGAATTTTGGGCGTGATACTAACCCTCTCCATCGGCGGGGCCGATATGCCGGTGGTTATCGCGCTTTTGAATTCATATTCCGGTTTGGCGGCTACCGCAACCGGATTCGTTATCAACAACAACGTTTTGATTATCGCCGGTTCGCTGGTGGGAGCGTCGGGAATTATCTTAACCAAAATCATGTGTAAAGCGATGAATCGCTCTCTTGCTAATGTGCTTTTCGCTACCCTCGGACCGACGGCCGATACACCCGACGCCGACGATGTCTATAAGACGGTGAAATCAACCTCCGCCGAGGAGGTGGCCATGCTCTTAGAAGACGCTCAACATGTGGTGATCGTGCCGGGGTACGGTATGGCGGTCTCGCAGGCGCAACATGCTGTCCGCGATCTGGCCAGCCTGCTCGAATCGAAGGGGGCTGAGGTCGAGTTCGCTATTCATCCGGTGGCGGGACGTATGCCCGGCCATATGAACGTGCTTTTAGCAGAGGCCGATATCCCTTATGATAAACTTAGAGAGATGGACGATATCAATCCGTCGTTCCCGCAGGTTGACGTGGCCATTGTGCTGGGCGCCAACGACGTTGTCAACCCGGTTGCCCGCACCGACCCCAAAAGCCCGATCGCCGGCATGCCGATTATCGATGTCGACAAGGCCAGGACTGTAGTTGTTATCAAACGTTCGCTGAGCCCCGGTTTCGCCGGCATCCCGAACCCGTTATTCTCGATGAATAACACTTTGATGTATTTCGGCGACGGCAAGAAAGCGATGCAGGATCTGATAACGGCGGTGAAAGAGGGGTAAACAGCAAAATTGGTATGACAGACATTCCTGTCTGTCCGTGGAGATATCACTGGGGCGTATTGAATACGCCCCTTTTTTTATCTCTGATCTAACTGTGCGACATACCGAAATAAGCATTTGGTCGAAAACTTAGTATATTATTCTTGACGACGGATTTAGATAAAATTTGACAATGGCCTACGAATATAATACTCCATCTGAGAAATGGATTGGTTCGGGACGTTTCAGAAAAACTCAATATGAGGGGTTGTTTGATTGGAATCCGCCGGCGGCTTTAGTGATATATTAGACTTTATCAACAGGATAATGAGTTTTAAGCTATTTGAGCTAAATCAAACCCCTGTTACCGTCTCATCTATAGTGATATTCGTTATCATCTTGCTGTTATTCGTCTTATTTTCCAATATATTTAATCGTAAGATCTTAAAAAATCTACTTATCCGATCCAGTATAGACCAGGCGATTCAATATACCATAATTCGAGTGGGGCATTACCTATTGATGATCATCGGATCTATCGTGGCCTTTCAATTCGTGGGTATTGACCTCAGCGGCCTGGCGGTGATATTCGGTTTGCTTTCGGTAGGGATCGGTTTCGGATTACAGAACATAACATCCAATTTCGTGGCAGGCCTGATATTGCTTTTCGAACGTCCTATAAAGATCGGAGACCGAGTAGTAGTTGGGGAGACCGAGGGGGATGTTATCGATATCAACATGAGGGCAACGACCATATTGACATTAAATAATATCGCCATTATAGTCCCGAATTCCGATTTTATATCGTCCAACGTTGTAAATTGGTCTTATGGCGATCCGAAAATTCGTCTTATCCTCGAAGTTGGCGTTTCTTACGATTCCGATTTAGACTTGGTTTTAAAGACACTTCGAGAGGCCGCCGATGAACATCCCGAGGTGCTTGACGACCCTCAGCCCGACGTTCTTCTGGATAGTTTCGGCGATTCGTCATGGAATATGAAACTTCGTGTGTGGATCAAACATCCCATGAAACATTATTTAATACGTTCGGAAATAAATTGCTCCGTAGTGAGAAAATTCAGAGAAAACAACATTGAAATCCCCTTCCCGCAAAGGGATCTACACCTGCGATCGTCCTCTCAATTGGAAGTTCGTTCCGGTTAAACGATGCATTCAGCCTTACTGTCGGTTTATTTGCGCGTAATAGCGTAATAAAAACCCAACCTACCGCTGGGTAATTTAATCGACTGCCTAATCCTTCGGCAGGTTATAGTAATAAGCGCTTTCGGCTAATTCCTCGTAGGCATCGGAGAGAAGCTGACCGTTAACACCGACATTGTCATAAGGATGTTCGCAGAGATGAATCACCGGTTTCCATTCCGGTTTTCCGAGAACCTCGGTATAAGCGGTAGTAAGGCTGGACACCAACTTTTGTTTCTCGGTTCGTAACAGCCGGGGGCTGTACAGCAGAAAATGAATATACGGACGTCCTTTGTCGAGATCGCATATTTTACTGCCCGATGCGGCGTTACCCGGTCGATATTCGTTGAAATGAATGCCGAATATTTCGGCGGGGAACCTGGTGGCTCTGGCAAAAGAATCGGTTAATTTTAACGCTAAAGCTTCTTTGATTTCGCTGCTTAATTCGGGTGTGGTAATCTCAAGGCAAGGCATGATACTCTCCTGTTATTTAGATAATGATTTTGCAACCTGCTGGAAAATAAGAGACGATTCCCGTTAACGCCAGATATTTCAATCCCGAACGAGCTTGGTGTTGCCGCCAATGATACCGCATCCGCTCTAAGTCATCGTGAGGCCTCCCGCCATTGGCGGGAGGATGTGACGATCTATTAGTCCGCGCTTATAGATCGTCACCAGGTTCCGTCTTCGACGGAACCCCTCACGATGACGGATATCGATTTCTATTGACTAACCCGTCTTTGTTAAGCATCTTGTACATACGGATAGGAGGTCTTATGACGTCCATAGAATCTATAATCGATCGGCAGTTGAAGCGCTGGGAGTTTCAAAAGCTAATGGCGGCAAAAGAGGCGGCGCGTAAACAGAGGTTTCGCCCAGTGATAACAATTTCCCGCACCTTGGGCGCCCGTGGTGAGGAAATAGGGTCGCGAATGGCTGAGTTAACCGGGTTCCATCTGACGGATCGGGAGATACTCGACGCTATAGCGTCGGATTTCGGTATCCAAAGCAAGATTGTGGAGCTATTTGACGAGACCACTCGATCGGAACTGGAATCGTGGTTCGACGGTATCATCCGGGGCAGGATAATTGATTCATCCGATTACCTCAAATCGCTGGCCAAAACTATCGGCTCGATAATGCGTCATGGCGAGACGATTCTCATGGGACGCGGCGCGAATATCATAATCGGACCCGGCAGAGGATTTCATGTACGGGTCGTGGCTCCGCTGGCAAAACGAATCGCCCGGATTTCCGAGGAGAGGAATATCACCGACGACGAAGCCGAGAAGCTGATCACCGAAAACGATATCCGGCAGGCGAAATTCATCAAAAAATCATTCGGGGTAGATATCGACGATCCGGTCCCTTATGATCTCGTTTTAAACAGCGACATGATCGATATCGATGGCGCGGCGGAGCTGGCTTTGCTGGCCTACGGGAAAAAAGAGCGGGTGCTGGCAAGGTGAGATGTGAACCCGGATAATTCCCCATAAAAGGGACGCACGTCAAAACCTCTGGACAATAAACCGATTTGCCATACGGATTATATTTATTATTATACGTTTGATATAAATCTATCCGGGATTCAACGAGAAACGGAGCGATAAATGAACCAGATAAAATCCAAAATACAAAACCTCGCAAAAAAACACGGGCAGGCGATGATTAAACTAAGACGGCAACTTCACCAATATCCGGAAATAGCGCTTGAGGAATTTCAAACACAGAAGACTATAGCCGCTAAGCTCAAAGAGGTCGGCTGCAAGGTTAATACGAAACTCTGGAAGACATCTGTGGTGGGGTTATTGGAGGGTAAAGGCAAGGGCAAGACGGTCGGTATTCGCTCGGACATGGACGCTCTACCGGTCACCGAGCAAACCGGGTACTCGTTCCGCAGTAAGAATAAGGGTATGATGCATGCCTGCGGTCACGATGTTCACATGTCGATTGTCTGGGGAGCGGCCAGGATCCTAAGCGATCTTAAAACCGAGCTTCCCGGCAAAATAAAATTCATCTATCAACCGTCGGAAGAGGTAACCCCCGGCGGTGCGAAATTCATGATCGAAAAAGGGGTGCTGAAAAGCCCGAAAGTCGATCTGATGCTCGGCCTGCATACCGATTACTGTGTACCGGTTGGTAAATTCGCGCTTCTGGACGGCCCCATGATGGCCCAGGCCGACGATTTCAATATCACACTCTACGGCCGTTCCGGGCATGGAGCGAGACCGCATGAGACGATCGATACTGTGGTGGTAGCGTCGAATATAGTGACCGCCCTGCAGAACATAGTCGCCCGGCAGATCGACCCGATGGAATCGGTGGTGGTAACTATCGGTTCTATCCACGGCGGCACGGCGCGTAACGTGATTCCTGAAAAGGTGGAGATGACCGGCACAGCGCGCACGTTCGATGCGAAAACATCGAAGGCGATACCGAAGATGATAGAGCGGGTTATAGCCGGGGTATGCAAGACCCACGGCGCTAAATACGATTTCGATTTTCGATTCGGTTACCCGGTGGTTTCCAACGATAAGGCGGTCAACGATCTGTATCGCGAGGCAACCACGGAGCTTTACGGCGCCGGATCGGTGGTTGATGCCGAGGTGGTCATGGGCGGCGAGGATTTCGCTTATTTCGGTAAGAATGTTCCGTCGGCCTTTTTACGTTTCGGTATCCGCAACCCGCATATCGGCGCGGACAAGCCGTGGCATCACTCAGCCTTCAAGGTCGACGAGAGTTGTATCCCACAAACCGCGGCGCTGGTAGCCTTGGCGGCCTGGCAGGGGATGGGGTAGGCGCTGTCGTCATCCTGTGCCCTGCGCCAAAGGCGAGGGGCGTAAGGATCTATTTGCAAACCCCATTAGATTATTACGTTATCCTGCGGACTCCTTATAATGACGATTTTTAGAGATTAACGGTCACGGCAAGTCATAACTTATTGTAGATTTATCATTAAAAACAAAATAGGGGTCAGGCATACCTGACCCCTACCGAAAAATCCAATGTGGTTTCGGCATATCCTACCCCTCCCCTTCAACGCCAAAATGGAACTCGCGTTTGACCGCGATCGCGACGTTGGAGAGGTGGTCGCCGATCTTCTCTAAATTGGAAATATAATCCAAAAAGTATATGCCGGTACTCGGATCGCTCGCGCCGGAGTTCATGCGATTTAGATTATCTTCCCGCGCCAGCCGGTCGAGACGATTGACCTTCTTCTCGATAATCAGAACATCCTGCGCTCTCTTCTGATCCATATTCTCGATCGACTCGATGGCCGCGGCGAGCATATCGCAAATCAACTCGTACATCTTTGTAAGCTGTTCTTTGGCATCGTCGCAAAATACAATCTTGCTATCGAGAACCCGATCGGTGAGATCGGCCAGGTTCTCGGCATGATCGCCGACCTTCTCGATATCGTTGATGCTGTGCAGCCATACCGGGATTTCATCAGCGACCTCCCGTGCCAGCCGGACCCTGGAAAGTTCTACCATGTAGCGGGTGATCTCCGTCTGCAAATCGTCGATAGCATCCTCGATCTCCGATACTTGATCCAGATGTTTGTTGTTTCTATTGAAAAGAGAGTCCATAGGTATCTTTACGGCATCCCGCGCCATTTCGATCATACGCAGTACCTCTCTGCGGGCCTGAACAAGGGCTACAGGGGGTGTTTGCAGAAGCCTGCGGTCGAGATAATGAAGGGCGCCCTCGTATTCTACTCCACTCCTCGTCGGGGTGATCGCGATAACCGCCTTTTCAAGAAGCTTCGTAAATGGCAGTTGAATTATGGTATTCGTTATATTGAAAATCGTATGCGCCATAGCTATATGAACCATAATAGTGATCGTCGTAATCTCACCGGGTACGATAAACTCGATTAATTTAGGATACCATCCGTTCCAGACAAACGGAAGTATCCAAAGCACGCCTATAATATTGAAACCGGTATGAGCGTTGGCGGTACGACGCGCATTGACATTGGTACGCATGGAGGCCAATTGCGCCGTTATCGTCGTACCGATGTTATCGCCGAGAATCAACGGTATCGCGGCTTGAAAATCGAGCAATCCCTGCAACGCCAGGACCTGTATGATGGCTACAGTCACAGAGGAGCTTTGCAACAATACCGTGGCCAGGGCACCAACCAAAATCCCCAGAAGCGGATTCCGACCGAAATTGACGAACAAATCGGTTATCATCTGGCTCTCTTTTAGGGGTCCGAAACTATCCTTTAAAACAGCCAGGCCGAGGAAGATTAAACCGAGGCCCAATAGGGTACGTCCCCAATTTTTAGTAGAGCGGCTTTTTCCGATGAAGGTCATACCGAAACCGATACCGATGGCCGGATAAGCGTACTGCGATATCTTAAATACAGCGAAGGCGGAGACCAGCCAGGCGGTAAACGTGGTTCCGATATTGGCTCCCATGACCACACCGATAGCCTGGGAAAGTGTTAGAAGCCCGGAATTTACCAACCCCACAGCCATTACTGTCATTGCCGATGAGCTTTGAATAAGGGCTGTAAATCCGGCTCCTACCAGAACGGCGGAGATTCTATTTCTTGTAAACAGCCCAAGAATTCTTTTCAGTTTCTGCCCGGAAACGCTCTTTAGCCCGTCGGACATGAGCTTCATTCCATACAGGAAAAGCCCCAGACCGCCTATGGTTCCGAAAATGATTTCCTTAGCCATCTTCTGTTATGGGTCTCCTATAAAACAAATAAAGAAATTCTATAAGCTTGACGGATTGAATCGTCGTTTTCGGTGAGCATAATCGCGCCCATTATACCGATAGCAAAATCGGTTGTCAACAATCATCTTGAAAAATCGGTAAAAGTATTCAGATATTAAATTATTGAACATAGCAGGATATCGATTCGAAGACTCCAGTAAGCCCGATTACGGGAAAAACCGCTTGAAAAAAGAGCAAGTTAAGGCTATAATTCCTCAAATTTTGAAAATATTATTTTTAAATAATAAGGAGCATCAATGCCGGTGAAAAAAGCGACCAAGAAAAAAGGGGCCAAGAAGGTGAAAAAGGCTCCAGCCAAAGCCAAAAAGGCATCCCCAGCCAAAAAGAAAGCGGTAAAAAAGGCAAAAAAGGCTGTCAAAAAGGCAGTCGTGCCAGCAAAATCGAAAAAGAAAGCAGTAAAAGAAAAGAAAGCTACGGCCGGCAGCAAGAAAAAGACGGCTTCGACAAAAGAGACAAAAAAGTCGATCGTTCGGAATCTCGGTAAAATGATTTATTATTTCGGTGACGGTAAGGCCGAGGGTAACAGGCAGATGAAGGATCTTCTTGGAGGGAAGGGCGCGGGATTAGCCGAGATGACCAATTCCGGGGTGCCTGTTCCTCCGGGATTCACCATTGTTACCGATGCCTGTAGGCTTTTCTACGAAAACAATATGGAGCTTACGGCTGCGTTTGACAAGGAGATGAAAGATAATATCGTCCGGTTGGAGAAATCGACCGGTATGAAGTTCGGCGACAAAAACAATCCGTTATTGGTATCGGTAAGATCCGGAGCTAAATTTTCAATGCCCGGTATGATGGATACGATATTAAACCTCGGTTTAAACGACGAGACTCTGGAAGGTTTGGTAAAGAAGACCGAAAACGAGCGTTTCGCCAGCGATTCGTACCGTCGGTTTATTCAAATGTATGGCAGTGTAGTCCTGGGAATAGATAAATCCGAATTCGAGGATATTTTAGAAAATCGAAAGAAGAAACAGCGTGCAAAACTGGATACCGAGCTTGGCATAAACGACCTGAAATACATCATCAAGAAATTCAAAGAGTTGATTCGAGCCAAATCGGGCGAGGATTTTCCCCAAACTCCCACAGAACAGCTTGCGCAGGCGCGGGATGCTGTATTCAAATCATGGAATAATCCCCGGGCCATCACATATCGTCACCTGAACAACATACCGTCGGATATAGGCACCGCGGTAAACATCCAAGCCATGGTATTTGGCAATATGGGAGAAACGTCGGCCACGGGTGTGGGATTTACTCGTAATCCGTCGACAGGTAAAAAAGAGTTTTACGGCGAATACCTGTCCAATGCTCAAGGCGAGGATGTCGTTGCCGGAATCAGAACCCCGCGTCATATATCCCAACTGGCTAAAGAGATGCCTAAGGTATATAAACAGCTTCAGACCATCACTAAAAACCTCGAAAAGAGCTATCGGGACGTTCAGGATTTCGAGTTCACCATTCAGGAGGGTAAGCTTTACCTTCTACAAACACGTAACGGTAAGAGAACCACTGCTGCGGCGGTGAAAATCGCCGTGGATATGGTAAGCGAGGGGCTGATCACCAAAGAGGAAGCGTTAAACCGGGTCGAGCCCGAGCAGTTGGATCAGCTGTTGCATCCTATGATCGACCCAAAGGCATCCGTAAACGTCATAACCAAGGGGCTGGCGGCATCGCCTGGAGCGGCCGCCGGGATGGTGGTATTCACGGCGGATGACGCTGTCAGATTTGCCGACGCGGGAAACGAAGTCATACTTATAAGACAAGAAACCAACCCGGATGACATCCACGGTATGAACGCCGCGCAGGGTATTCTAACAGCCCGCGGAGGAATGACTTCGCATGCCGCCGTAGTGGCCCGGGGTATGGGAAAATGCTGTGTGGCTGGCGCGGAGGAGATAAAGGTATACGAAGTCGATAAGAAGATGATTATCGGGGGCAGCGTAGTAAAAGAAGGTGACTCCATAACGTTAAACGGTAGCAATGGTGATGTTATACTCGGGACAGTTCCGACTATCGCGCCAGTGTTATCCGGCGAGTTCGCCACTTTTATGAAATGGGCTGATGGCATTCGACGGTTAAAAATAAGGACTAACGCCGATACTCCCGTCGACGCCAAGCAGGCTATCGCTTTCGGGGCCGAGGGAATCGGTCTTTGTCGTACCGAGCATATGTTTTTCGCGCCGGAGAGAATCGCCATTGTTCAGGAGATGATACTTGCCACCGACGAGATCTCAAGACGTGAAGCGCTTGATAAGCTGTTACCGTTCCAGAAAAACGATTTTAAAGGCATTTTCGAGGCGATGGACGGCCGTCCTGTTACAATCCGTACTATCGACCCGCCTCTTCACGAGTTTTTACCGGATAAGAAAGTAATTATCGAACAGCTTCAGGAGCTAAAGGGTCGAAACGCCTGGGAAGACGAGATAAAGGAAAAAGAGAGAGTGCTTACACGTATCGAGGAATTAATAGAATTCAATCCCATGCTGGGTCATCGCGGCTGTCGTCTGGGAATAACCTATCCCGAGATAACCGAGATGCAGGCCCGGGCGATTTTTATCGCCGCCTGCGAGGTAGCCAAAGGCCGCAAAGCCAAGGCGCCGGTGGTCGAAATTATGATCCCGCTGGTTGGAATAGTAGACGAATTGAGAAATCAAAAAGAGATTGTGGTTCAAGTCGCCGAAGAGGTCATGAAAAAATACAAAATTGAAATTCAATATCTTGTGGGCACTATGATCGAGGTTCCCCGGGGAGCTCTCACCGCCGAAAAGATCGCCGCGGAAGCGGAGTTTTTCAGTTTCGGCACAAATGATCTTACCCAGATGGCCTTTGGATACTCGAGAGACGACTCGGCCAAATTTCTGAAAGTCTATCTCGAAAAAGGGATACTTCCTTACGATCCTTTCGTTTCGATCGATACAGAGGGCGTCGGACAACTGGTTATGATCGCGATAGAAAAAGCCAAAAAGATACGTCCCGATATGAAAATCGGTATATGCGGAGAGCATGGCGGCGACCCGCGCTCGATTCAATTTTTTAACGATATCGGAATGGACTATATTTCGGCCTCGCCGTTCCGGATACCGATTGCCCGTCTCGCTGCCGCTCAAGCGGTTCTCGAAAAGACCGATTATACTCAAAAATAAATACGTCGGGGCGGTTACAAGCCGCCCCTTTTCTTATAGTAGCAATTTCCATTAATTCCCTCGCTTATTAATCTTCTTTGATAAAATAACACGATATTTGAAAATTACAGGCTAACCATGATTGGCTATTTACAAAATCTCTGATAATACTATAGTGTAAGATGATATAAAAATTACAAAAGTGAATAATTACCTGCTTGTACTAAGATGCATATAAGATAAAAAGACGTGTATCGTGCGAGATCACTGGATTTTATATGCTGTTCTCGATCCATAATACATATATATTAGCTGTTGTAAAGACGACGATGAAAGTATGATATTTGTCACGTATTGTAATATTCAACGTACGTTTTTTACTAAATAAAGGTTGACAAGGTTGACACCAATGAATAGCTTTCTTGTGAAGCGGTTATCCGCTGAGCGAAGCAATCCCCTTTGACATCGTTGATAACCGAAGGGGCAACATATTTAGTAACTAAACCAAGGAAGGGGTAACATGGGAAAAAATTTCGGTGAACTCGCCAAGAAAGCCGAAAAGGCTGTAAAGGGAATCAAGGACAAAGAACTTCGCAAAGAGGCGTTTAGGATTTTCCTTCTACAGCTTATGGCCGGCGGCGGGGTTTCCTTTTCCGAGGGAACAGGTCTCGCCCCGAAAAGGGGGAGAAAAAAACGTGGGCCGGGTCGTCCTCCCCTGAAAAAAACCGCCAAAAAAGCGAAAAAACCGGCCAAGCGCCCTGGGCGCGCCGGCGGCGGAGTTGTAACGACCGGCTTGAACAAACTTCTTACCGGCGGCTATTTTAGAGCCAACCGTGACGCGACGACGGTATTCAATGAGTTCAGAAAGAGACGCATTGATATTGAACCGTCGCAATTGCGCAT
Organism: Candidatus Zixiibacteriota bacterium; assembly: GCA_036481315.1. Taxonomy (GTDB): domain Bacteria; phylum Zixibacteria; class MSB-5A5; order UBA10806; family UBA10806; genus JAZGHS01. The sequence goes on along the minus strand of JAZGHS010000013.1, from coordinate 2,043 downwards.
GGAACTTCTGCGTTTCGCCCGTTCCGGGAAACTGAAACGCAAGATCAAGATGAAAGGTAGAAAGGTTACTTACCTTTACCGTCGGTAAAAACAAAAAGCCCCGTCAGCAAGGCGGGGCTTTTTGCTATCGGCCACGAATTATTCCATTTATGATTATATTCAAACAACTTCTGGTTCTTATCCACGGGCTAACCGCGATCTTTTATGAATTTATTTATTGTACGTTCTACATCCTGACAGATATCCATGAAAAATTGTTTCTTATCGGAGATCGTCCCCTCGAAAGCCGCCGGGTCCGGGAAACTCCAATGTAATACGTCCGTTTTAGAGGGCCAGACCGGGCAGCTTTCTCTGGCATTATCGCAAACGGTTACGACTACATCGAATAGCTCCTCATTGAATTCGTCGATCGATTTCGATCGCAGGTTATTCGTAGAGTGTCCCCTCGATTCGAGAATATCGAGTGTCAACAGGTTTACCTCCCCCGACGGTTTCGCGCCAGCCGAGAATGCCTGGTATTTTCCTTTACCGTGATGATTCATCAATACCTCGGCCATAATCGAACGGGCCGAATTACCGGTACAAATAAAAAGTACTTTTATCATCGTAAAGCCGCCTTACTTAAAATAAACCCTTCTGGCTCCCGGATTATTATTTTCGCCTCAAATCATAGCAGAAAACGTAACCGCCCCACAAGATTTTTCCTGGCTCATAATTAATATCCACAAAAAAACCCCGGCATCTAATCAGCCGGGGTTAATAAAACCATAGGGGGTAGCGATATTACTCTATTTTAAATAAGTCATCTTTTTCGAAATAGAATGGCCGTCGACAGTAACCGTATATATATAAATTCCGCTTTTGGCTGTTCCGATCGAGGGCCAGGCGAAACTATGCCTACCGGCGGAAAGAAATCCCGAATATGTATTATCCACTAATCGTCCCAGCATATCATAGACTGTTATCGCGACCGAAGCGCCGTCATCCAGATTGAAACTGATTACCGTACGTCCGTTAAACGGATTCGGATAATTACCGAGGTCCATTGTTGACGCCACTAGAGGATCTTCATCGGCCGTTTCGGATAAAGGTTCAACCATTTCGAATACCTGAACCAGTTCGGTACCTTTTAGGTCATGTCCGAATTCTTCGGGGACATCCCACTGATTACCGGTGGTAAGATAAATGATCACATTCCCGACAGCGTCGCCGATACCCACGGTAACTTCCAAAGTATTACTGTAGTTATCGCGCTCCATGTTTGCGTTGAAATCCTTAACAGAGAATTCCATATGGGTCGGATCATCCTGACTGGCCCTGATAGTAATCATCAAGCGATTATGCCGGTATCTATAAGAATCCCATCCGTCCAAGTTGGACTCCTGATCGCTGAAATCGGCAAACAACACTTCGAAACCATAAAGCTGTCCCTGATCCGAATCGAGCCTGAAGAAAATGGTGTCTTCGGGTGTTAATTCCGGGGCCTCCCCGACATAAAGATCGGTAAATATCCTCTCTTGCGGTTTATTGTTGTAAAAATAAATAAACATACGGTCGATATCGATCTCAAGGCTGTCAGTCGGAGGAGGCGAAGGAATAGAATCGAGCATCAACGAGGCCATACCGCCACCGTATGCGGAAACCCATACCGATCCGACAGAATCGAAGGCAATATCGGAGTAGAATTCGCCCCAGATGAAATCGTTTTCCGGAGGAATATATCCTCTCCATTCACCATCGGTCTGCAATACCCAGACACCGTACCCTGTACCGATCCAGAGTTCCCCGTCAGCGGGACGATATTCCAGAGTGGAGATAAACCCATTGATTATGGGGGAATTTGACGAATTATATACGATCCAATCAGGATTATCGAGAATCGCCACCCCTAAACCGGCGGTCCCGAATGAGACAATTCCATTGTCAGGATTTACTTTTATGGAGAGCAGATGATTCGACGGCAATCCGCTGTTTGACGAATTAAAGGTAATCCATTCGACACCGTTAAAACTGACAGCGCCGCCGTTGACCGTGGCTATCCAC
>JAZGHS010000012.1:0-13770 GCA_036481315.1 Candidatus Zixiibacteriota bacterium | reverse complement strand
GTTGCACCCCCATACATTCGGCTACGAAAACTTCCGGCTTCTGAGAAGCCGCTATCTTGGCGATCCGCGTTTGCTCGATAATGTTCGGTTTCCCCACACGCAACACGGCGATCTCCCTACCATCAACAAAAAGCATTCTGGCCTTTGTTCCGGTAGTTTTGGAGAAGACCTTAAAACCTGCCCCTCGTAAACCGCCGTCAATAAGCCTGGTTACCGACGATTTCCCGCGGGTGCCGTTCACATGAATTCTTACCGAAAGTTGATCAATATGAAAATGGTGACTGCGATATTCCCAGTACCCATAAGCCGCCAAAAGTAAAAATAAAGCGTAAATCACCCACATGTCGTAAACATCGGCCTTTCTCCTTTACAATAAGTCTGTAGTATAGGTTTTTAATATTTTATGGTCAAATAAAATATGGGTTGGAACGACGACTTATTTAGTCCGAGTCAAATCCAGCTCTATCATATAGCGACGATAGCTTTCGGTATTGACGCTGTCGCCTGGAATTCCCAAATATCCCCAATTGGGATTAACGGGATCGATAATGCCGTTACTCCGGGCTATAAATATCGATTCGTTCTGCCCGCTTCCACCGCTGGCGTAGCTTGAAAGAATACCCTCCGCCACGACATTGGGACTAATACTGAAATCGTCGCCGGCTAAACCTCCGTATTCGGCCAATAACCTGGTGAGGAAATTCTCATCGTCGCTGAGACGTAATTCAGCGTGGGTGATCCTGAACGGACCACGAAACATCGATTGGTAATCTCTTCGCTCGATTACCTTTAATTCGGTCTCGGTTGTGGCTAACCCTGCCAGATCACCCGACGACGAGACCTGAGGTTCGGATACAGAAGGGCTTGAATTTAATTCCGCGGTTATAACCCGATTATCGGAATCCTCAACTTCAACACGGATCTCCGGTTCCACGGTTATACTTTCTTCGATCTTTGCCAGCGGGAGATCGGATTTCGTCTCCGCTACAGTCGGCGTTACTATATTTATCGATGATTCTGTCACCGTATCTGGACCGAACGAATTCCCCGATATGAGGTTAAAGGCCACGATAAGAGCGGCGCCAAGAGTCATTATTCCGATGGAATACGACGCCAGCTTAATTCGAAAAGTCGATTTTTTTGGCTCTTCGTACGGGCTGACGTCCCGTGAGATTATCCTGTTATTGACCCTGGCGAAGAAACTATCCCAATACTCGCGCTCCGGGGCATGATCCACGATTTCCAGAGCCGCGGCAGAAACCTCCTCGAATTCGACTAATGCGGTCTGGCAAACGTCGCATTTCCTCAAATGGCTCTCGAATAGTCCCATCTCCGATTTATCCATCCAACCATCGAGATATATCTGCAGTCTTTTCTTTTCCCTACAATCGTTCATCTTCCCTATCCTCTTGAACATCAGCGATTTCAAGTGCCTTTCGCAGTTTGTGACGGGCCCGGAACAGACGCGACATTACTGTCCCGATAGAACAATTCATCACCTTGGCCATCCCCTGATATGACATATCGTCGTATGTTTTCAACACAAATACAGCTTTTTGATCGGGGGGAAGGGTATTCAACGTCCTTTTGATAATAGCCGCTTGTTCGGAGGCTATCATGCGCTCTAGTTGATCGGATCTGTCGCTACCGCCCAGAAGTTGATATCCGCCTTCAAACGAATCCACCGATATCTTCTGGCTTTCTCGTTTGAGAAAATTTATAGTCAGGTTGACGCATATCCGGTAGATCCAGGTGTAGAAACTGTATTCTCTCTTGAAACCGGACATTGCCTGGTACGCTCTCACAAAACTCTCCTGTGCTAATTCGTCGGCGCTATCGTGATCGCGGGTCATCCTGTAAGCAAGATAGTAGATACGTTTTTTATACTTCTCCACAAGCTTTCCGAATGCCCGCGTATCGCCGGCCAGGACTTTATCCACCAAAATCCTGTCTTCTTTTTCTCCCACTCTCATCTTATGGTCTTTCCCTCGAGTATTTTACCTCTGTCCTGCCCTTTTATTCCCCCCCGAGGCCAAATAAATCGCCACCACCAATAGTTCGATCACTACTCTTGATTGGAATCTTCCTGATTTTAAAGCGTATTCGGCCTTGAAAATATAGCTTAAGCAATTGAGAATAGCGCTTGCTTTTATCCGTTTGGATCGCGCGAATATCACTTTCGCGACAGGATATGGCATCCTGTAAACGGCCATTAAGCTTTTGAAATCCCTAAGGTTACAGGCCGCGTTGAGTCTGTCGAGGTGATTTTTGAAGAGATAGAGAATCTGTATTTCGTTGATCCCTGAAGAAAGCGCTCTGCCGGATAATTCCAGAGCATCCTTAATCCTTCCGTCAAAAACAAGATCCGGCAGATCATAAGCGGTCTCGATTTTTGAAAAACCGGAGGCGAAGGCCAGGTCTTTTTTCTCTATCTCTTCCCTCTCTCCGGCCAGTAGTGAAAGTTTCTCTATCTCGTTTTCCAATCTATACGGGTTTGTACCGAAAATCCCCACCATCGCGTCGGCCAGCCCCGGGTCTATCTTTTTACCCCGATCCCCGGCAAATTGCCTGAGAAGTCCAATAGCGTCAGAATGAGTAAAATCATTGTATTCGTGGGCGGTTTTCTTATCCGCGAGAAGCGTTTTGAATAATTTGGATCTCTTGTCAGCCTTACCGCTGGTCATGGCCAGTACCGAGTATTCCGGGATTTTAGGAAGAGCGTCGCAGAGTAAATTCTGGGCTTTCGCCTGCAATTTATCCGTTTTTTCGAGGACAGTTATCCGCCGCGGGCTCATCGCCGGCGGAGTCGATACGCTGTTTAACAGGGCGGCTATATCGCAACGTTTGCCGTCGAATCTATCCAGATCGAACACCTCGCCGCCGGGCGGTATGACTGCTTTAATAAGTGACGATACTCTCTGTTTGAGCATGTAATCATTGGAGCCGTAAAACAGGTAATATCCGGCTATTTTGTCGATTTTCTTTTCGTTCTCGGGAGCCATTCCGATCCCTCGCTGCATTTCGATTTCAATATAGTATACGTAATAATATAAGCAATTTATTCAAAAAACGCGTTATTTTCTAATGATCAGAATATTATCCCGGAAAATTGTCTTAATTTCGAAATTATCGCACCCAATTTCATTCATAAGCTTTCTGATATTCTTCTTAGTGTAGTATCTAACCGGGCAACCGTTTAACGCCAACCTTACTTTTCGTATCGCCGACAGTATCGACCATCTTTTAGGAAATGACGCATAGATTATTCCGTTCGATAACTCTAACATCTTAGCAAGATGTAAAGCGGATTCGAAAATATAATCGAAATAGCCCACGGCGAAAATCACGTCGAATTTTCCTTCGGAGCTATAATCCAGAAAATCGACGTTAACAAACTCGACCTGATCGGAAACATTAAAATCCCGCGCGATTTTCCTCGCGAAATCAAGCGCGCCGTCGGCCGCGTCGAGACCGGAGACAAAAGAAGCACCTCTTTTTACCGATTCGAACATATATCTCCCCGAACCGCAACCTATATCAAGTACTTTCTTACCCGTAAGATCACCCAGCATTTCAAAGGCAAGATCGAATCTAATCCTGACTGAGGCGCGAATAGTCTTATTTAGAAAGTTGCCCAACCCCGGCTTATCATCGCGATAAATATCGTCGAAGTCCTGGATGCGCCTGTGAAAATAGTCTATGGCTCCGGGATTACGTTTATCTTCCGTCAATATTCCTCCACTGAGTGTGATAATAGCCAAAAACCGGTGGCGTGGTAACGTTATTTTTTATCACATTGACGGTTTAATTGTTTTCCATAAATTCGACCGTTTCGTCTGCTATGATATTTCTGAGAAATTTCTCCGCGACCAGCTTTCTCCCGTTCAGACCCATCGCTTCTCGAAGTGCGGGATCCTCGAATAAACGCATGATAGCGTCTTTGAATGAATATTCCTCTCGATAAGAAAAATAGATGCCGGTATCGTATTTTTCCATAAATTCACGCAACTCGCCGTCAACATTAGAAATAACTGGTTTCCCAGCGGCCATACAATCGAAAAATTTTGAGGGAATAGCGCTTTTGAAAAAATCGGCCTCTCGTAGGATTACCAATGAAACGTCGGCCGCATGGGTGTAAGCGATAGCCTCCTCTCTCGTCATCAGGTCCAGAAATGTCACATTAGATAGATTCATTTCCTCGGACCGGTTTTTCAAGGCCTCCTTCTCCGGACCGTCTCCAATAAAAATAAATTGTATCTTATTATCGGTTATCTCTCTAATATGTTCGGATAATTTTATCAGGTTTTGTCCCAATCCTATCAGACCCGCGTAAACCACAATAAATTTATCGGTCCAGCCTAATTTCGCTCTTAAGGCATCCTTATCGCCTTTCCACTCGAGCATGTCTGCGTTTGAACCGTTATAGGAAATATATACTTTATCCGTCCCTCCCCTGGCTGAAATTGTCGCGCTTAATCCGTCGGATATCGTAAATATCAATTCCGCGTCACGATATAGCTTTCTCTCGATAACCCTGCCCCATTTTAGTAATCGTTTGCTCCTCACGGCTTCGATATAGAGCGCCGTATCGGGCCAGATATCCCGGATATCCAGAACGAATCGCGAACCCTTGAGCCTGGAAACGAATAACGCTGACAAAACATGGAAAATCGGCGGCGACGATGAGAATACAATATCATGCCTTCTGATTACCATACTAGCTATAAACGAAGAAAATGCGAATGAGAGATAAAAAAGCATCCTCTTAATATTATTCTTGTTCCTGAACGCAAAAACAAATGTTCGAATAATTCTGTAATTACCCTTCTTTTCCACTCTGAAAATACGCCATCGGTCTTTTCCAGATAAAACACCGGTAGGATGATTAGGAAATTCACAAATTACGGTAACTTCATGACCCCTCTTAACCATGGCATCGACAAAAGCCTCGAGGCGATTTGAGGTTGCCCCTGGCTCCGGCAAATAATACTGTGTTACGACAAGTATTTTCATTATCGGTTTCGAAAAGACCCAGATAATTCGAATCCGGCTTTGGATGAAAACACCTTTCTATCCTCCTGCCGAAAATGCATAGATAAAAACATCATTTTAATATAGCATGTTTATTACGTAATAAAAATCAAAAAATTAAAACCCGGGGGGGAAGGGTTCTTTTTTTAGTTGCTATTATCGATCGAATCGCCTTGGTCTTCGGTCGAGTCGTTTAAACCTAAAGTTCCGCCGCTATCGGAAGATAATGGTGACTCCCGGGGATCGGCAACCGATATTACTTGGTCGCTCTCAGCGGATTGGAGTTCTAAATTGCTTGCCGGATCATTCTCAACTGAACCGCCGTTTATCAGCCTTTTCGCCCGATTGAGAATTCTGCTTCGATGATGCGTCACCGAAATCAAAGAACGATCCAATACCCTGGCCATCACCTGATCCGTAAGCCGCTGGTAGTTATTCAATATAAACTGGTCTTCTTCCGATGTGAAATTTCTCCTTTCGATTTTTTTCTTACCCAGAACCATTAACCTTCTGTAGGTAACGGCGGGCGCGGGCTTGTTCAAATGTCTCGCTATCTCTCTATCAGTCATTCTCTTATAGTTTTTAGCGATGAAATTGTCTTGAATCGGCCCGAAATTAAATTTGCTCTTCCGCCGTCGGGGAGAAATGTTGAGAGCTTCCCGTCGCTCACGTCTTTCAATCCCCAGTGTAATGAATATCAGCTGAACATATTGCCTGCTGCATCCGTATTTTCTGGCGATATCGGTTAACGACATTCTCTCTTGATGGTACATTTCGATTAACTTCTCCCTGTCTTTCAACATCTTTTGCTTAATCTTAACGGCCATTTAAAGCCTCCAATTGGTTTTCCTTCCTTAGCCTCCTTTTCTTTTCTTAAATTTATTCTTTGATAATTCTTATTCAACAGTTACGCTTTTCGCTAAATTTCTCGGCTGGTCAACGTCGCAACTTCTTAAAACGGCAATATGATAAGCCAGAAGTTGAAGAGGTATTATCCCGATAATAGGCAGTATAAAATCATTAACCTTCGGAATATATATAACTTCGTCGACAATCTCCGGGATCCTTTCGTCGCCCTCCGTTGCCACCGCGATTATCTTGCCTCGTCGTGCCTTGATCTCCTGCATATTTGAGATAATCTTGCTGTAAACCGAATCTTTCGGAGCAAGTACCACCGCCGGCATATTCTCGTCGATAAGCGCGATCGGCCCGTGTTTCATCTCGGCAGCGGGATAACCCTCGGCATGAATATAGCTGATTTCTTTAAGCTTCAACGCCCCCTCGAGCGCCACAGGGAAATTGACACCCCGCCCGAGATAAAGGAAATTGTTTTTATCGCTATATTTTTCGGCTAAAGTTTTGATCTCGTCGTTTAGAGACAGGATTTTTTTAACCTCTCCCGGAATATCGTTTAGGGCCGAGATAAGCTCCTCCCCCTTCTCAAATGACATGGAACGCATCCTGGCCAAAAGAATCGTTATCAGGGAAAGAACCATAATCTGTGACGTGAACGCTTTTGTCGACGCTACCCCGATCTCGGGACCAGCATGAATATAAACGCCACCATCGGACTCCCTTGCGATGGTCGATCCGACCACATTGCAAATGCCTAAACAGGTCGCCCCTTTTCTTTTCGCCTCACGCATCGCCGCCAGTGTATCGGCTGTTTCCCCGGACTGAGAAATCACCAAGACCAGAACACCGGGATCTATAATCGGGCTTCGATACCTGAATTCGGAGGCGTATTCGACTTCCACCGGAATCCGGGCGTACTCCTCAATCAGGTATTCCCCTATCAACGCGGCGTGCCAACTAGTCCCGCAGGCAGTAATGATCACTCGGTTAATATGATGAAGTTCCTCGTATTGCAGGTTCAAGCCGTTCAACCGGGCAGTGGCTTCCTCGAAATTAAGCCTCCCGCGCATGGCGTTTTTCAACGTTTCCGGCTGCTCGAATATCTCTTTTAGCATGAAATGATCGAAACCGCCTTTCTCGACCATATCGAGGCTCCATGATATCTCCTCGAGATGAGGAGTCACCTCGATATCATCAAGGGTGGTAATTGAAAAGCCTGAGGGGGTTACTTCCGCCAACTCACCGTCTTCGAGATATACAACTCTGTTGGTATATCTCAAAACGGCTGCGACATCGGAGGCGATCAAATTCTCCCCCTCGCCGCATCCGATAACCAACGGAGAGCCCGACCTGGCGGCTACCATAAGATCGGGATTATCCAGACTCACCACGGCGATTCCGTAGGTCCCCTCTACCTGCGATAAGGCTTTTCGAACAGCGGTAAGGAGATTGTCTTCGTAATATTCCTCGATAAGATGCGCGATTATTTCGGTGTCCGTATCGGTTTTGAAAACGTGGCCCTTACGCTTTAAAACCTCTCTTAAAGAGGTGTAATTCTCAATTATACCGTTGTGCACAACGGCTATTCTGCCGGAATTACCGGTATGCGGGTGAGCATTGAGATCGTTAGGCTCGCCATGCGTAGCCCAACGGGTATGAGCGATACCCGAATGGGCGCTATATTCATTGCCATTGAGCGTCTTCTCCAGAACCGAGATCTTACCGGCGCTCTTCTGAATTACCATCTCACCATTTTCAAGAAGGGCTATCCCCGCCGAATCATAACCCCTGTATTCCAGACGGGTCAGGCCCTCGAGCAATATAGGAAGAGCTTTTTTAGGACCTACATAACCCACGATGCCGCACATCTATGCCTCCTGCTTCCTGTTTTCAATGCGTCACTATTACCTTTTATTCCGCCTTTTAAGCTTCAAACAGGTATAAGTTCCTTAATTGTCAATCCTTAGGGTCTTTTCCTGTCGAACCACAATATTATCCCCATTATTTATTTTCGGCAAGATCTTATTAAAATCTATCTCCAATAGATCTCCTGATATTTATTGGCCGAGTCCCTCTTAAACAACAAATTCCAAAACAAACTGTTGGTTTCCATTTCGCATGACGCGACAACTTCTCGGGGGGGGTAATCAAATTAATAATACCTGTTCTCGCTTTTGTCAACATATTTTTCATCTTAAAGTAATGTAGCGATATGTTATAGCCGGAATATCATAAAACTACTTTAATAGCCTTTTTCGCATTCGTCCCAGCGCGAGAGCGTAAAATAGCAGCCCGAACGCCACCAACCAGATAAAATCTTGCCATAATCCGTTTATATTTCCCGACGCCAGACCCCTGGTGATATTGACGGCGTGATATAATGGCATAAACCAGGCGATCTTCTGGGCCCAGACCGGAAGCTGAGCGATTGGGAAGAATGTCCCAGCGAAAATAAACATTGGGGTCATAACAAGGGTAAAGAAATAATCAACATAGTTGATCGCGGGGATAAACGACGTGTAAAAAAGTGCCAGCGAGCCGAATACCAGTCCTATAAAAAAACAAAGTGGCAATATAAAAAGCGCCAGTGGGGATTTTATCAGCCCGAATGCCAGCAACACCACCATTATGGCCGCGCCCTGCAGGGTCGCTCTCGATGCTCCGTAAAGAAGATCTCCGGTTACCACGTCCTCAACAGAAAGAGGTGTCGAGATCATGGCGTCGAAAGTCCTCTGATAATGAATTCTCACGAATGTACCGATTGTGCATTCGAAAAACGGCGCGGTCATCATCACCGACGCTAGCAGCGCCGGGGCGATAAACTCTACATACGACATCCCCTTGATGGGACTGATCATACTTCCGAGGCCATAGCCCATACCGAGTAGGTAAAACAGGGGGTCGAGAAACGGCGGGATAAGCGACGATTTAATAGTCTTGATAAAAACGTTTTTATGCCTTTGCAGGACGAAAAAAGCCCTGTAAGAAACGTTTCTGTAAGGATTAATGCTCATCGGATTTTCGGTTTATACTTACTTTTTCCTTATTCTATTAACGATCGTCCCGCAAGGGCCAAGAAAACATCCTCCAGATCGGCCTTGCGCTCCAGAAGCGAATCAAGACGCAGCTGTTTCAACCGGGCCGCGAGCTCGATCGCCGAATCGGCAAAAAGATAAAGTTTATCGCCATAGCGGTCATAAGACACCGTGTTATTCAATACGTCAAAGATCTTCTCGACAAGATCATCATCGATATTACCGATCTCAAGCACCTCCTTGCCGATATGTTTTTTCACCAGTTCGTCGGGCGAGCCGAGATCGAGTATCCTGCCGTTGTTCATAATGATCAGCCTATCACAGAGCCGGGAGGCTTCCTCCATGTAATGTGTTGTAATTATTATCGTAATCCCGGATTTTTTAAGCTCGTTCAGTTTCGCCCATATCAAATGCCGTCCCTGCGGATCAAGCCCCACAGTAGGCTCGTCGAGTATGAGAATTTTGGGATTATTGATTAAGCCTCTGGCGATCAAAAGCCGTCTTTTCATGCCGCCGGAGAGATCCTCGATAATGACGTCCTTTTTCTCGGTCAACGAGACCATCTTCATCAACGCTTCCGCTCTGGTTTCGGCCTCATGTTTAGGCACCTCATAATATCGCGAATAGGTAATAAGGTTACCGTAGACCGTAAGATCGGGGTCGAGGGAGTCTTCCTGCGGGATAACCCCGAGAAGCGCCTTGATCTCTCTTGGCTTTTCGGCGACATCCATACCGAAAACCGAGAGAGTCCCTGAAGAAACCCGTATAAAACAATATATCATCTTCATGGTGGTAGTTTTTCCGGCGCCGTTAGGACCGAGAAAACCGAATGTCTCGCCTTCGTTAATAGTGAAGTCGATATTATCCACGGCGGTAAGGTCGCCGTATTGCTTGGATATTGATTTAGCTTCAATTATCGGATTCAATTGAACAGATCCATGTTCCCGACGGATTTGCCTATCGTTTTTCCGGCATTCAGGCCGACAGACTCGGCCTTAAAACCTAGTCGCCTTAAATATTCGGCGATATCGGGAGGGCCGAAAAGAGTATATATTTTTTTTGGCTTCGCCGTCTCCACATAGCGCACGATATCATCGAAAGAAGCGTGATCCGAAAAGGGAATCCCGAAACCATTACCGCCCCTCGAACCGTTGCCTCGATCCAGAGTCCAGCCTGATAGAAAACAGGTTCTGAATCGTCCCCAACCGCGGGCGTTGATATAGCGAAAACCACCGGGAGGCATCACTATGACCCTGCCCCGTTTCGGTTTCTCGTTGAGCAAATTGACATTTTCAATACTTATACCGTGACGGCCGTAAACTTCGGCGGCCTCGAATGCCGTTTTGTAAGCGTCGATCTCGATCCCCTCATCGCTCAAAATCTTCATTGCCTCCTGCGCCTTGCCAAACGAATATGCCAGAACAACAGGGATTATATTCGCTTGAAGGTTTTTCGCGACAAATTCCAGCAACCTCTCCTTGCATTCTGAAGCTGGAGGGAACCGGTATTGCGGTTTACCATAAGTTGTGTCGATAAGAAGTGTATCGCATCGGTGGATCTCGGCCTTTTCACAGGTCTGGTTTTCATCGAGTTTGAAATCGCCTGTATAGACGATTCTCTCATCACGCCAGTCGATAATAACCTGCGCCGAACCGAGCATGTGACCCGCCGGAACGAGCTTTAGCCTGGCCGGACCGATTTCGATTTCTTTATTATACTCCAGCGGTTCGCCTTCGAATTTCTTATATCCGAATCGAGCAAGCTCGAGAGTAGCGGGGGTGGCGATAATTCTCTTATGCGCCCGAAGGTGATCGGAATGGGCATGACTTACCACCGCAAGATCCGATTTTCTCGTGGGGTCGACCGCGAAGTGTTCGCCGAACCTGATGCCATATTCGAGCCGAGCCAAGATTATCTCTTATATCCGATATCTTTTAAAAACTGTCTTCTTTTGGCCACATTCTCCGGCCCTTCAACTCCGGCAGGCGCGGCGCCGTCGACAACACCGACTATTCCGCCCCCCTGCTCTGATCGGGCAATCAGCACTTTCAACGGATTCGCTGTGGCACAGATGATCCGGCAAACCTCCGGTACGGCCTTAATCGCCCCTAAGAAATTGATAGGGAAAGCGTCGCGCATGAAGATGATAAACGTATGTCCGCATCCGATACCCATGATAGCGTCGGCGGCCGATTTCTTGAGTCCGTCGTCGTTCCCTTCGACCCGGACCAACCGCTCCATTGAGGCTTCCGAAAAGGCGATTCCGAATTTCACCGAAGTACTCTGTGAAACGATGGTCTCGTATAGATCGTCGACCGTCTTTATAAAGTGCGCGTGCCCCAAGATGATATTGCATCCCTCGGGGATATTCAGATCATATTCTTCGAGGTTCATAATTATCTCCCCTTTTCTATGGTCACCGTATAAATCGTATCGCCCATTTCGATACTATCGAGCACATCCCATCCTTCTTTGACATGGCCAAATGACGTATATCGGCCGTCGAGATGAGGCTGATCAGAAAGGCAAAAGAAAAACTGCGACCCGCCGGTATCCCGTCCCGACGTGGCCATGCCTATCGTACCCCTTTCAAAGTCTTTCGAGTTGATCTCCTCGCGAATCATATAGCCGGGATCACCCCAGCCGTCGCCCCGGGGGCAACCACCCTGAACAACGAAATTCTGGACAACTCGATGGAACGTCAGGCCGTCGTAGAATTTCCGGTTTGCCAGCTTGATGAAATTAGCCACCGTCCGGGGGGCGTGAGGGGAATAGAGTATAACTACAATCTCCCCGCGAGAGGTTTTGATCCTGGCAACCGGCATTTTCAACTTCAAATCTTTGAATTCTATTATGAATTCGAGATGCTTGCGATCGAGGACGATATCGAATTCGCCGGGATCGAAATCGGCCGGAGCGTACTCTTTCAATGCCGCGACGGCGTCCTGACGGACGATACGGTTATGATGATTCAAAAACGATCTGATAGCCTCGACTGCCGATTGCCCCGTTTCGGTCGAATCCACATAATTCCCCATTGCGGTCACAAGTGACCGGCAGAAATCGATACTCTCGGTGGAATCGATTTTCCCGGCGGCTTTAATAAGCAGGTCGAGCGCTTTTTGTTTTTCAGCATTTCCCAGGATATCCGCCGCGATCGATTTGACTACGATGTCCTTCGCGCCAAACATGGCTGCCTCGAAAATGTCGATATTTTTCCTGACCGAATATTCGCCCAGCGCCTCAATTACCGCCGCTTTGACACGATCATCCTTATCGGTGAGCATCTCCTTAAGCCGTTTCTCGGCCGTCCTCGATCCGGCTTTGCCGTATGCCCTGGCGGTTTCCGCTCGGATCTGCCAGAGCGGATCGGAACGAAGATCTTTTAAGTATTTTAACGATTTTTTCTTGCTGGTCTGGGGTAGGGACGATATCGCCGCCAACCTGACCTGCAGAGAGGAATCATCGAGATAGGCGGTTATAAGATCGAAACTACGTGAATCCCCGATCTGTCCCAGCGCTATGAGAATGACTCGCTTTAGGCCATTATCATCTATATCCGGGAGGATCTTTTCGAGCCGCTCTCTTCCAACTTTATTTTTCCCCATCCCCCTGGCTAACTCGATTTTGGCGTTTCTGACAATAGTACCGTAGCAATTGTCGAATGCCTGTAAAATGGCGGTCGTGTCTTTACCGTCGCCTAATCCCCGGGCAGCGATAGACTGAATATAATCTTTTTCAACTATCGTAAGATTTGGAACTCCGGGCGCACATCCAAGCGCCCATAAGAATTCTTCTGTACAAGAATCCGGAGCCAAACGGAATAATGCGTAGTTCGAGTCGCCGGAATAAGGCCACGACTTTGAATACGATTTTAAAGCAGGGATGGATAAAGTATCTCCGAGTCTCCAAAGTGCAAAAGCACTTTCGTTCATAACAGTTTCGTCGGAATCTACCGTCAATGGCCCGAGCATTGATCTCAATAGTTCCATCGACGATTCATTCCCGATCTTGCCGAGAGATTCAATGGCATATAACTTAGTATGAAGATTAATATCGTCGAATTCTCTTTTTATAAATTCATGTAAGAACGGAATAGCCGACACATCGCCTATCTCACCTAGAGTAATCACAGCACAGTTCCTTAGCGCCCACTCTTTAATATCCTGCCTCGTCCAATCGGCCGGGTCCCGACCTTTATTCCCTGCGAGCTTGATAATTCCTGAAGTGAACCTGCTATCCTTCACCATTCCACAAGTTACTATTGCCATTGTTTTTACGTCGGTATCCACATGTGCCAGCGCCTCTACCATCAAAGTCGAATCAATCCGACCACGGTCCTGCATCGACATCAACTCATACATATAATCGATTTTCCCGCCGCCACTACCGATCGAACCACAGTAGATAAAGGCCGCAGTCGTTATAATTAGGATAAGAGAGGTTGTCGTTGTTTTATTCATAGCGATTATATAATAGCGGCCGAGGCATTAGTCAAGCCCGGAGCGGAAATGTAGTTAAATGCTGTTTTTACATCATTATCTCTGTTTCAAGTAAGTCAGAACCGACATTATATCCTCCGGTAATTCCGATTCGAATTTCAATGTCCGGCCATCGTCGGGATGAGGTAATTCCAGCTCCACCGCATGTAAGGCCTGCCTGTCAAGCATCCCTAAAATCGTCGTAGCATCGATTTTATCCTTCTTCAAAAGTCTTCTAACGTAGCTTGATCTCCCGCCGTACGTCGGATCGCCCGCGACCGGATGGCCAAAATACGACATGTGCACCCTTATCTGATGTGTCCTTCCGGTTTGCAATTTCAGGCGGGTCAGTGTCGCCAGACCGTATC
>JAZGHS010000011.1:0-6154 GCA_036481315.1 Candidatus Zixiibacteriota bacterium | reverse complement strand
AGTAACATGGCTGCCAAGGGTAGTTGATCCGGCCAAGCCAACCTGAGCGCAGATCACCGAACCCGGCCCTACGACACAATTATGGGCGATTTGCACGAGATTATCGATTATCGATCCTTTGCCGATTATCGTCGCCCCGAGGGTGGCACGGTCGATGGTCGAACCCGCCCCGATTTCCACGTTATCCTCGATTATTATCGTACCGGCCTGGGGTATCTTCACATGCGCCGAGCCATCCCAAGAGTATCCAAAACCGTCCGAACCGATAACGACGTTGGGATATATGACGACATTATTACCGATTGTCACATTTTCTCTGATGGTTACGTTTTGAAAGATCCTGCTGTTTTCCCCGATCGAACTGTCCTCGCCGACATATGCCCCCGCTAGAATCGACGTACCCGCTCCGATTCGAACACCGGGCGATAAGACCGCGTGATGACCGATATAGCATGTGTCGGGAATACTCACATCATTTGGTATAATTGCCGTCTTTTCTATCCCCGGTTTGAATTCGGGATACGATTTAAAAAACATCCTCATAGTCAAGGCAAACGCCAGATACGGATCCTTGGCAACCAAAAGAGAATGATCCGAGCTTTCCAGGCCAGGGTAAACTATCACCGCCGAAGCTTTCGAGGATTTCAGATGTTTGCTGAATTTTCTGCTGGCAACATAGGTGATATCGCCCTTTTCCGCTGATTCGATCGTGGCGGGACCATTAATAGGTAATTTCGGATCGCCCCGCAATTCGGCGCCGATCGTCGAGGCTATTTCACCTAAAGGAATAGGCATTTATCTCTCTTTGGCCATCTCCGCGAGTACCTCATCGGTTAAATCGAGGCTCTCCTTACCGAAAGCGATACTGACCGTGGCCACGTCAAAAACCATGTCGAAATCTTTTTCTATGGCTACTCTTCTGATTATGGCAATAATTCTCTCCTCGATGGGACGGGAGAGTTCTGCCATACGATTCTCGGCTTTGCCGTTCGGTCCGAAAGTTTCGTTTAAATAGAGTTGAAGGGAATCCTGCTTGGCCTTGAGAAGTGCTTCCACTTCCTGTCTCTTGGAGCCGGACCATATCAGGGCGTTTTTGGATTGTTCGGCTTTGACGCTATCAACTTCCTGATTCATAGACTCCGCGCGGGTATTCCAATCGACCACTTCCTTGTCAAATCTCGTTTGGGCCTCCTGGAATTCCGGCGATTCCGCAAAAATCTTCTGCGAATTCACATAGCCAATCTTACCTTGCGCGAAAACATGGCCGAAACTTAAAAGAACAAAGCTAACTCCGATACCAAACCATTTCATAAATGATCTCCTGGTAAAATTCACCTTTATTATTGTCTTAACTAAAAACCTCTGCCGATTTGGAAATGGGTTTTCCATTTGCCCTTTTCGAATCCGTCAAACGCATAGCCGAAATCAAATCCCATTATGCCGATCATCGGGACTATTATCCTAAACCCGGGCCCCACCGATCGATAATATCCTTTGAACAGATCGATATCGCCCATCTTCGCGTAGACGTTTCCGGCGTCGGCAAAAAACAGGATATAAAACTGTTGATCAGAGATCGAAATCGATATCTCCAAATTATAAATAAGTTCGAATCGACCTCCATAGCTGCCCAGCGGTCCCAGCCGTCCGTCATCATAACCCCGGATGACGCCATCGGGGTCGACCCCGCCCGGGGCGAACCTCTCGCTATAGGGAATATCATCTTCCCCATGGTAAATACCGCCGATTTCTCCATATTTGGCTTTAATCATGGCGACCGCTTTCCAGATGATTTTTCGATAATATTCAGCCGTATAGGTTTGTTTATAAAAATTCCAATCCCCTCCCAGAATCGTCCCGCCGAGTTCCCAACGTCCTGAAATCACCGACCCGGACGTCGGGAATTGGGGTAAATCTCTGGAATCTCTGATTATGGTCATATTCGCCGAGGACGTGGTCAGCGGCCAACTCTGTTTATCCACAGAATATGGGACGTTCACGTTATCGTCTTTATAATCCTGACTGATATCGAGATAATTGACCTCCTCCAGCCTATAACCCCAGAAGGCCCGGAAGAAATTATCGGGCCAGCGCAGACGACGTCCTACCTGTAAACCTCCGCCATAACGACGTTCAGTGAACCAATCGTACCAGTTACGTTCCTGCAGGTAGAAATTGGTCGAAACCGAGGTCGGTGTATCGAACAGCCACGGTTCCATATAGCTGACATCGAACGTATTCCGGTTTTTACCGAGATCTACGTTTATGGTAGCCGTTTGCCCGGTGCCGAAGAGATTGGGCACTCCCAATCCCACGGTGGCGATGAGTTTATCCCGGGCCGAATAACCGGCGCCCACCGAGAATTGGCCGGTAGGCTTTTCCTCCACCATTATTTTTAAGTCGATATCACCGTTGGGGAGGATATCCCACTCGGGGACAGCATTTGCGAAAAAGTTCAATATCATCACTTCCCGAAGAGATCGTCCCAACAGAGACCGCTTGAAAATAGTGTTCGGTTTTATCACCAGTTCCCGCCGTATTACCTTCTCCCTGGTTTTTGTGTTGCCGACAATATTGATCAGGCGGATATGAACCGGGTTGTTCTCGGTTATAGACCAGTGGAAATCTATTGTGTCACCGCGGGCGTGAGTATCCTCATTGATTTGTGCATACCAATACCCCTGGTCCTGATAAAGTTCGTGGAACTTAAACAGCGTCTCATCGTATTTTTTCTGATTATAAATATGTCCGTATTTTAATTTCACGTTCCCTGAGAAATCATCATCCTTTATGAGAGTATTGCCTTCCCAGGTTAAGTTTCCGAAATAGAATTTGGTCCCCTCATTTATCTTAATATCGATAAACATCCTGGTATTATCATCGGAATACCAGATCGAATCTCCCAGAATGACAGCGTCGATAAATCCCCTTTCCCTGTAAAAGGCGACAACCTTGTCCTTGTCCTCTAAATATTTATCTTTTTCGAAGCTACCGGAGCGAATGAAGCCTTTCGGCTTTGTAGACATCTTTTTGCGAAGTTTCTTATCGGTAAAAGCCTTATTACCGGAAAATGTAATACCGCCGATTCTGACTTTCTTTCCCTCATCGATTACAAGCTTGAGATCCACCAGATTTTCTTCGCCTTCAACGGGCGAGGTTTCGATATCGACCGTGGCCAGCAAATATCCCTTTTCGGCATATAATTTCATTACCCGTTCGATATTATTCTTTATCTCGACAGGGGAAACAAGCCTGCCCTCGAAAAGAGTGAGGGTTTCCTCGAGTTTTTTGCGCTTAATCTTCTTGTTTCCGGAAAATTCGAGATTTTTCAGGTTGGGGAATTCGTCGACCCTGATAATTATCCTGACTCCGGCTTCCTCTAATCCGACATCTAACTCAACATCGGAAAAAAGCCCCAACCCATATACGCCTTTAACAGCGTCCTGAGAACTACCGGGAGTGAGGATATCACCGGCTATAAGACCGGCCGAATTCAGCACAAGAAAAGTATCGGCGCTATGGACACCCTCGATCTCTACGGAGAGGATTGTCTTTTGCCAGACGACTCCCTCCGACGATCCGGGATTCTGCGCCGACGTCCCTACCGCGCCAGATAATATAACCAGCCCGATAAGCGCCGGGATGAGTACTAACCGCTCCCTCAACTGACTATTTCTTTTACCAGTATCTCGGTATAATCCTGTCTGTGTCCCCTGGTGCGACGATACTTGGTTCGTCTTTTGAACTTGAATACGGTAACCTTGTCGAATCTATCATGTCCGACAATCTCGGCTTTCACCAAAGCGCCGTCGATATAAGGTTTTCCTACAGTCGGCTTATCGTCGCCCGAGAGAAAGAGGACCTTATCGAAATCCACTTTTTGCCCCACTTCGCCCTCGATTAGGGGAATCTTACTTTTACTGTCTACCTCAACCGGCACCTGTACGCCACCGGCCTCAATAATTGCCCGCATCAGACCTCCTGATTATTTTAAAGAATAACAAATATAATAATCCATTTTCATCAGTCAAGCCCCATATCCTCTCTGGATGTTTAAACTCGGAAAACTATCTAAAGTTGCGGCTTCTAACGGTCAAAATAGATGTTTTTTCCGGTCGCCGAAAGCGGTATACCCAAAACGTAGTCCCAATCGACCATTCCCATCCGACGGGCCGCGACCCCGGCCCGATACATGATCCGATTGTCCACGTTTAAGATTTGGGCGGTTTTCACTGCCGAGCCAACCGCTATCCCGAGATCTACAATGCGATAAGCGCAAATCGGCCCCCGATAATCGCCCTCGACCTGACGCGCCTTATCAAACGCGTCGCAATCGGGATATCCGCAAGCGGAACAATTCAGCCCCAGCGACGTGCTATTGTTAAGCCCTATTAATACTAAAGCGGCGGAGACTGCTACATTTCCGCCATCCCGATCGAAATTAACTTTTTTCCCCTCCACGCCGAAACGGATCATTTCCTCCGATAGCTCTTTGAGCTTCTCCCCGAAAACCGTTTTAATCTCGATAAAATCCTCGCCCCTCGATTTGGGGGCTGTTCGGGCGGCGATCTCCATCAAAGCCGCGGCCTGACGAACACCGTCTTTTATTAATTTATCCTCTTTGCCCATTTCATCCATCCGTTAAAACCTTGTTTGTTTCAGAATCTCCGCCTGTTTCAATAAACGAATCCGGTATAGAATACGGAATCGACCACAATAATGCCAGTAAAGATAAAAGCATAAAATCCCTGGCCAGATTGGTTGTCAATCCAGCGAGATACAAAGCCGTTAATGAACCTAATACGGCAGTCTGAAGCAGTTTCTGAGATGGAAAATATTTTCTTTTTCGCAATGATTCCTTTACCGGTAGAAAAGCGAGGATCATGAAAATAAGTAGTGTAATCGACCCCGATTCCAACAATATTTCAAGCGGGGTCGAATGCCAGCTTTTGATTCGGGTATCGCCGGTTTTTTCCAGTACGTTTGGAGAAACGAGTTTTGTGAAGCTCCCGGGACCATATCCGAAAATGGGGAGAGCGGAAAGCGGCTCGGCAACCGATTTATAAAGTAGAACGCGGCCGCTAGTTACCCCGCCCTTCTTGTTTGCCTCAAACCTCTCAAGAATAATGTTCCTCGTATTTGGAATAATTGCTATTAACACAATTCCAAGCGATAGCGCTACGAGGGTACGCTTTTTATTTAATGTAAACCCAATAATAAGCAGACCCACCAACGCCGCCAGCCAACCGGCGCGGGTTTTGGTAAAAACCAGGGCGAAAGCCATTAATATCGTCAGGCCGGTATAAATCCACTTTCGCGATGATTTTATTTCCGAACATTTCCAGATCGCCAGAGGGATAACCGCGGCGATAAATATCGCCAGAGTCGTATATCCGCCTGAAAACGGGGCTGCTCTATCCACAGCGCCGGAAAAATAACGGAAAAGCGCCAGAGCCGAAGAGACCGCGGTTCCGTAAATAAGAAAATCTATCGTTCGTTTTCCGGAATATCTCGACCGATACCCGACCATTGGAAACAGGCAGAGCAATACCCAGCTCTTTCCCAGTTGAGGAACCGAACTTTGAAAATCAATCCCTAATAAAGCAGAAATCAATATTAGGATTAGAAACGAAGGAATTAGGATTGACCACAATAAAGGAAAATTTTCGTATTCCTGCTTAGTTAACAACGCCGTTAGTCCGGCGAATATTACAAGTCCCGCGAAGATTTGCCCGGCGACGATCGAAATAGGGATAGAAAAGGCGAATAAGTATACAGAATAAGAAATCAAAACCGAAACGGGCTTTTTTAGCGTGACATCCAATTTTACGACGATTTGGCTTGCTCTTGAGCCGTGTATTTATCAGTAACCTCGATCTCCGAGGAAGCATCGAATACCGAAAATTCATCGGGATCCAATGACGTGTCGATAATCAGATCAACTTTCAATTTGGTGTTCTTTTGAAGTATTTGCAGGCGGTTCGGCTTATCGTCGAGAAGAAGTTCTCCAACCTGAGAGTTGGTAATCAAGTGGTAATGTTTAAGCGACGAGGCCGATCTTGCCCTCTTAAACCAACGTTCGATTTTAACTGCCATGGTTTCCCGGGATAAAACCCGCCCCACACCGTCGCACACGGGACAAGGATCGGAAATG
>JAZGHS010000010.1:0-11242 GCA_036481315.1 Candidatus Zixiibacteriota bacterium | reverse complement strand
TTACCGGCCATCGGTATGCGTACCAAAAAATCGCAGTTATCGGCGGTGAGACGTCGGACACCCTTTCCCTCGGAGCCGACGACTATAGCCAACGGACCGGTCAATTCGACATCATATAATGTCTGAGAGGTCTCGTCGTCGGTGCCCACAAACCAGATCCCCTCGTGCTGAAGCTCCTTGATTGTTCTGGTGAGGTTGGTTACCTGCACGAACGGTACGCTCTCTGCTGCTCCTCGCGCGACCGTTCTGACCGTCTCGGTGATGGAGACCGCGCGGTCTTTGGGAGCGACTACGGCATGCACCCCTGAAGCGTCGGCACTACGAAGACACGCCCCGAGATTATGCGGGTCCTGGATACCGTCGAGGACCAACAGAAACGGATCTTCGCTTAGATGATCGAGTATGGCGAACAGATCCTCCTCGGTTTTGACGTTCGCTCTGGCCCCGGGATCTGAGTATTTTGAGGCCCGATGCGATTTCGAGCCGGGCGGGCGTTTGCCTCCTGGGCGTTTACGCTGCATGGGGATAATCTAACGGATTGTAATTATCGGGGCAATGGAAATTGAAAGGTATTTGACACTCATCGCGAATTACTTTAGACTTACGATATGCCTGATTCAAAATTTCCCTCGTACTCCCATCGTGTGCCGGTAACGGCTCGCAATATTGTGGCCACATCCCAACCGCGAGCGGCACAAGCCGGTATTAACATGTTGAAAAAGGGGGGCAACGCTGTCGATGCGGTTATCGCGACCGCGATCACCCTGACCGTAGTCGAGCCGACCAGCAACGGTATCGGTGGTGACGCTTTTGCCATAGTCTGGGATGGTAAACAACTTCACGGTATCAACGGCTCGGGTCGTTCACCGAAAGCATGGATATACGAGCGGTTTTCCCATCTCGATAAAACGCCCCAACGTGGTTGGGATACGGTTACGGTACCGGGTGCTGTCTCGGTCTGGGCGGCTTTATCCGAGAAATTCGGACAGTTGCCGTTCGAACAACTTTTCGAACCGGCCATCCGTTACGCCACCGACGGTTTCCCTATCACCCCGAAAACGGCCAGGGCATGGAAATCGGCGGCTACTACTTTAAATGAATTTCCGGAATTTTATAAGACATTTCTCCCGCACGGCCGGGCGCCGAAAGTAGGCGAGATTTTTAGTTGCGAGGATCAAGCAAAGACTCTCGAGTTGATCGCCGGGACGAAAGGTGAATCGTTCTACAGAGGTGAACTTGCCGAGAAAATCGTCGCCTGCTCCCGGAAAGATGGGGGACTGATGACATTCGACGATCTCGCGTCGCACAAGCCGGAATGGGTGACCCCTCTATCTCAAGACTACCAGGATATCACTCTACATGAACTTCCCCCCAACGGTCAGGGGCTGGCCGCGTTGATCGCGATAGGGATATTAGACCGATTTGATCTATCCAAATATCCTATGGATTCAGCCGATAGCATCCATCTACAGATAGAGGTTTTGAAACTGGCTTTCGCCGATATCAAAGCGCATCTTGCCGATCCCGAATATATGAAAATCGATCCGTATAAATTCTTAAAGCATGATTATCTCGATTCGAGAGCGAAACTTATAGATCTAAATAATGCCAGTTTTCCCAAAAGCGGCATTCCGTATGACGGCGGCACGGTTTACCTCACCGTCGCCGATTCCGACGGTATGATGGTTTCGTTCATTCAATCGAACTACATGGGATTCGGCTCAGGAATAGTTATCCCGGGTACCGGAATCAGCATGCAGAATAGAGGATGCGGGTTCACGCTGGAGAAAGGCCATCCTAATCAGGTTGACGGCGGTAAACGTCCGTACCATACCATAATACCCGGGTTCGTCACCAAAAAAGACGCACCTCTTTTGAGTTTTGGAGTGATGGGCGGACATATGCAGGCCCAGGGGCATATCCAGATTATAACCCGTATTTTCGATTATGGGCAGAATCCGCAAGCCGCTTCCGATTTTCCCCGTTGGTATATCACCGAGGATTCGAAAATAGCGGTGGAACCTGGATTTTCGGCGGATATGTTAAACGAGCTTACCTCCCGAGGTCACACTATCATTACCGATCTTGACGAATCGACATTCGGAGGGGCGCAGTTGATCTACAAATCCGATGATGGCTATATCGCCGGCTCGGATCATCGCAAGGATGGATTGGCTATCGGTTTTTGATAAAATGATCGATCTTTAATTAATCCCGTTTTCGCTTGTAAACGGGTTTTTCATTACTTACTTTCCGAAATGCTATGGCAAAGATAATATCCAAACTTAAAAGGAGATCGATATGGATTTTGAAAAGGACGGTATCGAGGAGTTCTTACGACGAATCCCGCGCCGTCGAAAAAGAAAAATTGTCGTAACGGCGATAATAGTCGTCGTAGCACTCATTTTTTTTCGTACGACTTTCTATACGGTCGATGCCCAGTCTGTCGGTGTCGTACAATTGTTCGGTAAATACACCAGGACCACTCAACCGGGTCTTCATTTTATGATTCCGTTCGGTATAGAGACGGTCACAAAGGTTCCGGTGACCAGGATCTTAAGCCAGGAGTTCGGGTTCAGGACTCAGAAACCGGGCGTTAGAACGGTTAGAAGCCAGAAGGTTTTTCTTAATGAATCGCTGATGCTAACCGGCGACCTAAACGTGGTGGTCGTGGAGTGGATAGTGCAGTATAAGATCGGCGATCCGCGGGCGTATCTGTTCAATGTCAATCGAGTGGAGGAGACTATCCGCGACGTTTCCGAGGCTGCCATGCGGCAGGTTGTAGGAGATAGAAGCGTGGACGGCGTGCTGACTGTCGAACGTATGCAGATCGGCGAGGAGGCGACCTTGAAAATGCAGGAAATTCTCGATCGTTACGGCGCCGGGATCCAGATTGTGACGGTTAAGCTTCAGAATGTTACCCCTCCCGACCAGGTGAAGCCGGCGTTCAACGCTGTCAATGAGGCCAAGCAGGAAAAAGAGACAATGATCAACGAGGCTATGAAGGAATATAACACCATAATTCCCCGGGCCAGCGGCGACGCCGAGAAGATGATTAAAGAGGCCGAAGGTTACGCGATCGACCGGGTTAACCGGGCCGAGGGCGATGCGGCGCGCTTTCTATCCCTCTGGAAAAGCTATTCTGTCGCTAAGGATGTCACCAGGCGACGGTTGTACATGGAAACCATGTCAACGGTTCTTTCTCAGGTGGAGAAGAAGTATATAATCGATGAGGACGAAACCGGCATACTTCGCGTACTACCGCTCGACGAACTCGGCGGGAAATCGTCGCTTAGGGGAGGGGGCAAATAATGGGCAATATCAAGCAGATAATAATCGCGGTTGTGGGGCTTCTGGCCATTTTTGTGCTATTCAGCTCCTTTTATACGGTGGATCAACGGGAACAAGCGGTCATTACTCAATTCGGAAATCCTGTCAGGGTGGTTATCGATCCGGGCCTGCATGTGAAGATACCGTTTATCCAGGAGATCAGATTTTTCGAAAAACGAATTTTAGAATGGGATGGCCGGGCTACACAAATCCCCACGAAAGACAAGAAGTTCATTCTTGTCGATACTTACGCTCGATGGCGGATAATCGATCCTTTGAAATTCTATCAGTCAGTGAGCGATGAGTTGGGAGCGCAGACGAGACTAGATAACGTTATCGAGTCTACCGTGCGTGATTTCATCACCGAAAACCCGCTGATCGAGGTCGTGCGTAACTCCAATCAAGTACTGGTTCAATCCGAGGGGGAGGAGATCGAGCGTGTCGATGTCGTCATTCAAACAGGACGTCAAAAACTAACCAGGGCTATCCTGGCGAAAGCATCCGAGATGACTCCCGCGTATGGAATAGAGCTGATCGATGTCGAGGTCAAGCATATCAATTACGTACAAAGCGTGCGGGAGAAGGTTTTCGGGCGGATGATCGCCGAGCGTGAGCGTATAGCCGAGCAATACCGCTCAGAAGGACAGGGAGGACGTTCGCGGATTCTCGGTGATATGGAAAAGGACTTAAAAAAGATAACGTCGGAAGCGTATAGAACCGCCGAGGAGATCAAGGGTAAGGCCGACGGTCAATCGACTAAGATCTACGCGAGCGCATACAAGAAAGATCCTGATTTCTACTCGTTTACGAAAGCGCTCGAGAGTTATCCGGACGCTATCGGCAAGGAATCGTGGCTGATTTTGACCACCGACTCCGATTTCTTCCGGTATCTGAAAAGCGTGAGGTAGGGTTTAGTAAGGAAATTATTGTAGCCGCGGGAATCACTGTTCCCGCGGCACCGTGATAATGATAAAATGATAATCCGCCCTTTCGAAGAATCCGATACCAAAGCCGTCGCCGCCATTTGGCGCGAGGTTTTCCCCAACAACCCGCCCTGGAATATCCCCGAACGGGATATCGAGATGAAGCTCAACACCCAGCGTGAACTGTTTTTCGTGGCCGAAATCGATTCGGCGGTCATCGGCACCGTCATGGCCGGTTACGACGGTCACCGCGGCTGGGTATATTACATGACAGTCAGCCCCGAACATCAGCGCAAAGGTATCGGCGAGGCGTTGATGAGACATGTGGAGAGCGAGCTTAAAAAACTGGGATGCCACAAGCTCAACCTGCAGGTGAGATCGTCGAATAGCGGGGTGGTCGAGTTCTATAAGAAGCTTGGTTACAAAATTGATGATCATGTAAGTATGGGGAAATTGCTGGAATAAAGAAGCTGTCGGGCTTACCCATCCTTTCGGGTCTTCACTTTCGAACGCAGAAATTCTATAATCTCGTTGTCCCCCGCCGCGGCGGGGAATTTCTCGACCTCGATACCGGCCAAGTCGGCCATCTTCATGGTCGCCTTTTTCGATTCCTCCCAATCGGAGCCGTTGAGATCGCTTAAATAGACGATCCGTTTTATACCGGTCTGCACGATAGTTTTCATGCAATCCGAGCAGGGGAAGACCGTGGCATAAAGGCTGCAATTCGAAAGCTCCCGTTCGGCGTGCAGGATCGCGTTAAGTTCGGCATGAACTACGTAGAGGTATTTTTCCGGCCTTGTTTGCGGTATCTGGTCGTCGTCGATATACCGCGGGAAACCGTTGTATCCTGCGCTGACCAGCTTTCGGGTTTTGTTGTCGATTATCACCGCGCCGACCTGCGTGCTGGGGTCTTTCGATTTTAGCGAGGCCACCAATGCCAATGTCATGAAATATTCTTCCCAGCTTAAAGCGTTGTTCATGTCTGTCTGCAACGGTTCTTGTTTCGGGGTCTTATCAAGACCCGGGCCACATTCCATACTTGTATAAGCAAGGTTGGCCTTCCGATGCAATAAAAATGTTTTTTCAATGTATATTTATTTATATAGCGGCTTGACATACCGATCCCGATCGATATTTCCGCTGGCCTAAGGTCTAATTAATATTGGAACTTAGGCTGCCAACCGTTCACTCCGTTGGGCAGCAATTCGAACATGTGCCATATCCCGCAATAGGGATCGCCCGGTCCGAAATAATCATAAGCGGTTCTGAAAATTCTACCATCGCTGTCTTTGTGAAAAGTCGAAAAACCCGGCATATATTTCCCATCATCGTGCTCAAACCCCATATCCTTTGTAAATTTAGATTCTTTCCCGGAAAGTATCCTGAATTTCCATCCTCTGCTTTCGGCAAAAGATTTTTGCGTAGCGGGATCGTCGGGCGAAATAACTACGAACGCCGCGCGGTTTTCCAGGTGCCCCAGAATTCCGTTAAAACCGTCGGCCCACAACGTACAATAAGCGCATCGTTTACCCATATTATGGATGACTATTAACTCGTCATGATTACCGAACAAATCCGAGAGATCTACCCTGGCGCCGTCTAAATCCATGAAAGTATATTCGGAAACATCTTCTTTAGGGAGATCCCGTTTTAAACCGGTAAGCTCTTTTCTTGCCTTCAGAATATCGTTTTCCAGTTTTTCAATTCGATCCTTAGTGGCTTTTTCATTGATGTGGGACATTTGACCTCCGGTCTTCGTTAATTGATGAGACAGAATCGGATCAACCGACTTACAGTAATCTTTCCAACTGTTTTAATTGTCAAATAGTTTCAAAAAATGTCAAACGAAAAACATGACGTTTTCTCTGAAAATATCTTATAATATGGATGTGGATTTAAAGTTATTCAAGCAAAAGATAATAGACTTTTTAAGACATTACCTCGGTGGCCTTTATCATCGTATCGGGGGGAATCATATTTTCCTGTTCGGCGGCGGGCTGGCGTTCTCTTTGATTATGTGTATGATTCCTTTTGTTTTGATAGTTATCTACATTCTCGGGCACGTTCTCGAATCGCCGGCGGTAAGCCGGCAGATAGACATTTTTATAGACACCATAATACCCTACGCCGAATACGCCGCCTATGTTAAGGGGATCATCTTCTCCCGTGCCGACGAGGTTATCGCCTATAAGAAGATCGCCGGGTATGTGGGAGTTTTTGGCCTCCTTTTCGCTGCCAGCGGACTTTTTTCCAGTATGCGTACAAGCCTCAATGTCATTTTCAAATCGAGCGGCGCCAAACGTGTTTACGTGGGAAAGCTGCACGATCTGGGCATGGTTCTATTGGTTGTCATATTCTTCCTGCTATCGACTGCCATCCTGCCAATATTCGAAGTAATCAAAGACTCCGCTCAAAAGTACGAGTTTCTAAAATTCCTGGAGTTGAGCGGCACACAGGGTACTCTTTATTCGATAGGTTCATTCCTGACAGTCTTCTTTTTGTTTTTTGCCTTGTATAATCTCATCCCTTATAAAAAACCGGGGCTGAGGGTACCCGCCGTGGGGGCGTTATGGGCCGCGTTGATGTGGGTTGTCGCAAAGGAAGTCTTCGGGTATTATATAGCCCATGTCGCTACCATGAAACGAATTTACGGCACCTATATGCTTTTCGTGGTGGTCACCGTCTGGATCTACTACACGTCGGTGATTTTTCTGATAGGGGCGCAGATCGCGCAATTATACCGGGAAAGAAAAGGGATAAAAGCGAAAAATCGTTAATATCGGAATTTCTGAGATTTTCAGGTTGAATAGTAGCCATAAATTCCATATTTTGGGTCAACGTAAAATAACCTCGGGAGGATGATCATGAAATTGAACTCGATTTTAGCGCTATCGCTTGTTGTCTTAATGGTATTTATCTCTGCCGGTACAATCCTGGCGGATACCGACCCGGCATCGTCGCCGTCAGGGTCATATTTTGCGACAGACCAATACGATCCGGCCATCCCGAAACCGTCGGAATTCCTCGGTTTCCCGCTTGCCTCGAAACCGGCCAGCCACGCTCAGATGTCCGGATATTTGACAAAACTCGCCGAATCGTCGGATAAAGCCCGACTTTTCGAATACGGCGAAACGTACGAGGGGCATACCCTGTATTACCTGCTGGTCACTTCCGAAGAGAATATGGCGAAGATATCGTCGATAAAAGACGGCCACTCCCTGCTTTCCGATCCGAGGAGGCTGAAATCGAAAAAGGAAACGGATCGGTTAATCAACGATCTTCCCGCTGTGGTCTGGGCCGGTTACGGTATCCATGGCGACGAGCTATCGTCCACCGACGCCGCTATTGCTACCGCGTATCAATTGGTTTCCGGCAACGACGATAACACGAACAATATCCTGGATAACCTGGTAATAGTGATAGACCCGATGCAGAATCCCGACGGCCGGGAACGCTTTTTGACTCAGGTTCGTCAATTTTCCGGGAAGATACCGAATCCCGATCTGCAGAGTGTCCAGCATACGGGAGTCTGGCCTTGGGGACGAGGTAATCATTATTTTATCGATCTTAATCGCGATATGTTCACCCTCGTACATCCCGAAACGAGAGGCAAGGTCGCTGTATGTCTCGAATGGAAACCGCAATTGATGATCGATTCGCATGAGATGGGAGCGTTAAGCTCCTACCTGTTTTCTCCACCGAGAGAACCGTTCAACCCGCACTGGCCGAAAGATTCCAGAAAATGGTGGGATATTTTCGCCGCCGATCAAGCGAAAGCGTTCGATAACTACGGTTGGAGTTATTTTACCCGTGAGTGGAACGAGGAATGGTTCCCCGGTTATACATCGTCATGGGGGATATTCCTCGGAATGGTCGGTATTCTCTACGAACAAGCGGGTGTCGATGGCAGTCTGGTTAAGCAGAGGGACGGGCGGATACTGACCTACGCCGAATCAGTGCACCATCATTTTGTAAGTTCCATGGCCAATATCTCAACCGCCGCGAATAAACGCAAAGATCTCTTGAGGCATTACCATAACGCTCGCCGGGTTGCTGTCGAAAATAGTGAAAATTCCATCGGCGGTTCGTTTATAGTCGATCCGTCGCAAAACCCGCACAAGACAAGCCGCCTGATAAACTCTCTGCTATTACAGGGTATCGAGATAAAAAAAGCGAAATCCGATTTTAATGTCTCCGGGCTATATAACGAACATGGTAAAGCATCATCGAAAAAATTCAAAGCGGGCAGCTATATAATAGATTTCGCGCAACCGTCGAGACAACTGCTCCAGGTCTTGCTCGAATACGATATCAGAATGACGAATAAAGCTCTATTCGAGGAACGTCGGTCTATAGAGAAAAACTGGGGCTCGCGGATGTACGAAGTTTCCGCCTGGTGTCTTCCCCTCGCTTACGGATTGGAAAGCTATATCTCCAATAAGAAGGTCTTGGTCTCATCGGAGATAATAACCGCGATTCCCTCTCGTGTCGGTACAGTCAAGGGCGATGATCCCTTATACGGATACATGGTCGGCTACACCGACGATGCCGCCACATATCTTCTGGCCGATGCGTTCGGTAAGAAGTTGAAAGCGCGGATCGCCACAAAACCGTCGAAAATCAATGGAAATAATTTCAAGCGGGGAAGCCTGCTATTTGTCAAGAAAGAGAACCCGGAAAATCTAAGGGAGATTCTCGCCGAACTCGGGCAGAAATACGGGTTGGAAATTATCGCGGTAAATACCGCTTTAGCCGCCGACGGTTCCGATCTTGGCGGCTCCAATTACCGATTGCTTGCCGAGCCAAAAATAGCCATGTTGACCTCGCCGCCAATCAGTCTTTCCAACTACGGTTCATTATGGCATATGCTCGATTACGATTTCGGGTTGAGGCTGGCCTCCGTCGATATCAATCGTTTAAGTAGAACCGATCTTACCCGCTATAATGTCCTTATAATGCCTTCTATATGGGGCGGCCCGGGATTATTAAAATCTGTAATCGGAAAAGGCGGAATCTCGAAACTGAAAAAGTGGGTTGAGGACGGTGGTACACTGGTGGCGTTTGGTAGCGGGGCGACATTCTGCGCCGATTCGACGGTGGGTATATCGAAAGTGGCCTTGAGAAGCCAATCTCTTGATAAGCTCGACGAGTACGAATACGCGTTGGAAAGAGAGTTGGCCGCCGATAAAGTCGTGATCGACAGCATGCGGATCTGGGATAATGTCGAGCCGAAAAAGAAAGACGGGAAAAAGAAAGGCGATAAAAAGGAAGAGGCGAAGAAACCGGGCAAGGATGAGATGAAACGGCTCGATGATTTCGCACGCAAGTTCTCGCCGCAGGGTGTGATTTTCGAATGCAAACTCGATACTACCCAATGGCTCACTTACGGCATGGGAGAAAAGCTCCCCGTCCTGGCATACACTGACGATGTTTTTCTTACCAAACCGCCGGTTCGGGCGGCGGCACGATTTGAAAGCGCCGATAAGATCAGGTTATCGGGCCTGGCCTGGCCGGAAGCGAGACAACGTTGGGCTAATTCCGCCTATTGCACCCGCGAGGGTAAAGGCAAGGGGCAGGTGATCCTGTTCTCGTCGCATCCCTATATGCGATCGTTGTTTTACGGCTCCAAACGTTTGCTTATTAACGCTATCCTGCTCGGCCCCGGTATGGGGGCCCGGCAATCGGTGCCGTATTGATGTAGGGTAATCAAAATCGCTGGTAGGGGGCCCGTGCTCCCGGTTACGGCCTTATATATATTAATATTGCTGCCAAGCGATTTGGCGTGTCACATAGATCGATATGATAATTCTTTCCGAAATATATTGACTACGTGGTGAGCAATCTCTATATTTTCAAAGGTATAAGCAAATCGATGCCGGATAGTATCTAAGGCATTTTATTATAGGAGGCGGTTATGTGGCCTTTGAGGATTATAGCGGTTGTAATTCTTACGTCTTTTCCATTATCGCCATTATCCGCACAGGAGGAATTAGAGGAATTGTATTCTGCTTAAATAGGTAAAGGAGAAACAAGATGAAAAACGCACTAATATTATCATTGGTAATGGTTATTATTACAGGCTTGGCCACCGCCCAGACCACCAAGCTCATATTCGGCCCCAGGGATGGCGATAACGCCGGGATATTAGAGGTCGGCGCAAATGAAGTTTTTGACCTCCAGCTTTGGATCCGTACGGCTCCGGATATTAATATCGTAGGTATTCATCTGCCCCTGTCATCAAATAACCTCTATGTTCAAAGCGATTTCTACGTCTGGGGAGATGTCTTCTATCCACTAACGCTTTGGGAAAGTATTACTTATTTTAATCCTATCGACGATCCCAATAATGATGGTCATACCGTCTGTTCCTTTATGGGCGTTAAGGATTTTCCAAGAGATCCGTTCCCGGAATGGGGAATTAACACAGATGGTGAATGGTGGCTTGTAGCTAATTACAGGATGACCGCGACCGATGAAGTCGGCGAGGGAGCATATTGTAACGCTTTCATAGAGGGATACCATCCGTATAATGAGGGATTTGTACTGGCGGATTGGCTTGGGGAGGTTTTGGATCGATCGATGTACGAATTGGAATTTGCCTGTCTGAACATTAATGAGAGCGTTTGCGGCTATTATTTACCGGGCGATTTTAACGGTAACTGGGAATTCAACGTTGCCGATATTATTGCCTCATTTTCCAAATTGAAAACTGGTTCTCCGGAGTCAGGGTTTTTTTGTGAATGTCCGGCTGGTAGCGGCGTGGATTGGGCGGTGGCAATGGACGTTAACAATAATTGTATATTTAATATTGCCGATGTTATCGCGGCATTCTCAAAGTTGAAAACGGGATCGCCCGAGTTGGTGCCATGCGAGTACTGCCCGCCCTGGGATGAGAGTTGAAAGGAAGATAATATGAAAAAGATAACGTTGCTTACGATGGCTGTTGCCATAATTTCAAACGTCGCTACCGCCCAGACCACCAAGCTCAT
>JAZGHS010000009.1:0-11090 GCA_036481315.1 Candidatus Zixiibacteriota bacterium | reverse complement strand
TCGGGCGCCCCGGCCTTGGCGGCGTAAAACCGCAGTGAAAAATCGTGCATATCGACCAGCACGAGGCAGGCGGCGGAGCCAAAAAACCTCTGAATCATTATCCCCAAAGCGTTCCGGATAACTGTTTTCAATTCCAGATCGGAATTCAATAACCGGAATGACTCAACCAGAATTTTCTCGCGTTCGGTAAACTCGAGTCTATTTTCCATCCGATTTTTTCTCCATCAGATTTCGTATCAAAAATCGATATTTACAAGCAACCGTCCTCGTAATGGACCGTCGAATATATACGCGATTTGAGTTGAAGTCAATAAGATCCCGCCGATAATCCCGTCACCGCTGAAACAGGGTCATCTTTACCTTGTCTTCCCAGTTGTAATCCTTAACTTCGTTTTTCTTCGATGAGTGTATCAAATCGTAGCTGCTGGTTCCCTCGAAATCCACGAAGATAAAGTAAACTCCGCCTTCGATCCCGTGGTACCACCATCTCTGCCAGCCTCTTTCCTCGAACGACGATTGATTTCGTTCGATTTCCGAGGGCTCGCCGTGGCGAATATATATCCTGCCCATATCGGTCTGCCAGCCTCGAATGTATCCCCGGTACTGCCCAAAATGATCGTCGGAGTATTTTATACGCCTGTAATGTTCGTATTTGTATTCGTTTTCCGGGGTGTCAAAGTCTGGATCGCGTGATCCCCAGAATTCCCTTTGAAAATTCTGCTTTCCCTCCAAATTCAACGAATCATATAGCTTAAGCTCGTCGGGAGTCGCGATAAGATAAATATCGTCCCTGAATTTTCCGGCGTTTTCCTCGTCCTCTATCTTATTGGCTTGGGGAAATTCATTTAGAACAGCTTGCAACATCTCCAGCCTGAGTCTTTCCCGGGACGCTACTACGGCGAATCTTTTCTCCCTGGAAACCGTACGGCCTTGATCGATCAAAGTCAGACGTACGATATAAAAATCCCGGGGCAATGTAGCGATGGAAAAGCCGGTTAAGATTACCGCCGAGGAGCCGGGCTTTTTATAATTCGCGGGCGTTATCGATTTGACCGTCCTCCCGTTGATATCGAAAATATCTATATTAATCTCATACAGGCTGTCCGAATCGGGGGATGTATCCAGGTTATAAGCTTCGGCATAAATATATACCGCGTTCTTATCCTGAGAGAACCGGCCTGAAGGATTCGGCAGGACTTTATAACCTGCTTTTACGAATCTCCCGACAGAATCGAGCGACGCCTCATATGCCAATTGAAGAGATGAAAGATTAAGAGAATCCGCTCCGTATCGAGGGACGTTCATATTAAAAGAAGTCGTACCTTTCTTTTTACCGCAGGCCGCCTCCAATTTAATAATATAATATCCTGGCGAGAATACTTCGGTTACTCTATCGGTTATGAGGTAATCGCTGTGCTCCAGAACCGAGAGACTCTCAATTCTGTTTCCGGCTTTCCAGGACGCCGAATCGACTACTGTTCCCGTTGAATCTATGAGCGATATGGAAAAATCTATCACGGCGAGATATCCGCTTTTATCCGGCTCGAATTTGAGCTGTCCGCGGGGAATATTATAGTATATCTCCACGAAAGAGCGGGTGGTATCGCCCTCGATAGCGTATACCGCATAATCCGCTTTTAAAACTATATTTTCGTCAGAAGCATCAGCGAATACAACCACTCCGGCAAGCAAAAGAAAAATAGCAACCGACAATCCTAAATTCGAGAATTTCAAAGGTTACCTCGCGCGTCCGATATCGCCATCATAGGGGTATTGCAAATCGTAATCGCCGTAACCATTAAAATCGACAAAGACGAATCTTCTTTTCTGTTCATAATAGAACCAGATCTGATACGGTTTCGTATTGACATCAAATGGATGCCTCTCTATCTCGTCAGGCGAACCGTAAGTGACATAAACCATGCCCATATCCGTTTTCCAACCATCGCGGCCGAAATGCCCGAAATTCAGATCGGAATACCGAACCCGTTGATAATATTCTTCGCGAAGTTCGTTGTCAGGAGATCCCGGGGAGGGATCTTTAGACTCCCAGAACAGGAGCCATAATTCGAGCCGCTTTCCCTCCGATGCCTTTTTCAACGCTTTCATTTCTTCCCCGGAGGCAATATATCTCAATTGCTCCACCGCCGTCTTGAAATCATTTTTCACGATCCCCATAATCGACCATTCGACAATAAAAACCGATTCCTCCTTCAAGTCCAACTTGCCGCCCGGCGATTGCACATTAATCGTAAGTTCGTATATCCCGGGGAGCAAAGACTCTACATCGAACCGTTCCACTCTTCCTGTAACGGCGCCGTTCGACGGAAACAGGGTAGTATCCGAGAAATATGATTTATCATTGATTAGTATTTCATAATATACCAGATAATCCTTTTGAAAATCCTCCAGGTTGTATACCTGATAATATATTTTCATCTCCGGCTCATCGTAGCCGAACGCCTTTGAGACGGAAGGGATTAAATCGAGACCATCGCGGGCAAACTGCGATTTTTCGGTGGACATTTCCGATTCGCGCAAGAATTGAATACCCGACATGAACGGGGTTTTCTTTCCAAAATTCTTAAGCTTCATGTCCGTTTTGGCCGTAAGCTGATTACCGGAATGAGAGTCGACAAGCCTGCCTACCAGTTCATAATTATCCGGGAGCAGTTTGAATACGAATTTATCTATAATGAAATCTTTTTTAGAACGGGTCATCTTGTAATTATCGGCGAATAGGTCTCCATCGCGCGTGATCCCGGTGACCTGTTTTCTCTTTTTATTGATCACTATATTAATCTCATACGAGGATTTGAATTTCTCTCCCCATTTTTCGTACGAAAGCGCCGAGGAGAATGCCTTAAAGTAAACCTCGACCACGATACTATCGGATAAACTATCCTTAAATGGCACGAAATCGATATAAAAACTATGAGGGGCGAGTTTATCATCAAAACCGGGCTGATTCTGCGCGAATGCAGAAACTGATATGATCATTATAAGTAAAACCGGAACCGCGAATTTTGTCATATTCCCCACCTTTATAATTTACGATATCCCAAACCCGGAACGCAAGTTAATTCGGGTCTCTCCAATTATATTAACGGTTTTCTTAGTAAATTTGTTTCGTTCTATTCGTAACGAAGACATTCTATGGGGTCGAGACCGGATGCTCTTACGGCCGGATAAATACCGAACACCAGAGCCACGCCTACGGAAAATAAAAAAGCCGTGACAACCCACGGTATCGATACAGCCGCCGGCAACGGAGTTAAAGCGGCGATCAACTGGCCTGTTCCTATACCGACAACAATGCCTAATATTCCCCCGAAACCCGAAAGAGCCATGGCCTCGATCAAGAATTGCCAGAGGATATTCCTTTTCCTGGCCCCGACCGCTTTACGTATCCCGATTTCCCTGGTACGCTCGGTTACCGAAACGAGCATTATATTCATCACTCCCACACCACCGACCAGCAAACCTATTGAAGATATTACAATCATCACCATCCAGATCGCCTGAGTGACCTGAGTATACATTTCCTGGATGCTCTCCTGAGTGAATATGGCGAAATCGTTCGCCTCATCATACCTCAAACCTCTCTGCCTGCGCATGACTTCCTCAACCTGTCCGATCGCCAATTCCATTAGCTCAGGCGATACGGCTTTCATGGAAAGACCGAGTTCCTTTTCCTCGGGATGGAGCTTTTGAAAAGTACCGTATGGAATGGGAAGAATCCGGTTTTCACCGCTACCCATAATTGTCTCCCGCTTCTCCAGAACCCCGATTACCATGAATTTGTCATCGTTTACAAGAATAATCTTTCCGATCGGATCGACATCGGGGAACAACGTCTCGGCAATCTCCGACCCTATAACCACGACC
The DNA here is from genome assembly GCA_036481315.1 of Candidatus Zixiibacteriota bacterium. Classification (GTDB taxonomy): domain Bacteria; phylum Zixibacteria; class MSB-5A5; order UBA10806; family UBA10806; genus JAZGHS01. The sequence continues at coordinate 7,202 of JAZGHS010000009.1, read as the reverse complement.
ATCGTTCGAAATTTAACATCGGAATCATCGAAAAACCGTCCCTGAGAAGCGAAAGTATTGTTAACCAATTGATAATCCGGCAGCGTACCGAAAAACATCGGATTGCGAACCTCGCGATCTTTATATTTGGCGATATTGCCCCCACGGCGGAAATAGTAGTTCTGCGGGGAGATCGCCTCGATCGCCGGGCACGCTTCCTGAATCGCTTTGGCGTCATCGAATGTTATTCCTTTTCGATTTCGTTCCGACGAGCTTCTCATACCGATCTGAATACCGGGCTTATTCTTAGAAACGTAAATTACGTTGGATCCCAACGACTCGATCTGTTCGGTCATGGAATTATCCAGACCGGTGATAATGGAAACAACCGCGATAATCGTAAAAACACCAACCATGACCCCGAGAACAGTAAGGAAAGAACGCAGTTTATGGGCCCGAAAGGTCCCGAAGGCGAGGCGAAGACTTTCTTTGAACTCATAAAAGGTCATTTTTTAACAGTCCGCGATAAATCGATTATCATTCGTATCTCAAGGCCTCTATGGGATCCAGCCTGGCCGCTTTCACTGCCGGAAAAATCCCGAATATTATTCCCACGCTTGACGAAACCGCCAATCCCAGGATTACCGCCCATAGTTCGATTTGCGCCGGTAAAGGCGAAACCTGATTTATAAACATGGCAAAGGCTATTCCCAGGAGAATCCCTAATGATCCTCCGATAATCGACAGCGTTACAGCCTCGACAAGAAATTGCCATAATATATCCCGCCGTCTCGCCCCGATAGCTTTCCTTATCCCTATCTCCCGCGTTCGCTCGGTCACGGACACAAGCATGATATTCATGATGACAATTCCGCCTACGACAAGCGAAATAGACGATATCAGCACCAGGACGAACCAGGCCGCCCTGGTGAAGTTATTAAAAAGCTCCATAAAGGTCGCCGACGTCATAATGCCGAAATCGTCTTTTTGATCATAAGATAATTTCCTTCGTGTCCGCATAATCATCCGAGCCTCGTCCTGAGCCTCCTCCATAATGTCCATTCTTGCGGCTTTGGCATAGATAGCAATTGTTCTCCGACGGCTGAAATATTTCTCATAAGTTGTCAGCGGAATAATAACCCAGTTATCCTGATTAATAGTCATGAACGAGCCGCGCGCTTTGGCAACCCCCACTATTCTGAAATAAAATTTTCCGATTTTTATATCCTTGCCTATGGGATTGCCCGATTTTATCAGACTGGAGACGATGTCGGGACCGACAAGACAGACCGAAGCGCGATGAACCTCATCGGTTTCGATTAAAGCCCGACCGTAATCCACTTCCACGTCCGAGACCTCCAGAAAATTATATGTTACCCCCTGCATCATAACATCCTCGAGATAATCCGCCCCGTACTTCACTTTGGCCATACTGTGCTGGCTTGCTCCTCCCACAGTCTCGCAGAGACTGCAATACCTCTGTACCGCTTTCATATCGTCGATAGTAATCCGTTTGCGTTTCTGGGCTTCGAACCATTGATCCTCGGAAGTGATAAGACCCTCTCTATCGATAATAAATGTATTCGAACCCATGGAATTAATTTTGGTGGCCACATAATTGTTCATACCGTTGATAACCGAGACAACAGTAATTACGGTGGTTACGCCTATTATCATGCCTATAAGGGTTAAGATCGATCTGAGTTTATTTACCCAGATTGATTGCAAGGCTATTACTACACCCTCAATAAACCACATAGTATACCGCCTTACCCGGTTTTTTCGTCCTTCTCGATCATACCGTCGCGAATGAATATAATTCTGTCCGCGTATGAGGCTATGTCGCGTTCGTGAGTGACGATTATTATGGTATTACCTTCTTTATGAAGTCTCGATAAGAGATCCATAATTTCGACACCTGTCGCGGTATCGAGATTTCCGGTAGGCTCGTCGGCCAGGATCAACGACGGTTTATTTACCAGGGCGCGGGCGATAGCCACCCTTTGTCTCTGTCCGCCGGAAAGTTGATTCGGCTTATGGGTTATTCTGTCGCTTAAGTCAACCAGCTCAAGCGCCTCCATGGCCTTCTTTGTTCTGCCCTCCGAACGGGTACCGTCGTATATCAACGGCAATTCCACGTTATGAAGCGCGGTGGCTCTCGGCAATAGGTTGAAGGTCTGGAAAACAAAACCAATTTCCTTATTACGGATATGGGCAAGCTCATCGTCGTTCATCGTCGATACCTCGCGGCCGTTTAGAAGGTATTGTCCCTTCGACGGCGTATCGAGACATCCTATAAGATTCATCAATGTCGATTTGCCCGAACCCGACGGCCCCATGATAGCCAGATATTCGCCCTTCTTTACATTGGTCGTTATTCCTTGAAGAGCGTTAACGTTTTCCGTGCCAACCTCATATATTTTCCAGAGATCTTCGGTTTGTATTAACATCAAAAAACTTCCTTTGAAGTGATCAATTAGCTTAAAGAGTCGACCGCTTAATCGCTTTCCTTTTTGGAACCAGGCCCAAATTTGGGCGGCTCCGGATCGAGTACTATATCGTGTTTCAACGTTCTTAAAAGCCTGAAAGGTCCAGTTATGACACTATCCTTTTCGGATACGCCTTCGGTAATCTCCACGTATTGTTGATCTCTAATTCCCATTCTCACCGGGATAAATTTCGATTTGCCCTCGTTTACAAGAAATACGCCGTCTATATCTTTTTTATCTTCTTCCTCGTCAACAGAACTTTCCTCATCGGTCGAGTCGCTCTCCTTTTCCTCGCCGGTACCCTCGGGCCTCATAACCACCGCTCCCGCCGGAATCTTAATGGCATCCGTTCTTTCGTTGGTGGTGATATCAACCGACGCCGTCATTCCCGGTTTGATATTCTCCACGTTATCCAGAATCAAAATTTTGACGATAAAATTGGTTATCTGGTCGGAACCGCCGAATCCGGCCGATCTCGGAGAATTTCCTATCTGAACTACTTTGCCGACAAATGTGGTATCCGGAAAAGCGTCAAGCGTGATCTCCACTTCTTGCTCGAGCGCGACCCGCGCGACATCGGTTTCGTCAACCTCGGCCTCTATCTCCATCGCCGACAGATCGGAAATGACCATTATGATCGTTCCGGGGTTGTTCATCGTCCCTATTACTACATTCTCGCCCTTCTCCGAATTCAATGTCGTGATGACCCCGTTCATCGGAGACCTTATTGTGCATTTGCTCAACTGATCAAGCGCCCTGTCCAGGCTTGCCTGGTAAATCTGTACTTGGGCTTCGGCTTGATCATAAGCGTTCTCCACAATATCAATTCTTGCTTGAGAAGAATGGGCTTTTTCGAAAAACTGAGTTTCGCGCTCCAAATCGATGGCCGCCTTATCGCGGGCCGAAATCGCCGATTGTAACGATCCCTTCGCCTGGGCGACATCCATTCGACGTGATTTATCGTCGATTTTTACGAGGAGCTGTCGCTCTTTGACAAGATCACCTTCCTCAACGGGCAATTCTTCTATCCGGCCCATAACATCGGCCGAAAGTTCGACATCGGACTGGGCTTTCACCTTGCCCGTAGCGGTGACCAACGATATCAGACTTCCTTTTCTGGCCAGCTCCACTGTAACTTTCGTTTTTTTCACCTGACTGGATTTCAGGGCGAGAACGACAAATACCGCTAAAACGATCCCCGCGCCCGATATCAGAATCCATTTCTTTTTCATCAATAACCTCCCCGCCTATCGCCCGAGCACCTTTTCCAGTTTAGATATGGCGAGATTATTATCGAAAATCGCCTGAACTTTACTGGTTTGGGCTTGTTTGAGCGATACCTCGGCGTCAAGAACCTCCAGGATAGTAGCCGCCCCCAAATTATATTTCTCCTTTACGAGATTCAAATCCTCCTGAGCGGCGGCCACCGACTCGTCGGCAAGTTTCCTCGCTTCATTCGATTGTTCTATATCCAGAAAGGCCTGTTTTACTTCCAGCGCGACCCTATTTTTGGTATCTTTCAAAGCATGATTGTTGGTATCGACATTTTTCTTGGCCGCGAGCAGGGTGGCGTAATCCGACGTGCCGTTGAAGATGTTGAAACTCAGACTGGCGTACATGAAGGAACTGGCATTGGCCTGCTTGAATTCAGTAAATTGCGAAAATTCGTATACGTTTGAGGAATGCGAAAGACCCAGAGAAAGGGTCGGTAAAAAATTGGAATATGCCATAGTTTTTGAGTTCTTCGCAGAAGATAAGTCAAAAATGGCTTTTCGGTACTCCGGATTCCCTGAGAGAGCTTCGGAAAACCCACCTTCAAAGGAAATATCAATGTCCCGCTCGGGCAAATTTTCGTCTACTTCGAAATCGTTATTAACGTCGATACCCATTGTGTAAGCCAACTGCGCCTTCGCGAGTTTAAAAATGTTCGATTTGCTTACCAGATCGAGTCTATCACTGCCATACCGAACTTTTGCCTTCAAGACGTCCGACATTGACGCCGATCCGAGATCATATCTGCTTTGGACAACCCGCAAACGCTCCTCGCCTCTTTTGACAGCTTCCTCGGCGACCTCAAGGAGCATTTTGGATTTTAATAGATCGTAGTAATATCCTTTAACCCCCAGTATCAGATCTTTCTGAGATTTCACAAAATAATAAAATGAAGAATTTCTATCATTACGCTTCTTTTTTATGTTAGCGTAGTTGTACAATCCCATACCCGGAAACGAGTTGGAAAAATTTAAAGAGCTGGAGAATCTATCCCTGCCCGAAATTATTTGTCCTGAGCTTTCATCAAATCTGGCGAAAATAGGCCAGTTGCGGCTACCATTGGCCGAAATCGAAATAGTCGGCAATAGGCCGCCCCATGCGGTATAAACCTCGCCCCGCGCGGCGTCGTAACTGTTTTTCGCAGCCACAATCCCATAGTTGTTCTTCAGGGCCGTCTCGATACAGTCATCGAGCGAATAGGTTTCCGCCGCTGGTAATCTGTAAACCAGCAGTACAAGAAAAAATGAGGTTATGATTTTGAAAAGAATTCCTCGCTTCATGCAACTCTCCTTTTTTACATTCCGAATTGCTTCAGGACGCCGGATAGAGCGACGCTCAAGGCAATCCAGATAGCCCAGAGCACCCCTACCGCCGTGTATGCCTTCGCAGTACTGAACTTGTAAATATATCCGAACCCGGTAGCGAATACCGCTAAAAACCAGATCGTAAAGAAATCAAATTTAGATAAAAAAGTATGCAGTTTTGTCCCGATAGCGTCAGCCGATAATAGCAAAGCCGGGGAAAGCGAAATTTCCATGCTACCCTTGGCCATAACCAGACCGGAGGTAACAATTACTCCGATAATAGAAATACATTCCGACCAGGCGACAACAGCCAGGACTCTTTTATATGTCGAATCGCCTCCGAGCATAACGGTACCGACCAGGTAGAAAAGACCGGCCAGAACCAGAAAGACAATCGGGGTTACGATAATTTGTGAAACCAGCGTAATAATACGCTGAGTATTCATGTTATCACCGATTTGGGATTCAATCGCCTCGAGCTGTTCGGGAGTAATATTCGGATTACTTCTGAAATTATCCATTTGTGCTTCCATGATAATAGGAAAAGTCATCTGGGTTGTGACTGCAATAAAGACGATCAGTATTAACACGGGGGCGATCCACGTCGGCCTCTGATCCAGTTCCTGAAAGGTCTTACCGGGGCTTGTAAAAATATTTACGAGTTTCCCGCCGAACCCGAGCGCCGGGGCCGAAGCTTCTCCCGAACCTGAAGTTTTCACTTCGCTTTCCATTTCCACTCCTTTTTCAGTTTACCATTATGATAGACGAAAGAACCGTTCAATTGTTTCAATTACCGTCCACAAATCATATACACTCGATCCTCGGGGCTATTCAATTATAATTTGGGCATTCCTATACGATGAAATATCGTCAAACCCCAGCTTACAGAATCACCGCTCCTCGGGAGATCGTCCGGAAAAACCGCATCGGCCGAATTTACGGTATATTTGCCGTATTGCACGAAATTGCCGGAAATATAGAATGTCAGCGAAAGTCCGTCGCTGACAAAATACCGCAAATCTACACTTGTCACAAATCCCCAACCGGAATAACCATCCTCGAACTCAAAAGTGCCGAGGTCTATAGTATAAAGCCGCCCGCCGGCTATATCGAATAACGCCGGACCGGCCGCCAGCAAAATATCGGCTTTGCCAAATCTGTACGGAATCACCCTGACTTTAAAAAACAGGGTGTTTTTTTCCGCCTCTCTCTCGCGAATAGCGCCGGCCACGATATTGAAAATATAATCGTGCGTGGAGTGCAATACCCCCAACTCCAACCCGGCTCCCTCGAAAAAATCAAATCCTATACTGCCAATATAACCGATTCCGTCCTGCATTTCCCGGAAAATCTCGCTTGACGGAGAATCCTGCAATAACCCGCCCCGGATGGAAAACCCCTTTTGGGAATAAGCGGACTCATATACGCTTGGTATTAACAATATCGCCAAGATAGCTATTGATAGTCTTTTCATATACAAATCTTAACAGAAAGCGATCCTATGGGCAAGCAAAAAAGGGCGGTTCGAAAAACCGCCCTTTACAATAATTAAGATCGAAATTTATTTAAACAGAGGAGCCAGGACCAGAGAAACGATCGCCATTAGTTTGATGAGGATATTCATGGACGGTCCGGACGTATCTTTAAAAGGATCGCCAACCGTATCGCCGACTACCGCCGCTTTATGAGCGTCGGATCCTTTGCCCCCATGCGCTCCGCCCTCGATATATTTCTTGGCGTTATCCCAAGCACCACCGCCGTTGGCCATCATCAGGGCCAGCATTACACCGGTAACGGTTGCTCCGGCCAACAGGCCGCCTAACGCTTCCTTCCCGAGGACATATCCGACAAGAATTGGAGCGATTACCGCCAGAAGGCCGGGAATGATCATCTCTTTAATTGCCGATTCCGCCGCGATTGCCACGCAACGATCGGAATCCGGTTTGGCGGTACCCTCCATAAGCCCGGCGATCTCCTTAAATTGCCGACGAACCTCTTTAACCATAGCAAACGCCGCTTTTCCGACCGCGGTCATGGTCATGGCCGCTACAAGAAAGGGTAAGAGCCCGCCAAGCAATAGTCCAATAACAACTTCGGAGCTTACAAGATTGATGCTCTCGAGCCCAACAGCGGTTGTATATGCCGAGAATAGGGCCAA
>JAZGHS010000008.1:0-12149 GCA_036481315.1 Candidatus Zixiibacteriota bacterium | reverse complement strand
TTTATTTATCACCGCAATTCGCTTATCCTCATATACTATATTTAGCTCTATATCCTCGGGCTCGGCCTCTATTGGCGGGGGGGCAACAAGTTCAATCTCGACAAGCATCCCGGTCTTGACCTTCAATGACGGTTTTGCGGGCTTGCCATCGACTGCGATATGACCTGACGTAGCAAGTTTTGTAAAATAACTTCGTGTGTGGTCGGTAACCTTACGGCCGCAGAATATATCGAGTCTAAAACCTTCAAGATCCTCCGGGACCTTCAATTTTAATTTATTGATCGTCACCTTTTATTTCCGGAATTTCCTCGATTTCGGTGGGCGATTCGGAATCGTTTTTACGCCGATCGATTATTATAAGGTTGATTATAAATATGACCAAACCAACCGATATGGCAGCATCGGCGATATTGAAAGTAAACCATCTGTATAGATTTAGAAATTCGATATCGGGGAAATCCATATCGATAAAATCCACGACTTTCCCGAACCGGATACGATCGATCAAATTTCCGACCGCGCCCCCGGAGATCAACGACAACGCGACCGCGGTGGTCATGTTTTCGGATTTATCGAAAAGCAGATAGCGGACTATAAGTATCAGGGCTACAATGGTTAATATCGTATAAATCCACGACGGGCCTATTCGGGTACCCATGGCTCCGCCCTCGTTGAAAATAAACTGAAAATATAAGAGATCGCCTATTATCGATACCGATTGACCCTCAAAAAAATTCTCGATTATAAGAAGTTTTGACGCTTGATCTACGAGAACTACGAGAATCGCTATTAATAATGGAATTGAAAGGCTTCTACGGAGCACGATAATCCGCTTCCCCTCAGCCGCGCTTTTTCGTTTCTTCCGTTTCCTTGCAGGCTATACAAAGCCGAGCATGGGGGACAGCCATAAGTCGTTCGGTATTAATCGTTTCGCTACATTGTTCGCATTTCCCATAGGTTTTATTCCGCACACGACGTAAAGCCTCATCGATATGATGTAAAAGTCGGCCTGATTTGGAGGCGAAATAAAAGGTCTTCTCACGCTCCATTGCGTCGGTACCCTGATCTGCCATATGATACGAATATGAGGAAAGATCGCCGGTCTTATCCTTGATTGTGGCGTCCATACCCGAACTCTTCAGAAGCCCGAACTCATCAATGAGTTGCTTGCGCTTTTCTAAAAGGAGCTTTTCATATTTTGCCAGATCTCTCTTATTCATACCGATTACCTCCGGAGGCGTATATACTAAGAAATCTTCTCCAGCGCAACAATTGTTTTAACCCCGTTTAAATTGAACTCCTGGGTGTGTTTAAGTCCATCGATATCGATCAATTCGACAGCCAAAGTCTCGTCTTTGATGTAATCTCTGAATTTACCCAACGCTTTTTCAGATTCGGGGTTACCGGAAATTCCCAACCGGATACGGTCGGTTACCTCCAAGCCCGACGATTTCCTTAGATTCTGGATCTTATTAACCAGCTCGCGGGCGTTCCCCTCAGCTTGCAGATCGTCGTCAATGCTTAAATCAAGGGCGACCTTCAAATGACCGTCGGCTGTTACACAAAAACCATCGACACTTTCCAAGCTAACCCTCACGTCGGTCGTTTCCAACGGAAAGGTATCGGTTCCCTCTCCGATAGCCAGATTTCCTTTTATCATCAACTCAGAAATCTGATCGCCGGTCATCGATTTGATCTTTTCAGCCGCCGCTTTAGACTTGGGCCCGAATTTGGGACCTATCCTTTTGAAATCCGGGTCGGCTTTATATGAAAAATAGCTGTCTTCGTCATCGTCATATGTCAGGGTCTTAACATTTATTTCCTCTAAAACGATTCCCTCATGACGAGAGAGCATATCCCGCTCTTTTTCGGCAAGCCCGAGGATTATCAATCGTTTCAACGGTTGACGAATCCTGGTGTTCGATTTCTTCCTGGCGGCCCTGCCAAGTTCAACCGCCCCGCGAGCGATCGACATCTCCTTCTCCAAAACCTCATCCCGGTATTGATCCGAACAAACGGGGAAAGGTTCGAGGTGTACGGATTGTCTGTAACCGTCGAGATTCTCCGTTAGCCTCCGATAAATATCCTCTGAAACAAATGGAGCCACCGGCGACGCCAGTTTGCAGACTGTCAGAAGCGATTCGAATAGCGTTTGATAGGCCGCCTTTTTATCCGAATGATCGCCGGAACCCCAGAACCGACGGCGGTTGCGTCGAACATACCAGTTGGAGAGATCGTCGACAACAAAATCGGCCACAGCCCTAGTGCCGCGGGTGAAATCATTTTCCTCGTAAGCGTTTTCCACATCGGCGACAATACTGTTCAATCGCGAAATAACCCACCTGTCTATAAGCGGCCGTTCGGAAACAGGCGGTGTGTCAGCCGTCGGCACGAAACCATCGATATTGGCATAAAGAGCGAAAAAAGAATAGCTATTCTGCAAAGTCGAGAAAAACCGTCGCGCCACCTCGACCAGCGCTTCGGAATCGAACCGCTTGGGAAGCCATACCTGCGACGCGCTCATCAGATACCATCTTACTGTATCGGCTCCGAAATCGCTTAGTAGCTTGGTGGGATTGATAACGTTACCCAGCCGTTTGGACATCTTACGTCCCTCAGTATCCAGAACCATATTATTTACAACACAGCTTTGATAACTCGATCGTCCGGAGATAAAAACCGAGATCGCCAGTAGCGAATAGAACCATCCCCTGGTCTGATCGAGTCCCTCTGCGATAAAAGCGGCCGGAAAAAATCTATGTTCGAATTCGTCTTTATTTTCAAACGGATAATGAACCTGCGAATAAGGCATCGACCCCGAATCGAACCAGGTGTCGATAACCTCCGTGGTCCGATTCATCTTCGCCCCGCATCCGGGGCATTTTACATGGATATTATCTACGTAAGGACGATGCAGATCGAGATCGTTGGGAGCGTCCGTGGCCATTTCACGAAGTTCTTCCACGGAGCCGATACAATGCTGTTTATCGCAATCATCGCAGATCCAGACCGGAAGCGGCGTGCCCCAGTATCGCTCGCGTGAAAGCGCCCAGTCGATATTATTTTCGAGCCATTCGCCAAACCTTTTGCTCCCGACCTCGTCGGGATACCAATCGATCTGCTTGTTTGCCTCGATCATCTCATCCTTAAACGATGTCGTTTTGATAAACCACGATGACCTGGCGTAATAGATCAACGGCGAATCGCAGCGCCAGCAGAAGGGGTAGTTATGGGTGTAATCCTCGGACAGATACAAAAGACCGCGATCTTTCAAATTCTTTATGATTTTCGGATCGGCGTCCTTAACAAACTGCCTCGCCCACGGTTCGACCTCGGCTAAGAATTTCCCCTCGGTATCGACTGCCCGCAGAACCGAAAGGCCGTGTTTCTTCCCAAGCTCGTAGTCGTCGGCGCCGAACGCGGGCGCGATATGCACAATCCCGGAGCCGTCGTCCATAGTCACGAAATCGGCGTTGAGAGCGAAATGTCCTTTTTCCACCGGAAGGTAATCGAACAGCGGTTCGTATTCGACACGCTCGTATTCAGAACCCAGCTTCTTTTCTAAAATCTCGTATTCACCGTCGATAACCGAAAGCCTGTGTTCGGCCAGGATTATTTTTTTATCCTGATGCTGGATAGTCACATAGTTTTCATAAGGATGAAGTGCCACGGCCACGTTGGAGATCAAAGTCCAGGGGGTGGTAGTCCATACGAGGAAATAGGCGTCGTCGGACCCTGAGAGTTTCATCAGTACATATAGCGACGGGTCCGTAACCTCTTTGTATCCCTGAGCGGTTTCGTGCGATGATAACGCGGTTTCGCACCGCGGACACCAGGGTAGAATCTTGTATCCTTTATATAGCAGTTCTTTACTCCAGAATTGTTTTAATATCCACCAGACTGTTTCGATGTAATCGTTAGTGTAGGTGATATAGGGATCGGAGAGATCGACCCAGTAACCGAGTTTGCGGGTGAATTCGTCCCATTCGGTTTTGTATTTGAATACCGATTTTTTACATTCGGCGTTGAACTTCTCAATCCCCATCTTTTCGATTTCGTTCTTGCTCTTGATACCGAGTTGTTTTTCGACCTCGAGTTCCACCGGCAAACCATGCGTATCCCAGCCAGCTTTCCGCTCGACCAGGAAACCCTTCATGGTCTTATAGCGACAGATGGCGTCCTTGATTGTGCGGGCGAGGGCATGTCCGACGTGAGGAAGACCGTTAGCGGTAGGCGGGCCCTCGTAAAAGATATATCTGGGCGATGATGCCCTTTCGTCGATACTTTTTTCGAATATAGAATTTTCTTTCCAGAATTTACTTATCCGGGCTTCACGTTCGGCGAATTTAAAATCGCTTCCTAACTTTCTATAACGCTCACTCATTGAATCTAAACCATCATTCTTTCTATTATCTCACTAATAAGTTTCGTTAATTTAGGCTCGGCCTTACTCGCGGCCTCCAATACATCTTCGATTGTGCACGCTTCCATAGCGTCGGGCAATCCCATATCGGTCACTAGAGAAAAACCCAAAACTTTCGTGCCCTGGTGTCGCGCAACTATGACTTCCGGCACAGTCGACATCCCGACAAGGTCGCCGCCGATAATTCTGATCATCCGGTATTCGGCCCCGGTCTCCAGGTTGGGTCCCATTACCGCTACATAAACTCCTTTTCGCAAAGGGACCTTAATATCCAGAGCCGTCTGTTCCGCTAAAGATCTCAGATCAGTATCGTACACGTTATACATATCGGGGAAACGGGGCCCAAGATCCTCGTGATTGGGGCCGATTAATGGATTACCGCCCTGCATGTTGATATGGTCGGTTATCATCACCAGATCGCCAACCTCGTATTGCGGATTAACGCCGCCAGCGGCGTTTGAGACTATCAATGTCCTTACTCCTAAACTCTTCAATACACGGATTGGGAAAGTGACCTGCCTAAAATCGTATCCCTCGTAATAATGAAACCGTCCCTGCATAGCCACGACGTCTTTACCCCCGAGTTTACCGAAAAGAAGTCGTCCCTTATGCGATTCTACGGTACTTGTGGGGAAATGCGGAATATCGACGTACTCGATATCCAAATCGTGACCTATCTCCTCGGCCAGGGCACCCAGCCCGGTACCGAGGATAATCCCGATGGCCGGCTCGGCTTTTGTCTTAGTTTTAATATACTTTACCGCTTCATCTATATTCGCCTTCAACCCCATTAATTCTCTTCCCCTTCGGATGATTTGCTACCGTTGCCGTTTTCGGAATCATTCCCGGACAGCTCTTTTTCGAATTCGTCAACTACCCGCTCAAGATCCTCATCGTTCAAATCGGAACGCATACGGATCGGCGAGAAATCAACCCCTTTTTCTCCCTTTTTGCGAATGATCTCGAGCATGGCATGCTGGGTTTCCAATAGAGATTTGAAACTAACTACGAAACCGTCCCTCTGATGTTTCAAATCCTCGATCTCCCGTCGGATATTCATTAGCTCCGAGCGGGCATCGGATAATAGACGATCAGCCTCCACACGAGCTTCGTCGGTGATCGCTTTTGCTTTCATCTCCGCGGACGATTTCAATTCCTCCGCCGATTTCTGAGAGGTTACCAGGGTATTCTGTAGGACATTCTCCAGCTTGGTGTAACTGGAAAGACGCCCCTCTAGCGATGATACCTTTTCTTCGAATTCGAGGTTCTTTTTCAACGTTTCCTCGAACTCCTCGGCCACCATTTGAAGATATGAATCCACCTCATCGGCGGCGTATCCTCGGAATCTGGTACCGAACTCCTGTTTCTTAATGTCGAGAGGTGTAATCTTCAATGGCCCCTCCTTTATTTCGTTATCGGCCTGTAGCCGAAAATCGCGGTGCCGATTCTTATTTCGTTAGTTCCGTAATCAATTGCCAGCTCGTAGTCGCCGGACATCCCCATGGATAGTCTGGAAAAGCCGGTACCCACTGATTTTCCGATCTTTTCGAAAACACTCCGCGTCAATTCAAAGCTCTTCTTTATCAAATCGATATCTTCGGTCAACGGTCCCATGGTCATCAAACCGGACAACTTAAGACCCCTAAGCTCGTTAATCTTATCGGCAAAACCCTGAATCTCTCCCGGGTCGAAACCATGTTTGGTCGGTTCTCCTGATGAATTCACCTGGAGAAATATTTCCATTCGCTTTCCCATCTCCTCGGCTCGACTTGAAACCGATTCGGCAAGTTCCAAGCTATCGACCGATTCGATAACGTCAAAAATCTCTACCGCCTTTTTCACTTTATTCTTTTGCAGATGGCCTATTAAATGCCATCTCGGTCGCGGCGTGACCTTGGCTATCTTTATAGCCGCCTCCTGCACCCTGTTTTCACCGAGGTCTGCTAACCCCAGTTTCACCGCCACAGCGGCCGCCTCGGCCGGAATAAACTTGGTGACACCGAGTATTGTTACGCTCGACGGCTCGATTCTATTGCTCCGGCAACGATTTTCGATCCTCAGACGTAATTCCCCGAGGTTTTCTGCGATCAGACTTTCGTCCATTAGCCTGATATTATATATAAAGGACGATCCGCAGGCAAACTGTTTTTAGCGGGGATCAGCCCCGGACAGATAAACATATCTTCAATAATTGAAACAGGTTACGAAATCAATCGACGGATAGAAGACATGATATCGAGTTTCGCTGAATATAACGTCGGAACCTCTTCAGATATCCATCAAGTCTCGAAGGTATTCGGAGTGTTTCAGCAAACGCTCGGTTACTCGATCGAATCTTCTTATTCTAAGGGCCGCTCTGATGATTAAATAGATCCCCAACGCGAATAATGTTAAACAGGCTATCCCCAGAGGTATAGCTATACCCCAAGCCTTGCTGATATCGTAGTACCTGCTGGTGGCTAGAAGAACGGTAAACACCGAGAGAGGCAGGAGAATTACGGTAATTCCGGTTCGAAGCACCGATAAAGCGGTTCTTTTTTGAGCCAGTAGCAACTCTAATTCGTTTATAATATGCTTTACCGGTTTGTTTTCCAGTTGATTGTCGTCAATCATTCGCTCAAGATCGTATCGACTAGCTTTTCAACAGTCGGCGCGGATCTCCCTTAATAGCCTGGCGGCTTCCTCGGGGGCAACCTCATTAACTCCTATCCCCGAACCCAGGGCGAAACCGGTGGGACCGGATATTCTCGGAGTGATCTCCACATACCAATGGAAATAACCGATAGTTTCTTGGCCGGTCGGGGCCGATTTAATAACATAATTATAATCGGGATCATCGAGACTATTATGAATTTTCAGCATAATAGTACGGAATACCCATCCTAATTCCTCTATTTCGTCATCATTGATAGAAACAAACGCACCCATGTGGCGCTTCGGATAGATTAAAGTCTCATAAGGAGTATTAGCCGCGAAAGGACAGAAGACGACAAAACTATCGCTTTCGACTATCATCCGTTCTTTGAGTTTATGTTCCCGCTCGATCATATCGCAATGCAGACATCGGCCGTGCTTTTCATAATACCTGATCGATTCTTCCATTAGATGCCGCATTGATGCCGGAATTACCGGTACGGCCACGATCTGGGAATGGGGATGGGCTATCGACGTTCCCGCGCTTTGCCCATGATTATGAAATATGGTCACCAGATTGATATCGCCTTTGCAGGCAATCTCGCTGTATCTTTCCCGATAGACATTAAAAACCGACGTGACCTCTTCGAGCCCCATAAAAGCTATACTCTTATTGTGCTCCGGCGATTCAATAATAACCTCGGCTACCCCTGAGCTTTCCGATGCTTCCAATAACGGACGCGAGGTCGAATCCTCCGACGAGCTATTGGCCGTTAACGGACTGAACTTGTTAGGAATCACCCGTATTTGCCAGTTGCCGTTTTCGGGATTACGGTAAACATCCCGTGGTGTCTGATCCTCATTACCGGGGCAAAATGGACAGTCTTTATCATATGATGGTGGCCGGGCGTGTTTTCTACCCGGCAATATCAACTGATTGCCGCGTTCCGGCGAGACGATCACCCAATCCCTTGTGGCAACATTTTGTCTAAATTCGGGCATGCTTACTCCGATATTCGTGTACGATCTAAAAGTTCATCGATCATAGGTTTAATCGGTCATTTAAACGCATATTTAACCCCTTAACCCTAAATAAACAGATAATCGCTTATTAAGGATAAACTTAGCCCTTTTCTGACCGCCGGGCTTTAATTCTTAGTCGCGATTAATCTTTTTACAGTAATCGGTGTCAAAATAAATAGAGCCTTTTAAATTGAATGGAGTGGTAAGATGGGAAACAGTATTAATCGAAATTCGCTGGTGACCACGATTATAGCGGCCTTTATGATAATTATGGGTTCAGCCGTGCTAGCCGACGAACGGGCGGATCGACATGAAAAACGTCTGGAAATGATGAAGGAACGCCTGGAGCTGACCGACGGCCAACTCAACGAGATCCGGGCCATTATGGAATCGGCGCGGCTGGAGGGCGAGAGGGATCGCGAGAAATACAGGGAGGCAAAAGACCGCGAGGGGGCCCGCGAGACGGCCAAAGCCAGACAGAAAGCCACCGAAGAGAAGATCGAGGCCGTCTTGAATGATAAACAGAAAGAAAAATACGATAAGATGAAGGATGAAATGGGACGTCGTAAAGACCGCCGCGGCGAGCGACCGGGTGGACGTCGCGGCGGCGGCACTAAGGGCGGAAGACGTGGTATGGGAAGATAAATTACGCGACCAGACTCATCCTTGTCCTGGGGCCGGGCCCTGGCCCGGCCTCATGGTTATGATATCGCCGGCAGGTTTAAAGCAATTTCCTTGCAATCATTTACGGCGATGTATTATATTTAGAGGATTAGGGCAAGATAGGGTCTAATTGTTAAATAAAGTGTTTGTGGGAGGATGAAATGAGAAAAACGGTACTGACATTTTTGGCGCTGAGCCTATGTTTAACGCTGATGCCAGCGACGGTATTAGCCGATCCGGCTGACGATTGCCCGAGAGTGGGAGCTTATATTGACAGAGTCGGGGCTATGATAGAGAGAGCATCCCCGATCATAATGCGCTCCGGGAATGAGCGGGCCATTAGAGTTCTTCATTCGGCTATCGGCGAGATCCGCGCGGCCAACCGGGCTTATGAAGGTAATATGTGCCGAGTCGCTCACAATCATGCCCTGCAGGCCGAGCAATATGTAACCAGAGCGTTAAGGATGATCAATAGACGACGGGCGAATTAAAAGCTTGTACGGTTCGTATTTGTTTTTCCCGTCGCCGGATTATATTCCACAAGTATTAAATTAGAATTCACCGACGCTATCGGGTCATCCGACCCGATAGCTTTTTGTATGTTATGCCGGACTTGATCCGGCATCCGTGAAGGCCTGCTACTTCCCTGTCATCCCGCACTTGATGCGGGATCTTTCAGAGACTCTCTTGCCCCAATGTCTTGGAACTTCATCCCAATGGCCACGTTAGATTCCTGCTTCCGCAGGAATGACAATGTTAGTCGTGCGATGACCAGGAAGCCTAAGCCCTCCTTTGTCATTGGGTGTAAAAATCACAGGTCATCATAAAGATCCCGCCAATCCGGATTATCCTTCTCGATCAAGTCGATTTTCCATTGCCTTTTCCATTTTTTCAACTGTTTTTCTCTAGTAATTGCTGCGTTTACGTCGGAAGTCGAATCAAAATAGACGAGCCTATGTACCAGATATTTCTTGGTAAATCCTTCGGCCAGGTCGTTTTTATGTTCATAGACTCTTTTCTTGAGGTCGCTGGTAATACCAATATATAGTACGCCATTTTTCTTGCTGGCCATTATATAAACATAATATGTTTTCATCGATTATGCTCTATTAGATTCCTGCTTTCCCTTCGGGGATCTTCGATTACGCAGGAATGACAGCGTTTTAGTCTCTGTCATTCCGCACTAGATCCGGCATCCGTGAAGGCCTGCTACTTCCCTGTCATCCCGCACTTGATGCGGGATCTTTCGGAGGCTCTCTTGCCCCAATGTCTAAAGTCTTCATCCCAATAGCCTACGTTAGATTCCTACTTCCGCAGGAATGACAGCCTTTTAGTCTCTGTCATTCCGCACCTGCCTGTCGACAGGCAGACTTGATGCGGAATCCACAGGCTGGCCATATCCCTTGTCATACTTAAAACGTATTTTATCAGTGAGAGAATACTATTGCTCAAACTCTAAATATCTTGCGGGCACCCACCCTCTCTTATCGTTCTCCGCCACGCACCGGCACCAACCGCTATCTTCCCCGGTAACAATTAATCGATCGCCGATCCTGACACTCAACTCGACCGCGTCGTAAGGAAACAATGCCACTCCGAACCCGCCGGATATCTTGACATAGCTTTCCGGCACCCAACCCTCCTGGGCGTTTTGATTAATACAATAAATCCAACCGGGCCATTCGCCCGATATTTCCCGGAATTCCAGGCGATCGCCCTCGGCCATGATAAAAGGATCGCTACGATCGGAGGTGAAATCAGCGATTACTTCCGCTCTTTTTTCGGTACTTTTGTTTATCTGAGGCATATTAGATCATTTGTCGGGGTTCTCGTCCTTCGGATTCGGAACCGGAACTACTCGCACTGTAAATATTATTCATAGAATTTTATAGTATCCACATTTGCGGTTTCGATGAATATACCATTAATATCGAAATAGCCGCTAAAATTCCCCGGGAATGAAAAGCCACCCATTTCTTCATGATCATATTCCAATAAAACAGATAAGGAATATTCACCGGAAAAATGTATAGCTCCTTTTTCAAGGTTTTGGAATTTTAGAGATTCAATTTGAACATCGTCTACCGTGGTACGGCTTGATAATTGGTCAATTGCATTATGTAATTCATAGTAATTTGGTGTATTCGCCGTTAGTTCATAATTCACGAAATCTATAACTTCTGAACCCAGTAACTCGTATAAATCATCACTATTCAATTTTCCGTAAATTTCAAGTGCGTCGGGTGGGTTGACTTCAAAATTATCAAACAAGAAATGAGCAGCATTAAACCTAAAATCGGAGTCGGGGTGCTGTGTTGCTACTATTGATAAATATTTTTCGCACTCGGCGGGGTACTTCTCATTAAGCCTCTGAATGAATGCGATAAAAGCATCTGGATCTAATTCTTCGGTCATTTTTAGGGCTTTTGGGGAATCATGCTCAATAATTAGCCATTTAACTATCTCATCAATCTTATTTGCCGTGTCGGGATCAAATGGCCATATTGAGACTCCGTAAAGGCTAGTCTCAATATAGGGATTAATTAGATTAATTATTCTTAAATATATCTCTTCAGGCATTTGAGGCTTAAGTTTTTCCAAAATCGATTCTATTGAAGTAAGACTCTGAACTCTTTTATAGCTTTCAGGAAGATATTGTTTAAGTATATCGTTATTGGATGCTTCTAATAGCATGCTTTTCAATTCCGAGGAATCCCAAACAAGAGTATTAATGGCCCCACCATTTTTCTTGTCCAAGTCATCCAATAGCTTTTTTGCCCCCGCACTAACGGTGGTCGTTGTCACCAGCAAGAAGCCACTGGCTTTATACTGTGCTAATTTGTCTTTTATCCCAGGCTTGGGGAAATCGGCCTCTTGAAAAGATTTCCCGCTGTTAGCAAGATCTTTACAAGAAACAAACCATGTCATTTTTTCACTTGATAACGATCCAGATAGGCTTTCTGTTAATAATAAATCCCGACCGCCATCCGGGCCTCTTCCCGTCCAAATTGGATTTAGGCGTAGTTTTTTTGCCAATTGACGAGTAAGTCCCTCCAAATCTTCTCCAGGGACAGACACTCTTAATTCCTTGAAATTAATAATTTCTACTTGATTCTTCATCCTCTTATCCAATTTTGCTTCTACCCGACCTTCCCCCCGATCAACTCCACCAACTCGGCGATCTTATGGCGAGTCTGCTCCATGCTGTCGCGTTCGCGGACTGTGACCGTATCGTCCTCGAGGGTCTGGCCGTCCACGGTGAGACAGAACGGGGTGCCGGCCTCGTCCATGCGACGGTAACGTCGGCCAACCGCGCCGCCGTCGTCGTAGAAGACTTTGAAATGCTTCTTCAAATCCTGATAGATTTTTGTAGCCACTTCGGGCATACCGTCCTTCTTGACCAGCG
>JAZGHS010000007.1:0-28999 GCA_036481315.1 Candidatus Zixiibacteriota bacterium | reverse complement strand
ATCTGATCGCCGGCCTGCACCACAAAACTCTTACCGTTATATCTGATAATAGCCTTGGGATTTTCGTCGATAACAGTGGCCGACAGCCTGATCTCAAATTCCTCCTCGCCTTCGGTTTTCCCCTCACTTTTATATTGGAAATCCTTAATGACCCTTCCGAGATGAAGAGGATCCTGCTGTACGTAGAAAGAACTCTTCTGACGATTCTTCCACATTATCTCCAGAGTATCTATGGTCGCTTTCAAACCCTCGTTTTGGTCTAAAGTAGCCTTTTCGGCCACCCCGATACGAGAGCTTTCGGGAACCTTATAATAGAGAATAAAAGCAGAATACCCCAGCAGACCGATCATGGCAAATACGGCTACTACCGTCAATGCCTTAAAAATACTGTCCTGATTCACTTCTCGAACTCGCTTTCATAATTGCAAGAGTGCTGACATGCAAGTTTATTGGATGTTGTCTTGGCCGGCCCAATATCTCTCCGGTAAAACTCGACTGCTCGACATCGCTGGTTACCGAGAACCTGTTTATCCTGATTAGATGAGGCGATTTCTCCAGAATATCCAAAAGCTGCCCGAACTCCTTGTAACTGGCGATTATCTTCATCTGGTAGGGAACCTCGATATACTCCTTGCGCAAGGTGCTGATCGGATCGTCGGTTCCGACAACCTCTAACGGTGTTAATGATACCAGACGGATCTTCAGCCTGTCCATAGTGGTTGTAAGGTAGCGAAGGAAAGGAATCGACGATTTTTCCGCCAGAGGATCATTGGGATCATCAATCAGATTATTCTGAATCAAATTGGTAATAGCGTCTCTTTCTTCCCCCAAAATCTGCGCCGCCAGAAGCTGTTTGTTTTTTTCGTTGATCTGGCTCAATAGAGATTCTATCTCGTTCGGCTGTTTTTCGATAACCCTGTCGAAATAAAAATAACTTCCGCCGAGAATTATCATCAACAGCACGAATATTACAATTATCGGTTTCATCTTTTCTCCATCGTCAGACCTAAAGCAGGCAGGCTATCTCGAACCTGACCATTTCCTGGTTTTGATATTTAATCCGCTGAGATGACTGAAACTTAATATCCGAAAAATCGTGGTTGAAATCCTCCTGGGACTTGACCACGTTGATTATAGCCACCACCATATCGAGATCCTTCATGCCCACTTTAACTTTCGAAATCCCCTTGATCATGAAAGCGTTGACATTACGGTCATACAATAATTCCGTTATGGCAACGTCCTTGGGAAGAATATTCCCCAGAATCTCGAGCTTCTCCGACCAGATCTTTCTCTCCCTGGTGATATTGGCCAGGGTAAACAGATCTTCGGGCGAAAGATAATCGCTGGAGGCTTCAAGAGTGGCGATTCTTTCCTCGATAGTGCCAAGCTCGGTGCGATAGCCATCGATGGTTCTCTGAGTTAGAAATGCCTTGTACCCGACAACTCCGACAATTACAATAAGAAACGCGAAAAACACACCGAGAGTAATCGCCTTCCTGCGCTTCTGGGCCTGCTCGAATTGATCGAACCTGTTGGATGCCTTATTGAGATTGATGGAATAATATTGCGCCTTCATTATTCCTCCCTCAAGGCTAAACCGCAGGCTATGGCAAGTTGCGACCCGATATTCTCGTTAAAAGCAGGTGGCACTGTGAACATCTCGAACGGATTGTAAATCTCCACGTCCATAGATAACGACTTGGCCAGATGCGAATTAAGATTCGGCATGGACGCTGTCCCGCCGCTCATCAAAACCTTTTCGAAATCCCTGATCCCGGTTTCCTTGGTATAATAACGCAACGAACGACGGATCTCGTCAATAAGCCCGTCAAGCGCCATCCGACGAGCTACGCGTATCGACGATCCCTCGGTATCCGAACGGCCCAAAAGAGCTCCCATTCCTTTTTCTCTTTTCAGATGTTCGGCTTCGCCGTACTCTACCTCATGCAAAGACTTGACATCCTCGGTGAGCTTGTGCCCCCCGATAGCGATTTCCCTGGAAAAGAAAATACCGTGATCGGAGAAAATACTCAGGCTAGAAAATTTAGCCCCGATATCGAGAAAAGCCAGGGCGCTTTCGCTTTCCGGTTTGCCCCTGGTCAAAAAGTACGAATTTACCAAAGCTACACTCTCAGCGTCGATAATCCTGGGACTGACACCGAGATCTTTCAAAAGTTTGACCTGGTACTCGAAAGCTTTTTTCGTAGTGGCCACCAACAGAATATCCATCTGGGCCGCCTCCGCCCCGCCATCGAGAATCTGGTAATCCATGATAGCGTCAGTATCATCGAGCGGTAAATGCTTACGGGCCTCGAAGGATAACGACGACTCAAGTTCCTCGGCGGCCAGGGAAATCGACCGAATTTGCTTTACCGCGACATTTGTGCCGCCTACGCCGCAATTCAAGCCCCTGATTCGCTTGGGATTGACTTTGAGTTGCTTGAAGCTTTTCTTAATAGCTTCAACCTGACGACTGTATCCGGCTCCCTCTATCTCGAATTCCTCGTTCTCGTCGTATAACTCCACGATCGAAAAATTCTTCAACCTGTGCCGACCGTCCTCCGAATCGATCTCAACCAATTTCACCGAATAGTTGCCTATATCCAGACCAAAAGACGATTTTGCCATAGCGCTCCTTAATTAACGACTTCCATTATCTAATTATAAAAATTCTCTTGATATATCGGTTTCTCATTGTCGATAGGGATAAAATGCGGGGGCGGATTATCGCGGAACCTATCGTCATACTTATAATCTTTCTGGCAGTATCCCATCCCGGAACCGCATGAACCCCTGTGAACAATTCCCCGGTGATACTGCGCAAGCGATCCGTAAACCAACAACGATTCATGTTCCTTGGCGTTGGAATATACCTTATCGACAGAGAAGGAGCCGCGTAAGGCGGCGATACCGGCGTTTATCTCGATACCGTAATGATCGTCGGGAATACGATCCGATACAAGCACCCACCTCTCGGAAATCAGCCCGATAGCGTCATTACAGGTAAGAGGAATCGTCCTGGAAAAACTATCCCAACAGGATACTATGGTTTTTCCCCGAATATACAGAGTATCCGAACTGCCGATTGTGACCCGTCCGTTAAATCCAGCCTCGGGAGGATATTGCATATCGGGATATTCCGTTGTGGATACCCAGCATTTCCCCTGAACAAAAATCGCCCCGGCGGCTGGTATCGGAATAAGCTCCAGGTCACTGAAATCTTGAAGCCAGGTATCCCCCCTGTCCTCCGACATATTTATCTTGTAACCGCCGTTTAAAAGCAATATCCAGTAAACCTCATTTTGAGTATAACTGCCATAAGTGTGCTGACCCGCCGCGTAATTGCGTATCTCCAGCGCCTGATCGGGGAAATAAATCTCGGGCATATTTAAATACAATCCCTCTCCGAAATAAGCGTGATTATCGGTAGGATATATGTAACTCGCCGACGAGGTTACCCGCTTATAAAACACCGGACGGTCCGCCCACGGCATTATACTGATATGATCGTTGGTATGTACTTTGCCGTCGAGAGTATCGGGTGTCCAGAAATAGATCGTCCCGCCGCCCACCATGTCGGTCTCGGCGTCGGTGAGGTATAGATAATCGGCGAAAGTGGATGATTTATGACCGCTGGAAACCCTGTATTCGTAGCTCGCCCCGGAATGGCTGGTAGCCGCTCCGATTCCTACGGAGCTGTATGAAACATTGACACCACCGAACATCCCTTGTTGTTGCCCCCCGTAGATTAAATTCCCCGACGTATAAACACTGCCGAAATAATTCGCTCTCTTCAGGCGATGATTGTGACCGGGCGCATAAATCGCGGCGTACATTATTTCGTCAACCATTCCAGCCATGGCTGCATACATAGCCTGGTTGCGAACTACATAGTCGTCCGTCTCGAGAACCAGCTTATTGACCAAACCCAGATACGATAACCCGCTTACAAACATGCCAAATGAAAGTATTGTCGCCATCACCAGCACAGAACCTCTCTGGCGCTGACCATTCGTTACGGATGTTCTCATAAACTCCTCCCCGAATGAATTCGCGAAAACCTGTATCGAATAACTCGCTTCTTTTCCTTGAATTTAAGCATATCTATCATCATATTTACTTAGTTGTCGTAAAATCCCTCATAGTAAATCGAAGGGCTATTTAATATAGGAAGGAAATGTGGCGGCGGGTTGAGTCGCAGCCTGGTATCATAATGATAATCCTTCTCGATAAATCCTCTTAATCCGCCGCCGTAACTCGAATGCACCAAGCCTCTGTTACGTTGAGCAAGAGAACCGTAGATAAATAACGATTGCTTTTCATTGGAATAACCGTATCTGTAGATATCCTGAACCGTGATGGATCCATTGATAGAGGCCATGGCGGCGTTAATATATACCGTGTCGTCGACATTTTCACCGATCATGATAAAGTTTTCCGAAATCAATCCTAATACATCGATAATATTTGTCGGAACCGAATTATCCCCATTGGCCCACCTGTAAACAAGATTATCCGGGATAATCATGGTATCCGACGAAGCCAGGGTCATTTGTCCCTCGAATCCCATAGAGGTAAAGGAGTTATCCATAATATCCGCTCCGCCGCGATCAGCTTTCACGATGACTTTTCCCTCGATGAACAAAGCGCCGGTAACCGGGGTTGTAACAAAAAAGGCGTTTCTTATCTGCGCGGGGCTGCAAGTAAAGTTACCTAAAGAATCTTCACCGCAGTAACGTCGATAGATATTTATGCCGTCGAACGTGATCTCGGTGAGCGAATCCGGATCGTGCGTTCCCCAGCCGGGATACCCGTTGTTATTCCTAATCTCATCGGCCTGATTGGGGAAAACTATCTCGCTGGCGTTAAGACCCAAACCCTCGTCGAACTGAGCGTAAGTATTCGACGGGACGATAACCGACGCTGAAGAAGTAACCCTTTTCATAAACCTGGGAGATCCGCTAAAATGCAAAGTGTCGTTCGAATGAACTTTGCCGTCTAATGTATCCGGGGTCCAGAAACTTATAATATCATTCCTGACAGGATCGCGCTCACGATCGGAAATATACAAATAATCGGCGTATGTCGATATCTCGAAGCTCTTGTTAAGCGTTCGCTGAGAATTGTCGTTCCAGCCATAATATGTCGAAGTTCCTATACCGGTGACAGTAAAACCGGTCGCTATACCGAAATTGAAATTATTTATCTGCCCGGGCCTTACCCCTTTTTGATACCCGGTCTGACCATAATAGTTGACCCAGTTACCAAGGTGGTTAAACCCGATACGGCCGGTCCTGACCTCGAGTTCGGCGTCCGCCAGACCCGCATAGGCGGCATAGAACGCCTGAGTATCAGAAAGCTCGTAGCTAACATCATGTTGAATTGACTGAACCGAACCGAGATAAGATAAACCCAAAAGGAACATGCCAAACGATAGAACGGTCGCCATTACCAAAATAGTGCCCCGTTGACTCTCCGCGCTCCGGCCGGATAAAATGGCCGCGCGTCCCGCGAATAGCTTAATCGAAGTCATCATCATTAATTCCTCTTAGCTACGACCGACGATAAACGCAACTCTTCGTCGCCGCCTTGATTTTCCAAAACCAGATCGATTCTAATCAATGACCACCCCAAAAGCGTCGGACTGGGTGTGCCGATATCATCAAGCGGTGTAAACCGCGCGTCCGTAACGTAAAGATATGGTTCGTAGTTGGGGCCGCGATCCCTGTACTTGACCATCGGGAGAAGCCTACGGTTGAAAATGTTACGCCCCTCGGTTTGATCGTTCCACCTGATCTCTCCAGCCGATTCGACAAAATAAAATTGCGCCGCCCATGACGGATTATTATATTTCAGATCGAGTTTGGCGGTCGGTAATCCCGAAAAAGATCTTATCCTGATAAAGTTCGAGTTGCGAACCCATTTCGACATCAGAGCCAACGCTATGCTACCCTCGTCATAGAGAACCATTTTGTCCGCCGACGCTCTCCAGTAACGGATACCATCGGTATAAGCCGTCAACATCCCGACTACAACGATTGAGGAGATGATCATCACCACTCCCATCTCAACCAACGTCATACCGGCTTCCGACTTCATTATTTTTTTCAAAAAGTTCATAGCTATTTCTTTCGATTCTTCAGAATTTCGTGCGTAACTCGATCTGGTACTCTCTGCCCGAAAATGCCTCCCATTCGTATATAACCGCTACCTCGCTGTAGTACGGGATATTGGTATTGGGGTCTCTCTCAGAACTGTACTCGACACTGATTCTGCATTCGGCCACGATCGCCTCGTGCTCATCGTCGGGAACTACAATAAAATCCTCGAAATTGCGCTGGAAAGACATCGGCACTACCCCCATCTGGATTTGATAATACTTCATTTTCTCCATCCATCCTTCGGCGCGCTCCAAGGCTACTCTACGTTGATATTGTTCGGTGATCAGCAGACTCCCGGTAACAAACATCTGATAAAACACCAGTACCGAAATCCCCACGACTATTAAAGTAATGATGAGTTCGATCAGTGTCAACCCGCTCTGGCTGTTACCCCTGTTTATATTATCGGAGCTGATTTTCAAATTATCCGCCTCAGTCTAAAAATAACTTCGGATTATCGGCTCTCTGAGCCGCTACGGATTTTTCTATTTTGGCCTCGGCCACGAGATTTAACAGGTTTTGATCCAACGATTGCATGCCTGCTTTCCCTCCGGCCTGAATTACCGATGGAATCTGATAAATCTTATCCTCGCGAATAAGATTTCTCACCGCCACATTCGCGACCATTACCTCGCAGGCGACTATTCGGCCGCCGTCCTTGCGGGGAAGAAGCGACTGGGCCAAAACCGCTTGCAACGATTCGGCAAGCATCGATCTTATCTGCCCTTTTTGTTCGGCCGGGAAGATATCGATAATACGATCGATCGTTTTGGTCGCCGACGACGTATGCAGGGTGGATAATACAAGATGGCCGGTCTCGGCGGCGGTTAAAGCCAGCGAGATCGTTTCTAAATCGCGCATTTCGCCGAGCAAAATAACATCGGGATCCTCACGCAAAGCGGCCCGAAGAGCGTTGGAAAACGATTTGGTATTCGCCCCCAACTCCCTCTGATTGATAAGGCTGTTCTTGCTGGTCTGGAAATATTCCACGGGATCCTCGATGGTAATAATATGGCATTCCTTATGGTGGTTAATCCAGTCGACCATGGTCGCCAGAGTAGTGGTTTTGCCCGATCCGGTCGGACCTGTAAGCAAAACCAAACCGCGCTCGAGAAGAGACAACTGCTTTAATATATCTGGTAAAGACAGCTCCTCGAATGATTTGATCTCCGCCGGGATGGTCCTGAATGCCGCGGCCATTCCCTGCAGCTGTTTGTAGATGTTACACCTGAATCTGGTGCTGTCGTCTATTTCCTTGGCGAAGTCGACCTCGTAAATCTCTTCGAAACGAGTGCGCTGATCGTCGGTCATGGCCTGCAATATCAATTCCTTGACCTTCTCCCTGTCCATCCCGGGAAGATCAAGCTTATGCAATCGGCCGTCGATACGCACCATGGGCTCCGAACCTTCGGATAAATGAAGGTCGGAGGCTCCCTGCTCCTTGGTAAAAAGAAGCAGATCGTCAATGGTTAACGGTTTCGAGGCCGAAACCACCCCGCCTGTGGCTTCGTAATTATCCAAATACGCCAGTCCTTATAATTAGGTTAAAGATCAATCGAAACCGTAGCCGCTCCACCTGCCGCGCTGAGCGTCAAAAGACACAATCCGCCCCGCCCCGCCGGGCATCAAACCCGTGGATGTTGCACGGAGGGTCTGGATTCCATTCGCGCCTGGAGTTATGTTAAAATTCCATCTATCGGTTGTTACCTGCTCTAAGCTCAACCTGCGAAGCTGATTAATATCCGTGGGCCACTGACCCGTCTCCGCGTGATGAACTTTGGCCGCCGCCCAGACAGCGGCTATCGCTTCCTGCGCTTCTCCCGCCCTGGCGCTCTCGACATACTGCAAATAAATCGGTACGGCAATAGCGGCAAGAATCGCGAGAATCACAAGAACGATTGCCAGCTCGACCATAGTGAATCCGCTGTTCTTGTTCTGCCTTCTCAATTTTGCCTCCTTACAGATTAAAATTAATTGTCAAATATAAAAAACTACCCCCTTAATACCCCCAAGGTAGTTCGCTTCCCTAAACCTCTAAAAGTACCAACCCTTCCATTTCAAATATAGTCATCACACCACGTTCAGTCAACTCCAAAAAACTCCTTCTGACATCAACCAACCTTAACATCCTTAACAAGAGCCATCGTTTTGGAGTTCCACTATTTAACGGCTTGATCTCCCCGTTGAATCAGGATAATTAAACTCCGAAGTTTATAACGGGATATATAGGGATTTGGATTTGATGACTGCTTATTATTTTATTCGATTCCGAAGCTTTGCCAGCTCGTCACGAAGCCGGTCGAGCTCTCTTTCAAGACCCCGTATGCTTTTCTCAAGATCAATATTGTCAAGCACTTGGAGCGATTTGCCGATATTCAGCCTGGGTAATGGCTCTTTTAATTTCCATCCGCCGAATAGCGCTTTATTCGCGGTAGAGTCCAATACTGCTTTGACCGTAACCAACTTATCGCCGCGGGCTATATCGATTTTGACCTTATCGCCGGGCTTGCGCGACCTGATAAGGGAGTAAAGATCGGATATATTTTCTATGGGCTCTTTATCGACATCGGTGATAATATCCCCCTCTTCCAGGCCAGCCTTCTCGGCGGGAGAATCATCAACGATTTCAACAACCATGATACCATGCTCCAATTTGTGTTTTTCACGTTCGCCCGATGTTAGGTTTCGCTGGCTTATCCCCAAGAATCCTCGCCTGACCTTGCCATGCTCCACAATCTCGCGGGCTACTTCGATTGCCTGTTCGATAGGTATTGCAATCGCCTTGCCTTTTGAGTCTCCCATTAAGTTTAAGAACCTTAATTTCTCTTTGGCGTTATAAAAGCTCTTCCTATAATCGGTTACGTCGGGCAACCCGCTCTCGGCCTCGCGTGCGATTAGAATACCGATTATCTCACCATCCGTATTTAATACAGCGCCGCCCGAACCTCCGGGGCTTACCCCGACGCCCAGCTTTAGAAAATTCTCGTCGGACTTCCCTTCGTAAACACCGAAATTTACGGTAGCCGGGGTTCCATACGAATTGCCCACAACCATAATCCAAGCGCCCGATTTCAATTTTTCAGATTTACCCCACGACGGATGCTTGAAATCGCCGCCGATTATTTTCAGTACGGCCAGACCGGATTGGTGATCGACACCGATTTTTTCCGCCGGATAAGCAACCCCGTCCTTGAACGTAACCTCGTGTCTGTCGGCGTCATAGGCGTGCGACGATGTTGTTACGTGACCGCTTTTATCGAATACGATTCCGGTGGCTATCAGGTTTCTCTAATCGCTTTCGCCCTTAACCGTGACCAGGTAGGGTTCGGTCTTCGCGACCAGAGACGTAAGTTCGTCATCCAGCGATTTTAAGATTCCGCCGTCGGCGGTGCCCGTAAGCTGAATCGATATCGCCACCAGTGATAAGGTAATAATTTTTACAAATGAACCCATAAACTACCTCGTTAAAACTGTACGTTGACATTGATGTTTTCGTCCGTCTTTTCGATCACCGGCAGGATATAATTATCGATTTTCAAGGAATCATTCAAAATGGAAGAATCATTAATAGCGAAATCGATCGCCCTGGCGTCCTCAGGTATTGGAAACGATTCGATCTTCAAGGTCGGATCTTCGGTGAAATCTAAAGATTCCGACTGCTCTCCAGCCGGATTCCCGATCTCCGCGGTGATATCCGGCGTGGTCATCTCGGGAGTCACGGTCGGCGCTTTAGGTCCTGCCAGAAGGAATACCACAACCGCGGCGCCCACAAAAGCGAAACCCGAAAAGGCCGCCTTCAACTTTAAACCGGAGACAGCAATCGTCTTCCGATTTCGATCCCTCGCGGAATCCATTACCCGTTTTTTGAAACCCTCCGGCATTTGCAACGACGGTAAAGTCCGGGCCGCCCCGGAAATCGCTTTCAAATCCGATAGCATCTTCTTACATGCTATGCAGGAATTAAAATGCTCCTCGACCGAATCCTTTATCCCGGGGGAAAGCTCATTGTCAATATAAGCTGATAGTCTGCGGGATACCCCTCGACAGTTCATGGTATATCTCCTTATAAGGTTTCAGTTTATCTCTCAACATCGATCTGGCGCGGTTGATCCGGGATTTGACGGTCCCAACCGGCACCCTCATTACCTCCGCTATCTGTTGATAAGGCAACCTCTGTATATCACAGAGAATAAAGGCCGTCTTGTAATCTTCGGGAAGTTTGGCGATAGCCTGCTCGATTATGGGTGAGAGACTTTCCGCCCGAAGATCTATTTTGTCCGGCAATTCGGCGTCGATCTCCTCTTTTATAAAATCGAGGCTTATATACCGCCGCAATTTCCTTTTCCTCAGTTCTGACCTGGCCAGGTTCAAGGCGATTGTGTAAATCCAGGTGGAAACAGCATAATCGGGTGTGTAGCTTGCTTTCCGGCTGAATACCCGTAAAAAAGTCTCCTGTATTAATTCCTCCGCTGTTTCCCGATCGATCACTATTCGTCCGACAAAATTCAATAATCGATCCTGGAATCTCTCAACAAGGATACCAAACGCGCGTTCGTCGCCAGCCTGAATCAGCTCCATCAGTTCCTTATCAGTAACTTTGGGATTGTTTCGCGTATTAGTACTGGATTCCATAAAAGACCCTCAATCTATTTTTACTAATTATACACAATAATAATAAAGGTGTTCCCGAAAAAATAAGCCCCGTGGCAAGGCCGCCCTCAACCTATTGCTGGTAAACGTCTTGAGGGGTTTCCTTATAATCGGTGGAATTTTGTCTTATACGCCCGGAAGCGCTTTTCTTCAATGCGTCCTCAAATCGACGGAATTTCTTAATATGTCTATCTACTTTATCGTTTAAACGTGCCACGGCCCAAGTCAGCAAGACCATGGAAACCCCTATCATTATCCCTGTAATATCAAGCATGTTTCCCCCTCTCTATAGCTTATCGGAACAAGAATGGACGGCTTGAAATAATATTAACTATATAATGTAATCGCTAATAACCACGAAATAATAGAGGTCAGGACAATCAGCGGTGATATCCTCAAAAGCGTAAGCCCAACTGACGCTTTGAAATAGCGGCTGGTTAAAACCAGGCAAAGATGCACCGGCGAAGCCATTACACCCATGAATCCGCCCGCGAACGCCAAAAGCATACCAGAATTAAATGAAAGGGACTCTGTGCCTAAAAGCGGTAATATCACCGGGAACCCCACGCCTATATACGCCGATGTTACTCCGGTCAAAACCCCGACAACAAACGGCACCGCGAAAGCGACCAGCGCCGACGGTATTCTCAATTCGAGCAGTTCCTCGTAAAAAAGCGCGGCGGCTCCGGTCTCCTCCATGGCGTACATCAGGGTCATCACCCCGAAAATCAGGAATATGATGCCGGGGGAAAATCCCCTTTTCAACGATACTTTGAGCGCGGCAATATCGATATAACGGGTAAGGAGTAAAACTATAATCACCAGGATTACCGAAATGATCAGATCTATATTAAGAATTAAACCCAAAAGGACAATTGTCAGAATCGGCCAGAGCGATCTTAGCAGAAGTAAAAAATTTACCCGGCCCGGCGATTTCACTCTACCCCCGATAGATCCGAGCAATAGGCCGGAGGCTATGCAAGTTATGCTAATCGGAAAGTTGATAATGGCCACGTCCCATACCGAGACTTTGAGCACCGCCGCCGCCAGAATTATGCTCGGATACAACGGCCAGGCCGCCTCCCAGACATGACGCCACCAGTAGTTCGACGCTGTGAAAATCTCCGGCTTGATATTGTCATTTCGTCCGATCTCTTTGACAATTGGCGCGGAGACCATCGCCCCGCCCGGCATGGGAAGAAACCCGATTATAGCCGGAGCGGCCCGGGCAACCCATCTCGGCGGCAAAATCGATTCCAGCGAACGCACCATCGATTTGACAAACCCCGCCATCTCGAACAGGTTGGCAAATGTGAGGATGAGGGTGACCGTCAGTACCAGTTTCCAGCTTTTGAGATTTATGAGGGATTGATAGAGAAGCATCCAAAAGTCTTTAGAGATGCCGAAACTCCAAACACCCAGAAACAACGCTCCCGCTATCAACGATAAGCCGATAGGGACTTTGAACCTTATTAAGACGATTATCAGAACGAAGATTAAAAACAAAGGCAGCATAGAGCGGACAAGGTAGGCGACGTTTTATGAATGTCAATGGAAAAGAAATGGCACCTCGGTCTTTGCGAGTCCCGCTATAGCGGGACGAAGCAATCTACCCTTGATGTAAGCAAATTAATGTGCGCCGCGACAACCCCGAATGTCGGCGCACCAGATGGTACGCCAACCACGAACTTAATCGCATAGTCAGGAATCCCTTCCTGACTGCTTCATAGGGCGAGGTTACCTCGCCCCTACGGAATTCAATAGACATTTATAAAGTGGTTTGATTAATCAAACCCCTTACAATTTCAATTTCCCTATAAACTCGTCGACCTCGGGGACGCCACCCTGCATGATCAAGTAACCGTCGAACGGCTCGCGCTCGGTGATCTCGTTGGCGATCGGGGTCAGCATCATCTCTTTAACCTTTTCGCGATCATCCGTATGCCCTAATACCCAACCGAGCTTGGCGTAGGCGGCCTCGGGAAGCATATTAGCGGCGGGAACCACTCCCAGATCCATCAGGTCGCGGCCGGTATCATAGACGAACATCTGCACGTACCCCCACAAGGTCTGCACAGTCATGTAGACATGTACGCCCGCATCGACCGCTTTGCGCAACGGTTCATATAAAGGCTTATTCACATGCCCAAGCCCGGTTCCGGCGATGACTATCCCCTTGTAACCGTTATCCACCAGGCTTTCGATCATATCCGGTTTCATGGCGGGATAATAATAAAGAATCGTCACACGGTCGTCGAAAACCGGATCGATTATAACGTCGCGATCTTTGCGTCGATGTTTGAAATCGTCCTTGATAGGGGTCATCTTGCCCGGCTCAACCATGGCCAGCGGCACGTTGCCCAGGGTGCGGAATGTCGATCTATATGACGAGTGCATCTTACGCACTCTCGTCCCCTGGTGGAGCAGGTTGTATTTATCCGATGTCGGTCCGAACATGCAGACTACGACCTCGGCAAGATCCGCGTGGGCGGCGGTCCAGACGGCGCATTGCAGGTTGAAAGCGGCATCTGACGACGGCCTGTCCGACGATCTCTGCGAGCCGACCATGACAACCGGCACGGGCGTATTCTGAACCATATACGAAAGAACCGCGGCGGTATGATGCATGGTATCTGTGCCATGCCCGATGACTACGCCGTCGACACCGTTGGCGATCTCCTCGCCTATCCCTTTAGCCAGCGCGATCCATTGCTCCGGCCCCATGTTCTCGGAAAATATGCCGAACAGTTTCAACGTTTTCAGATTGCAGATATCGGCCAGTTCGGGCACCGCCCCATAAAGCTCGCCGGGGCTGAACGCCGGGATTACGGCGCCGGTGCGATAGTCCAGTCTGGAGGCAATCGTCCCGCCGGTACCAAGCAATGTCACATTCGGTTTGGCCGGATCGGTTGGAAAATCCTGTTCCGGAATCTTATAATGAGCTTCTTTATACCCGATCTCCTTCGCCTCCCGAATCGATTCGGCCAGGATACCGATATTATAGCCGTTGTGCATTTTCAAAACGATATGCAGATCGTCGGCGCTCTCCGAACGGGGAAGAATCACACCCTTAAAAGATCCCTTATCCGTTGTGATTTCCACATCCGACCAGACTTTCACTCCGAGTTCCTTTAAGCGGTTTAACGCCGTGCCTTTATAGCCCTTGTAATTTTCAGAATTGTCGTTCGAATTGCTGTTTTTCATAATTTTATATCCGTTTGAACATCCATGTAAGCAAATGGCCGAAACCGATCGACTCCCAGAATTTGATTGTGTTTATGTTTTTTTGAGCGACCAGGAGTTCTATCTGCTTGATCTTGCGTTTTTTGAAAAAACTCAACGCGTCATCCACCAAAAGCCGTCCGATACCCTTTCTGCGGCAATCGTCTTTTACAAATAAATCACCTATGAATCCGAATTTTTCCAACTTGAAATATTTCGGTTTCAAAGAAATGTACGAGTAACAAAATCCTATAATTTCGCCTTTGTCATCGGCTACGGCCAGACGACAGTCTGCGTTATCGTTTCGCTCGCCCATCTCTTTCGCGAAAATAGTCTTCGCTTTTTTCTTTATTTTAAAAGAATCGTTGAAAGCGGCGTTGTAGGCCATAAACTCTCCCCACAACACGCCTATTTTCAGAAGTTCGTCTTCGCGGGCTTCCCGGATCTCTATCATACGCCCGATATTATGCCCGTTTCATACCCAAGTCAAGCTTATAACTATGCTGAGTAGCTATCGTGGACGGGGGATTATCTCCACCCGTCCGAGGGCCATCTGTATTTCGGCTCTTAAAGGGATCCTCTCGTCATCGTCCGAAATATAGATCTCGAATTCTCTCCCCACACCCGGGAAAGTATTAAACGGGATATATCCGGAAACATGTTTTGCCGCAATGCTTTTTCCGTCCGGACCGGCGACATCCTCGGCGTTAATGGATCTTATTAATATCGAATCGGATCTGGAGTAAACGAATACCGGAACATATAGCGGCGCTTTCAGGGTATCCAGAGCCTCGCTCAGTCTGAAAATCAGCGATATGGAATCGAAGTACGTTTTATCGGCTCTTGAAAAATCCTTTTCAGTGCTCGACGATTCCCCCCGTTGCGGAAATTCGGTTTTTATGCGAATCTTGCCCTTGTCATAATCGAACCGGTATTCGTCGATTCTACGTTTCCCGGCGGTAGTGTTGTCCGCTAAAAGATAAGCCACGGTGTACTGATCATCGACAATGCTTCGATAAAGTCCTCGATGGTCGATCAACACACTCGATTCTATTCGGCATTCCAGCTCGCGCGAGGTATGATCCTCATATTGGAACGGTTGGCTCCGGGTAATATCTATCTCGCCTATCTTGTAACCGCCGTACAAAACATCGAAACCGAGATTCAGGTCAGGTTCGGGAGCATCGGGCGGTTCATTCGCAAATACGGAAATGGCGAAGGCTGCCGTCAAAATCGACGTTTTCCGGATAATATCGAATTTCCTCAAGATAATCCTTTCTTTCAATATTCAAGTCGCATACGCTCGTTATTATAAGCTTTATTTTGTGTGAATATCTATAATTTTATCGAAATGTTCCGGCCTTGACTCCGGGCAGGCAAATCGGTAAATTTAATTTATGTCCGAAGCTTTGACCAATTTTTTCAGCGAGCATACTTTCTGGGCTGTCGTAATCATGATATTTATGCTCCTCCCGATTATAGGAGCGGTTTTTCATATACTCATCAAAGCGCTCGGGGGACGAGGAATAGACAACAGCCCTCCGGCGGGAATACCTCCCGAATACGATGATAAAGACGATTAATCTATAAGATGCATAATTAGGGATAAACCGTATTTTGCTCTTATTTCATCGCGGTCTCTCCGCGGGAAGTTATTGAGATAATTCGTTTTCCGGATTTTAAATTCCGCATTCCCCATACCAAATAGTGGATGAAATGCCACATTCATGGGGAACTCCCCATATCTAAAGAGACTTTATTGTCTATATCCGCGTTGCTTTCAATGAGTCAACCTGTTTATTCTCAACGCCTTAACTTGCCGTTTCGAATTGAATAACCGTCTGGTTGAGCCGGAACGATAATTGCAAGCTGTATAATCGGTTGTTTGAAATTATTAAGCATCAAGCGCTCCTGCCGATAACTCTTGTGGATCTTTTAAAACTTTGATATCGGCGGGGCGCCCAAATTAGGAGGGCGTCGTGGCAGGAAAAAGAAAATCTCAATTCAAGATGCCGGAAAAAACCTGTTGGCATCTCTACAGTTTGCAGAATCTGAACACCGAAAAATTCGTCAAGGTCGTAGGCAAGATCCTTAAAAAGGAATATTTGTTAATAAAGTAACCGGAAAAAAACTTGACAGTCTTATTCAAACAAAATAAATTGGCGATTAATTGAAAAGTCGAAAAAAGGGCGCTAACGGATGAATGATAAATACTCTTTAATAATAGTACCAGGATCAAGCGATGCGGTCGTTAACAAGCAGATCAGCAAGCGTATTATATATACCGCTATTTTCTTGATGGTCGCGTTTATCACTGTCAGCGCTTATTTTGCGGTCGGATTTATCACA
This sequence comes from Candidatus Zixiibacteriota bacterium, assembly GCA_036481315.1. GTDB lineage: Bacteria > Zixibacteria > MSB-5A5 > UBA10806 > UBA10806 > JAZGHS01. The sequence goes on along the minus strand of JAZGHS010000007.1, from coordinate 12,614 downwards.
ACGTCAATAGATGAACAGCGTCTAATCGATTTGACTTTCGAAAATGAACAGCTATCATCGCAAATTGCCCAACTCGAGGGAACGGTATACGGTCTCAGGGCCGAAATGTCCGAAATAATACGTAAGGACGATTATATTAGGCTTATCTTCGATCTGCCAACCATCGATCCGGAGATGCGTGAAGTCGGTATCGGTGGTGACGCTGTCGATTTCCCGCCGATTAATTCCGAGTTGGGCGAAAGAACGTGGCTGGTGGAAGAGGATATAGAGAAGATCCAGCGTCAGCTACAATTTGAGAATGCCTCGTTCGAGGAGCTAATCGCCAAAGTCGAGGGGAAAAAATCCGACCTCGATCGTATTCCTACAATCAAACCCTGCGAGGGAATACTCTCCAGGGGATTCGGTATGCATAACGATCCCTTTACCGGATCGTATCAACCTCATAACGGCCTCGATATAGCCGCTCCTAATGGGACGCCGGTTTACGCGACCGCTGACGGAATCGTCAAATACGCGGGCTATCAAACCAAACTGGGCCATACGGTGATTATCGATCACGGCAACGGAATGCGTACTTATTTCGGTCATTTAAGCAAAATTAAGGTTAAAAAGGGTCAGAAAATAAGCCGGCATAAGCTGGTAGGCCTGGTTGGATCGTCGGGTTATTCCACGGGGCCGCATCTCCATTATGAGATCCGGATCGGGAAAAGCCCGTCAAATCCGTATAAATACATAATCAGATCAATCGTTTCATAAGATTCCACTATAAACTCTACGTTATTTTTCGTAAGGTCTTTTTTAATTGCTGATAACTATTGTTTCAATATATTGCGGTAAATGAAAATTACGGTTTTAGTATCCCGATGCCTCCTTGGCAAAACCTGTCGTTGGAACGGTAAGAGACTGGAAGATAAGAGATTGGTAATTCCAAAGGAGGCTGGGGTTATCCTTGTTTGCCCCGAAATGGGTGGCGGATTGGCGTGCCCTCGAGCCGCCGCGGAGATAGTCTCGGGCGACGGTTTTGACGTTTTGGACGGAAAATCTTCGGTGATCAATACTGAAGGGCAAGATGTTACCGATAACTACCTGAGAGGGGCGCAGTCAGCTCTGAATACCGCTCTGAGGGAGGGGGCGACGATCGCCTATCTGAAAAATAACAGCCCTTCCTGCGGAACGCTTAATATTTACCGGAATAATCAAAAAATAACGGGCGCCGGGGTCACCGCCGCCCTTTTCAAAAGGCACGGAATCAAACTGGAATCAATCGAATGAACTGCGAAGATCATCAGCACACCAATGCCGGCCACAAGCAGGGTTCCGGGGTGGAGAAAAAACTTCTCTGGGCTTTTTTTATAACATTTGGAATTTTTATAACCGAGGTTATCGGCGGCTTTATATCCACTTCCCTGGCTCTACAGTCCGACGCCGGTCATCTGCTCGGCGACGTTATGGCGTTGGGGCTTTCTCTAATCGCGATCAGGATAGCCAGAAGGCCACCGTCCCCGCGACGAACTTTCGGTTATCAAAGAGCCGAGGTTTTCGCGGCCATAATTAACGGTGTTACTTTGACTGTCCTGTCGGGATATATTTTTATCGAGGCGTATCATCGTCTGATAGAACCCGAACCCATAAGATCGATGTTGATGCTAACGGTTGCCATTATAGGACTGGCCGGCAATTCGATCGTCATTTTCAGGCTTCACGGCCACGCCAAAGAGAATATCAACGTCCGCGCGGCTTTCCTGCATGTTCTCGGGGACATGCTTGCCTCAGTGGGAGTGGTTATAGGCGGATTGATAATGCTATTCACCGGTAATTACCTGGCCGATCCGATTATATCTTTCTTTATAGGCATAATAATCCTTTTCGGCGCTTTTAGTATCCTTAAGGAAGGAGCGAATATTCTGCTAGAGGGTGTCCCGGGCAATATCGATTATACTGAAATCAAAACGGCGATGGAAAATATCGACGGCGTATCATCCGTGCACGATCTTCATATCTGGACTATATCGTCGTCAAACCTGGTATTGTCGGCACACGTTAGCGTTCCTGATCAACCGACCCATAATTCCCAGCGTATCTTGAAATCCGTTTCCGATTTTCTCAAGGATAAATATAGAATTCAGCATGCCACTCTTCAGATAGAATGCGAATGCTGCGCCGAGACCGACTGCGGTTGCGCCGTATTCTAATCGGGGGATAACACGATAACAGAAAATCTCATTTAATTTTATGCGAAACTTTCGTTTTGGATTCCAGTATAAAAAACAGTAAATTATTATGATAGAAGTATGTCAGGATTAAGATCGACATTATCGGCCGTGGTAATCGGCGGGGCCCTGGGCGCGGTATTCATGTTCGCCGCGTTGGGCTATTTCGAAATATCCCCGTCGGAGGTTACCGATACGCAATTAGAACAATCGGATGATTCGGTCTATGGTCAGGCGGCTTTAGAATCAAACGTGACATCGGAAGACCCTGTCGACCTTTCCGACGCCATCTATTCGTCGCGGCGAAACGCAATTGTCAGAGCCGCCGAGAAGATCGAACCGGCCGTCGTCTCCCTTTCCGTAATTCAGGTAGTACAATCGAGAAACAGTTCTCCATTCGGATCGGATTTTTGGGATTTTCTGTTCCTCCCTCCGCCGAAACGTGAACGATCTGTCCTCTCCCTCGGATCTGGCGTTATCATCAATCCCCAAGGTTACGTTCTCACAAATCATCATGTGGTGGAGGGCGCCAAGGAGATCAGGGTTACCTTGATTAACGGCGACGAATACCCTGGCGCCCTGGTGGGCAGTGACCCGATTACCGATCTTGCGGTCGTGAAAATTTACGCCGATTCTACGGTGAAATTCTCCAACGCCGTGCTGGGGGATTCCGACGATCTCATTATCGGCGAATGGGCCATAGCTGTAGGAAATCCGTTTGGTTATCTTCTTGACGATACCAAGCCGACTGTCACCGTAGGGGTGATCTCCGCCACCAACCGCGATATCAAACCCGAAAGAGGACAGCTGGCGACTTATAGAAAGATGATTCAGACCGATGCCGCCATCAATCCCGGAAACTCCGGCGGCCCCCTGGTAAACGCTCTCGGGGAGGTAATAGGGATAAACACCTTTATATTCTCCTCCAGCCGTGGATCGGAGGGGGTTGGTTTCGCGGTACCTGTCAATCGGGCCAAACTGGTCATTAACGATATTCTGAAGTTCGGGGAGGTTGTCAAGGCCTGGATAGGATTACGGGTCCAGGCTATCACTCCGGCAATAGCCCAGAGCCTCGAATTGAAAAGAACCAGGGGATTAATTATCTCAGCGGTGAGCGAGAACTCGCCGGCGTCGAAAGCAGGCCTCAAACCGGGCGATGTTCCCATAAGCGTGGGAAAAATGGAAATGAACAGCGAGGCAGATTGGGAGGAGATCGAAAGCTATGCCCGGACAGGTCGTCCCCTTGGCGTTAATATTCTTCGCGGGGAGGATGAGCATTCCTTAGTTATAATCCCCGAGGAGATCCCCACCAGGCAAGCCCCCAACAAAACCGATAAATTCGGCCTGAAGACAGCGGAGATCACCTCATCGGTGGCCAGCTATATAGGTGTAGCTGACCGTCACGGTGTTTTGGTACTCGGCGCGTCGGAAACAGCCTGGGCCGCCCGTTGGCGTCTTAGAGAAGGCGATATAATAAGGCAGATCGGGAAACACAAGGTCAGGGATCTCGACGATTATATCGGCGTTATGGAAAAGATCGGCAAGGGTTACAGGATCGTCTTCATGATCGAGCGTGGCGGCGATATCTTTTTTGTCCAGGCCGTTACCTGAACATTTTAACAATTTAATTCATAACAACTATACATTAGATTGACACCGCCGCTATTGGGGCGTTTATTTGCGCGAAGTATAAGAATATCTGATTGTTGACTTGCGCCCGGTGACGGGAGTTTACTGATAGAGGGATAATAATGACTAAACCAAAAAAAGGCGATTTAATAAGATTAACAGTCGATTCCCTCGCGTTCGGCGGTAAAGGGGTCTCAAAAGTAAACGGTTTCGTCGTTTTTGTAGAGCATGGTTACCCCGGTGATGAGATCGATGCTCGGATCTATAAAGCCCGGGGAAATTTCGCCGAATCGAGAGTCGAAACCCTGATCAAACCGTCGCCGCATAGAATCGCTCCCGCCTGCAAGCATTTCGGTCCATGCGGCGGATGCAAATGGCAGAATCTCGATTATTCCATCCAAAAAAAATACAAAGCCGATCAACTAAAAGATGCCCTGGTGCATTTAGGCGGCATACCCGAGCCCCCGATAGAACCGATTATCAGCGCTCATAAAATATATTATTACCGGAATAAAATGGAATTTTCGTTTCACGCCGGCCTCGACGGCGAGATTCTGCTGGGGCTTCATTTTGCCGGACGTTTCAAAGACGTTTTTCAACTTCAAGCCTGCCATCTTCAATCGGAGCTTTCCAATGAAATCGTTGAGTTTGTTCGCGATCGCGCTATCGAACTTGGCCTTCCCCCCTACCATATAGTCACGCATGAGGGGTTTTTGCGGTTTCTGGTAATCAGGGAGGGCAAATTTACCGATCAGGCGCTTGTTAATATCGTCACCGGCGACGGCGATTATGATTTAAAAGGACTTGGGGAGGAAATCGGGAAAAAGTTCGAAAAGGTCGTTTCGGTTTCGCATACCGTAAACAGCGCAAAAGCGAATATCGCCAAAGGAGACAAGGAGAAAATCCTCTACGGAGCGGATCATATCTCCGAAAAACTCGGAAACAAGGAGTTTAAGATATCGGCAAGCTCCTTTTTCCAGACAAACAGTTATCAGGTGCAGAGGCTATACGATCTGGCCGTGGAACTAGCGGAACCGGAGAAAACCGACCGTATGATCGACCTGTACACCGGTACCGGCACTATAGCGATTTATTTCTCGGATCTCGTCAGCGAGGTAATCGGTGTGGAAACGGTGACCGATTCTGTCATGGACGCTAAAATCAACGCCCGTATCAACAGCGCCTCCAACGCAGAGTTTCTAGCCGGGGATGTGGAAGAATATATGAAAAAAGCGGTTGAAAACGATGAAAAATGCGATCTATTGATCCTCGATCCTCCCCGCGCCGGATGTCATCCCAAAACCCTCAAACATTTAGCGGCCATGAAACCTCGTAAAATCGTTTATATTTCCTGCAATCCAGCTACACTCGCCCGCGATTTAAAATCGCTTCTGGAAAACGGATATGAACTGAACAGGGCAGTCCCCATAGACCTGTTTCCCCATACTTTCCACATGGAGGCTGTTTGCAGATTAACTTATCGAGAGTAATTCCAAACCCCGGAGACACTTAACAACGCGAATCGGCCGTGACATCCGCTGTTTTCTGCTTTAGAAAAGGCCATTTTACCGCGATTTTATTCTTCAATCCTTTATATGATTTGCCGATAATAAATCTAACGGTATGAAGATTTTACAAACATCAAATATCCAACTCGGCAGGGCATTCTCAGGTACGGGATTTCCCGGCGATAAATTAAGAGCCGGTATAAAATCTACTTTCACCAAGATTATCGACACCGCTATCGAGCAGAAAGTCGATCTGGTAATCCTTGCTGGAGATACTTTCGCCAATATCGACATCTCCCAAAATCTGATAGATTTAGTAGTTAACGAGCTTAAACGTTTGGAGAAAATACACACGGTCATAATACCGGGATCCTCCGATCGTTTCGAAAAAGAGAGTTTTTGGGCGGGCTGGCAGATTTCCCCCCCCACGGAAAATATCCATATCCTGGCTGAAAATAAGAGTTCAACCGTAGAGATTACCGATAAATCGATTAAGATCTACGGCTATCTGCTTTCGCGCGACGGCGACGAACTGCCCGAAAACGTTAAAGGCTCAGGCGAGTTTAAACATCATGTGGCGGTTGTTTACGACGACATCGAAACGGCCGGAGAGCCGGAAGATCAACAACTGTCCCCTCTTCGTGAGAAGCTGTTTAATGTCGGATTCGATTATATCGCTCTCGGAGGCCGCAATGAGGCCGTAAACTTTGTCGATATGGGATTGAAAGCCGCTTATTCCGGCTCCCCGGTGACATTCGCCCCGGAATTAGAGGGTGCTGGCTATTTCTTAATGATCAATCTTGATGGTGAGTCGATTAAGGTAGATAAGATATCGGTGGGAGAAGTAGTTTGGCGACAGTTAGAGATCCCTATGGATACCGTGGCGAATGTCGATGATTTAAAAACCAGGATTTTGGAATCAGCAGGAGACAACGTGCTTTTAAGAGTCTCTCTGACCGGGCTGGCTTTGCTCGAGGCCGGATTGAATATCAATCAACTCCGTGAGGAACTCGAGGATTATTTTTTGAATATAGAATTCGCAGATAAAACGAGCGTACTTCCCGATAACATTTCCGGAATCAAAGTCCAAGAAAAAACCGTTATGGGACAGTATCTAAAACTGATGATCGGTAAACTGAACAATTCCGAGAGCGACGAGAAAAAGGATCTTGAAGAGTCTTTGAAAGTCGGGTATACGCTCTTGTCGGGACGGGAGCCATGGTAATATGAAGATTTCTCAAATCATATTGCGCGATTTCGGTAAATTCGAGAATTTTACCGCGAATTTTGTACCCGGGCTCAATGTTATCAAGGGGCCTAACGAAGGCGGAAAATCGACCATCGCCTGGGCCGTGGCGGCCGCCTTATTCGCCGATCCCGCTGCCAACGAGGAGTTTATATCCAGCGCGGCAAGATGGGGAGAGAATCGTGCCCCGGTTCTTGAGGCCACTCTCGATGTCGACGGGGACAATTTCAAGCTTACCAAGGATTTTGAGAAACACGTTGCCGCTCTCGCTCCCGAAAATGTCAACCTCCCCGGCGGCGAAACCGCCGATATCGGATCTTGGCTTTCCGATAAACTGGGGATGCCCTCCGGAGAGGTATTCAGATCGACCGCTTTTATCAACCAGGGTGAGATAAACCATATCGACGATTCCATAGAGGCTATCAAAGACAAACTCGAATCCCTGGCTACCAGGGGCGATGAAGATCACGCGGCGTCATCGAATATAAAGAAAATCCAACAACGGATCGAATCCCTGACCTCGGAAACCGGAGAGGAAAACAGACTTAACAAATTCAAGGCGGATCTCGAATATGACATCGAAAAACTTCAACGGGATATGGCCGGGCTTAAGATAAAGCGGGCTGATCTTATTCAAGTCGAAACGGCTTTCGTAAACGTTCGCGACGATTTAGCCGAACGCAAACTGAATATCGAGCGAGCCGAGATAGCGCGGGAAGCCGCAAAGACAACTGCTGAACTTACTGCCGAAATAGAGCGTCTTGAAAAACAGATTACTTCAGCCGGTGAAGCGAAACAAAAAATTGATGAAATAAAATCCCAAAAATCCGGTCTTAAAAGGGTGAGCAAAGAAGAACTCAGCCAGATCGAGCAGCACGAATCGAGCCTTAATCACCTGAGGCCAAAATATGGCGAACTCAAAGAGGAAACCGGTGAAGCGGAAAACGATCTCAAATTATATCGAATCGGTGGGATTAATACGGTTATGGCCCTGCTGGGCTTTGTGGGGTTAGGCTTCTCCGCCACCTGTCATTTTCTCAATATCCTACCGGGCGCCTTGCCTTATTTATGGTATTCCCTGGCCGGATCGGCAGGTTTGTTAATTATGGGTCTCTCTATTACAATCACTCGGCGGCAACACCGATCGTATCTCTCCGGTAATTTCAACAAGCTATCGTCCAAACTCGAAGCGCTCGGCACAGAGATCGAGGAACGGGAAAACAACCTCTCGGATAAGCTTTCCAATTATCTGGTCTCATCGATAGAGGAATTGAAAAAAAACCAGTGGCGTTATGAAGAGCTTGACGGTCAATTAGAAAAACAAACAGCCCATTATAACGAGATCGTATCCGGTAAAACCCTCGCCGATATCGAGGATAAATTCGAACAACTGAATAAGGAAAATGTCCTGATTTTAGGGGAAAACGACGAATCCAAATCATACCTGCTGGATCCCGCCGATATAGAACGCGAGATTCTGGTTGTCAACGAAATAGAGGAACGAATCAAGGATCTGGAGAGAGAACGTGCGGTTTTGTCCCAGTATATGGAGATGGCCGAGGGAGGCTCCGAATTGCTTACCGGCTACCAAGAACGTCTGGAAATGTTCGAAAAACAGAGCGATAATTTGAAACATGAGCTGAAGATCCTCGATCTGTCATCCCAATGCATAGAGGAAGCGCGTCAAAACGCCCTTACATCCAAGTTGGAGGTCCTCAACGCCCGTACGTCGGAGATAGCCGATAGCCTCACCGACGGCCGTTATAGCAAAGTTCGATTCGATAAATCAAATCTCAAGTTCGAGGTATGGTCCGACGAGAAAGATGGCTGGGTGAACCCGGAAAAATGTTTATCGTCAGGTACGGTCGATCAGATATACCTTGCGGTTCGTTTGGCTTTGACCGACCTTATCTCCGAGGAGAAGAACTCGATTCTGATATTGGATGATCCGTTTACCAATTATGACGGCAGGCGGCTTGAAAACGTCATGAAAGTACTAAAGAAACTCTCCAAAAATCATCAGATTCTGCTTCTTACCGGCCAGGATCACTACGACCGCTGGGCGGATGCGACCATAAATCTTTGACATTTCATTTAATAATCTATAAAATCAAAGTCGTTTCGGTTAAAATTCTCTTGATTTAGCTTCGAAGATTATTTTTTTTGTATTATTATATGGAAAACTTATGGGCTGCATGGCGACGCGATTTCATATTGGGTCGAAAAGAAAAGGGCTGTGTCTTTTGCAATAGGTTCAGGCAAAGAGCAGATCACAAAAACCTGATTCTTTTCAGGGGCAAATACAATATAGTTATAATGAATAAATATCCTTACAACGCCGGGCATTTGATGATTGTCCCCAAAAAACACAAAGGCGATTTGAGTTCGCTGACACCGATCGAATCAAACGAGTTTTTCGATCTTACCAGGAAAGCGGTAAAGATTATCGGCAAGGCAATCCCGGCCGCCGGATATAATATCGGCATGAATATCGGGGCTGACGCCGGCGCCGGAGTTAAAGACCATATCCATATCCATATTGTCCCGCGATTCACGGGCGATACCAATTTCATGCCCCTTTTCACAGATACCAAGGTTCAATCTATTCCTTTGATAGAGATTTACGATTTACTAAAATCGGGATTCGATCGATTGAAGGTTCGATCTTGAGAATACCCAGGAAAAAAGAGCTTTTAGAGCTTCAAAAAAAATATCGCACCGATAAAAAAATCGGAGAGGTTTACGGTGTGCCCGCCAGGTTGGTTGCCTACTGGCGTCAGAAAAAAAAGATCGGACCGTATTCATATCCGAAATATACCGATGAAAAAATACTGGAACTCTGGGAGAGGTACGGTGACGATACCCGGGCCGGCGAAGAGCTGGGTATCTCAGCCGCCGGATTCCGTCAATGGCGACGAAAATACAAAATCGACTCGAAACCGATTCAACTTCGTCTGGAACAGCTTGAACTCGGTCTGATCGATATGAACAACAGGAAAAATTCGAGACGCGAAACAGCTGTTCAAAAGATTCTCGCGAAAGCGTCAGGTTTGAAAAAGGTGGAGATCGGCCAGACCGTTTCGACCGAGCCCGATCTGACCATGTCTCACGAAAACACCGTGGCCGTTATCGAAAAGTTCGCCGACACCGATAAGGATATGGTCTGGAACGCCAATAAAATTGTGGTTGTACTGGATAAACATATCCCGGCGAAATCCAGAGAATCGGCGGAAGCCCAAAAGACCATTCGGGAATTCGTTAAAAAACAGAAAATCAGGAATTTCTATGATTACGGAGAGGGGATCTGTCACCAGATCGTAATTGAAAATGGTCATATCCTGCCAGGGCAACTAGCTTTCGGCACCGATAAACATACCAGCTCGTACGGATGTCTCGGGGCTATGGCAACTTCAGTAAACACCGACGAAATGGGCTCGATCTGGGCTACAGGAAGAACAGTTATCACAGTTCCCGAAACCGTAAAAATAGTAATCAATGGGCATCTCGGAAAAGCGGTTTATGCCCGCGATATTATGCTCAAACTATTAAGAGACCTCTCTTTCGACACCTTAAACTCGAGGGCAATCGAGTTTTCCGGTCCCACCATATCCTCCATGTCTATCTCGGCGAGGTTTACCATGACTAATGTCGCTATGGAAATGGGAGCAATTGCGGCCATCGTTCCGTTCGACGAGATAACTGGACGGTATATCAAAAAAATTACAAAATCGAGGCTCACTCCTGTTAAACCGGATCCTGACGCGGTTTATCATGGTGAAATCGAGGTTGACGTAAGCTACCTTACTCCCCAGGTGGGCTACTCAGACAACGCCAAACATGTCGCTCCCATTGAGGATGCCACCGGGAAAAAGATCGATATCGTGGTTATAGGTTCCTGCTCAAGCGGTCGAATCGACGATCTCGAGATCGCGGCCAGGATATTGAGAGGACGGCGAATTCATCGCGATCTGCGAATGATAATCGTCCCGGGCTCAAGAAAAGTCCTAAGCGAGGCGTTGGATAAGGGATTTATAAAAACCTTTGTTGATTCCGGTTGCGTGGTCGTTAATCCGGGATGCGACCCCTGCCTGCTTGCTAATCCGGGCAATCTGGCTTCCGGCGAGAGAGCGATTACCACAACTAACAGGGCGTTAAACGGCGATGGCGCTAAAAGCGACTCGGAGATCTTCACCGCCTCGCCGGCAACAGCCGCCGCTACCGCACTCGAGGGGATAATCGCCGACCCTCGAAAATACGATAAGTAACGTCTTTTCCACCCTGATTTAAAAACATTTCGATTTGTTATCACACAAAAATAAAACCCTCCTTTAACAAAAGGAGGGTTTGAATAATTCATATACTAATATTTATTTCAACAGGATCATTCTTTTAACCTGTTGTCCTTCGGACGTGCTCAGCTTGTAGAAATAAACTCCCGAAGCTAATACGCTACCCTGTTCGTTAGAACCATTCCAGACGATTGAATGTCGACCGGCTTCCAGGTCACCGTTGATAAGGGTCCCTACCTTAGCCCCGGTCAGGTCGAAAACTTCCAGTTTAACCGCGCCGCCCGCGGTTTTGAAATCAATCATGGTCGTGGCGTTGAAGGGGTTCGGGTAATTCTGGGAGAGGGTGAAGGATTCCGGAACATTAGTGTCATCTTCCACGTCGGTCGGAGTCAAATCGGGTATGTTTATTCTCCCGGCCTGCAGGATTCGCTTGTTTTGATCCGATTGAACAAAAGCCACCAGCACGCAATTGAGCGGATCCAGAGGGGATGGGGTCGTGAATTCTAAAGTCTCCTGAACCGTTTCCCCTTCACTTATGGCGATCCCAATTCCCGCTGTGCTAGGCATCATGTCGCGGAATGTTTGATCGTGTAATATCGCGCCATTGGGAGCCTGCCAGCGAATATGGTTTTCTGTTAAGGCGACCCTGAGTTTCAAATTTGATAATCCCGGATTCTCTTCGGCCATTATAGTGACCGTGATCTCACCGGCAAGAGCCTCGATATCGTAAGTACCCTCTATGGTTATTACCAGAGGAGAAAATTCATCGGCTTCGTCGTTGAGCATGTTTTCCCAGGCAAACCTGTTCGAGCCCGCGTCAATATTCCCGTCAATCCAGAAATGAGGGGTATAATCGGCGCCATAGTAATTGACTCTGGCAGTATTTTCGGATATATTATACCGATAGTAGGGGTCATTGGAACTAGGCCACCAACCATGATACCTGATGAAAACAACGGTTTCTTCAAGATCTCCAGCGAGCTGATCTAAGACCAGATCAGCGGCGTAACAGTAACTTCACGACGTGTTGGTGATCATCTCTCCCACAACAAGTCGCCTGGCTGCAAACGCATCGCCTGAAAACAGGATAAACGCCGCGGCCGCAAAAATCGCGAATCTTTTGCCTAAATTCATTCGGCCTCCTTCAAATCGTTTTAGTTCTATTTCGAGTAATATATAATAGAAATCAATAAATGCAACATGTTTTATCCGTTTTACATTGTTTGCGAAATTTTCCTATTAGGCCTCATCAAGTCAAACAAGCCATTTAACACTCTAACATTTCCATTCACTTAATCGTTCCTTAAAATCTGGAAAACATGATCACTCTGGTTCCCTCAAATGTGGGTCTTTCTTGACATATTCCCGATGAGCAAATCAACCCGCCGCGTTCGCCCCCGTTAAATAATATAACCTCGTGATTTCTGAATTTCAAGATAAATTCTACGAAGCCCAACTTTCGGGGATCCTGACTGAAATCGTTATTTGAGATCGATCCTCCGATATTCAATGCGAACTGGTTGCCCATAGCGAAACCGAGGGTCAGATAATCCTCGTGATAATCCTCCGCCAAGCCGCCTCCCGGGACAAATACGTTGAAAAATCTCTTTGTGTAAGCCGTTAACGAGACAGTATGACTTCCACCAATATAATAATACGTATCGAAATAGTTTTCGGTTTCGTCTTCCTCAGTCCAGTCTATCCTGTCCCAACTGTAATTGATCACCAGATC
>JAZGHS010000006.1:0-12827 GCA_036481315.1 Candidatus Zixiibacteriota bacterium | reverse complement strand
GGTTGTGATTACCGGGCTTTCCGGCTCGGGGAAATCGTCGCTGGCGTTTGACACCATCTACGCGGAGGGGCAACGTCGCTACGTGGAATCGCTTTCCGCCTACGCCCGTCAGTTTTTAGGGTTAATGGAAAAGCCGGATGTCGATTTTATCGACGGTCTCTCTCCGGCCATATCCATAGAACAACGCTCATCGGCAAAAAATCCGCGTTCCACGGTGGGTACTGTCACCGAGATCTATGATTATCTTCGCCTTCTTTTCGCCCGAGTCGGTACTCCACATTGCTACAAGTGCGGTAAATCGATATCACAGCAGACAGTTCAGCAGATCGCCGATTCGGTCATGGAAATTCCTCAAAACAGCCGTGTTCAAATCCTCGGACCGTTAGTTCGGGGCAGGAAAGGTGAGTATCGCGAGGTATTCGAAGAGGTTAAGCGTGAGGGGTTCGTACGGGTGCGCGTTGACGGTAAGGTTCGCGATATAGAGGACGAGATTCAGCTCGACAAGAAGAAGAAACATTCGATCGAGGTCGTTGTTGATCGGTTGATAATAAAAAACGGCATTAAGAAAAGACTCACCGATTCGCTGGAGACAGCATTGAAACTCGGTGGGGGTATGGTCATTGTCGAGCGTATCGGCAAGGAAGAGCTGATATTTTCCGAAAAATTCGCCTGCCAGGATTGTGGAATTTCCTATGAGGAATTAAGCCCGCGGATGTTTTCATTCAATTCGCCGTTCGGGGCCTGTCCCTCTTGTTCGGGATTGGGTTATAATATGGAGATCGACCCCGATTTGGTGGTACCGGATAAAAATCTATCAATCGCGCAGGGGGCGATCGTGCCTTGGGGGATACCTCGTGGTTCGTATTATTTTGGCATGTTGCGGGCGGTCTCGAAACATTTCGATTTTTCGTTACGTAAACCGTTCGCCAAACTCTCCGCGAAACATCAGAAGATAATTCTCTACGGTTCCGGACGGGAGGAGATCAAATTCTCATGGGAGCACAGCAACGGCAGGGGGATCTGGGAGCATGTCAACCGATTCGAGGGAGTTATCGGTAATCTCAAGCGACGGTATCGTCAGACACAATCGGCCGGTATCAGAGAATGGATTGAAAAATTCATGTCTATTAAACAGTGCGATGATTGCGACGGGGCGCGGCTGCGGAAAGAATCGCTAGCGGTGAAAATCGGAGGCAGGTCTATTTCCGATGTTACATCGTATTCGGTGAAAAAGACCGCGGAGTATTTCAATAAATTAAAACTTAACAAGAAACAGAGGACGATCGCACGTCAGATATTCAAAGAGATCAACGAACGGCTATCGTTTCTGATAAATGTCGGATTGGATTATCTCACCCTCAATCGCTCGGCTCAAACCCTCTCCGGCGGAGAGGCGCAACGTATCAGGCTGGCTACTCAGATCGGTTCGAGATTAACCGGAGTGTTATATATCCTCGATGAGCCATCGATAGGTTTACATCAACGCGACAACAAACGCCTGCTCGATACCCTGACGTCATTGCGGGATATCGGCAATACGGTGCTTGTGGTGGAGCATGACAGACAGACTATCGAAAGCGCCGATCATATAATAGATCTGGGCCCCGGCGCGGGTAAGCATGGCGGGACAGTTGTGGCCGAGGGCACGCCCGTTAAAATCAAACGATCGACAAAATCGCTTACCGGTAAATATCTCGCCGGTAAACTCGAGATATCCATACCGAAAAAACGCCGTAAAGGCAACGGCGACCGGATCATTCTTAAAGGGGCACGGGGAAACAACCTGAAAAGAATCAAGGTGGAGTTTCCATTGGGGAAATTCATCTGCGTCACCGGCGTATCAGGCTCGGGGAAATCTACGCTGGTAAACGAGACTCTTTACCCGATACTCTCCCGTGAATTCTATCAATCGAAAAAGGTAGCTTTGTCGCATGACGAGGTTATCGGGATCGAAAAGGTCGATAAGGTGATAGATATCGATCAATCGCCAATAGGACGAACGCCGCGAAGCAACCCGGCGACATATACCGGTCTTTTCACTCCTATCAGAGATATTTTCGCCCAACTGCCCGATTCAAAAGTCCGCGGCTATGGCCCCGGACGATTCTCGTTCAATGTCAAAGGTGGGCGATGCGAGAACTGCGAGGGAGACGGTATTATCAAGATCGAGATGCATTTTCTTCCCGACGTTTACGTACAATGCGAATCATGCAAAGGCGCCCGTTATAACCGCGATACGCTGGAGATAAAATATAAAGGAAAATCGATAGCCGAAGTGCTCGATATGACTGTCGAGGAGGCGCTCGGTTTCTTCTCCAGGATTCCCAAAGTCAAGCGCAAGCTGGAGACGTTGACGGGTGTCGGTCTCGGCTATATCCATCTCGGCCAGCAGGCGACCACGTTATCCGGCGGAGAGGCGCAGAGGGTTAAGCTCTCGACCGAGCTTTCCAAAATCGCTACCGGGAACACATTCTACATTCTCGACGAGCCGACTACGGGATTGCATTTCGAGGATATCAAGATGCTGCTCAAAGTACTGAACACGCTTGTGGATCGCGGCAATACTGTGGCGGTGATCGAGCACAATCTCGACGTTATAAAGACGGCCGATTGGATTATCGATCTCGGACCCGAGGGCGGCGACGATGGCGGACAGGTGCTGGCGGTCGGCACCCCCGAGAAAGTAGCAAAGGTCGAGGGGAGCTATACCGGGCAGTTTTTGAAGGCGGAGTTGGGGGGAGGGTGAAGAGGAATCGTGAGAGAAAATTATATTCATCAAAGAGGATATTCATTTAATGTTATTCTCTGAGAAGAACTTAGCAATTAGATTGCTGACAAAATGAATGGATCGATATGAGTACTGAAGATATAAAATCCTGCATATGTGGGAGTCCCGAAACTTTTATTGGATGTTGCCAACCGTATTTTAAAATGCTGGATTTGAATACAGAGATTTTGAAACCATTGTTAATTGACTGGAGATTTAAATATGGCCCTGCGACAAGCGATGGATTTCATAAAAAATCCTCGAAATTTTCTTTTAGGATTTCTTTATATCTAGATTCTATTATAGAAAAGTATATGCCTTTGGGATATCTAAAAAACGGTGATAAGAATGCTGACGAAGCGATTTTGTCAATAAAGCATAACATTCTATTAACGTTATTTGGCGCCTACTCTTGTATTAGTGAAGGTTTATTCATCCAAAGCGGTATTTTATTGCGTTCTGCTGTTGAAGATAGTTTTGTATTAGTGGACGTTTTTCAAAATTCGAATCAATTCAAAAATTTAATTCATGGTAAATATTCAACCAATAATATCATTACTCGTATAAAAAAATATATTCCGGAAGAATTAATAGACTATTACGGTCATTTTTCGGCTAATTTTTCCCATTTCGGACCAATTCATCCTGCTCCGTATATGCCAAGAGCATGTTATGAAGAGAATTGGGTAATTGTTCTTGGATTAGAAAACATTATCAAAGCAATTCTTACATTTCATATATCATTAGAAAGGATTTATTTTAAGCAATCACCTGATCCCGTTTTTTGGAAAATTAATGCTGATGACGGTTTATTACTTTTCGATGATAATAATAAGGTATATAAATGGGTAAATAAATTAATAAAGGAACTACAAAAGACATTTCCTCCAAATGAGAGAAAAGACGGATTTGAATATTCAGAAAAAAGCTATAAGCTTAAGAAAAGACGATAGAATACTAATCCAAATTGGCCCGTGCCGTCAGGTCTCCGCGCCCAACGGTTACGGTGCCAAATATGGGGACTTGACCTACAAGTAATCTAAAGGGGGAATAATGCCGGACAAACATAGCTTCCCATTCGAGACCTTAACCGAATTCTGGATGGGTGAGGTCAAGCCGCCTATCGGCAAAGCGCAGGATGTCACACCTGACGACAAGCTCGACTGGACACCCGGTGATAATATGATCACGCTTGGAAACATATTCATGCATATCGCCGAGGCCTCCGACTGGTGGATCAGCGAGATAATCGATGGTAAGGGGTGTACCGATTATACTCCCTGCCCCAGTGTTCCTAAAGCTGAGATCGCGGTCATGCTCGATAACCATTGGAAACGGCTGGAGGCTTTCTTTGCACGCGCGCCGGAGGTGTTAGAAGGCGAATACGATATGAGCAAATACGGCCGTGACAGGAAAGTCAACGGCTATTGGATTTTCCTGCATCTTCTCGAGCATGATATTCATCACAGAAGCCAGATCAACCATTACTTGCGGATACTCGGTATAAAACCGCCGAAGATTTGAAAATGGTGTAGGTCGGGAGCCCTGCGCTCCCGACTAATAATTAGAGAAACTTTTAATAAATCGTAACGGTTGTATTTTAGAACCGTCTAATTTAAGGGGCATCACACAACCCGAAAGGAGAATTCATGGCAGACAATAAACCTGCACACGGCACATTTTGCTGGAACGAGCTTATGACTCGCGACACCGCAGCCGCCGGTAAATTCTATTCTGAGCTTATAGGATGGAATGCCACAGATGGCGGCATGTCCGGAATGCAGTACACCGTTTTTAAAATCGGCGATAAGGACGCTTGCGGTATGATGGCTATGCCGCCCGAAGTGCCAGCTGAGGTACCATCGCACTGGTTGGCCTATATTACTGTCGATGATGTCGACTCCGCCGCGGCTAAGGTCGGCGAGTTGGGTGGCAAGGTAATAATGGGCCCGCAGGATATCCCCAACGTCGGACGCTTCTGCGTGATCCAGGACCCGACCGGCGCAACCGTCGGGTTGATAAAGCTGGCGTCGAGCGAAAAGTAATATGTTCCTGTTGTAGGGGTTTGATTTATCAAACCCCTGCATCCAACGTAATCCTTCTCCGTCCCTTGAAGCTGGCCGTATTTGGCATAGGTTTTTCCCCAACCTGAGATTAAATTAACATTTCGATTACCACTGAGTGGTTCCCTAAGATCACCACATGGATCTATAATGAATGAAGTTGCCAAATTGTTTTTGATTAGTTATTTTAAATATAATTGCGGGTCACACGCAATTCCTTGTGGGCCGCGGGGAGCCGCTTACTGGCACATTATTTTGGTAGAGTTTGAAATTCGAATGCTTCTGTAGATTCGCAGGGAGAAATATCGTTGCGTAGACTTTTCATTTTTATCCGCTTATTACTGCTGCTATTGGTCGTAGTTGGTATGAGTATGGGTGCCGCTTCCGTAAATTCTGAAGAAACAGAACCTGCGCGGGACGGTGCGACAGCCGAAACTACATTTGTGGAACAAACCGATTCTAACGAGCTTGACGAAGCGACAAAATCGGCATTTGACCAGAACGTAGCTGAGTCAAACGGCCAGGATAAAAGAATCGATAGCGATCGCTGGGTGGATATGGGATCGAGAATTTTCAACACGGTTTTTGCTCTGACGGTTTATCGAGATGAGCTTGTTGCGGCGCAGACGCCATTCTGGTATGAGGGAAGTGGACCTAGTATTATCGCCAGGTGGAACGGTAAAACCTGGCAAGCTTTAGGTTCTCAAATGAACGGTATTGTCAATGACATGACTGTATACAACGATGAATTGATTGCGGCGGGATTTTTCACCTTCGCAGGCGGGACCAGGGTTAATCACATTGCGCGATGGGATGGGAGCCGCTGGCAGTCGATAGGCTCCGGTACGGACGGACCGGTTTATGCCGTAACAGTCTACAATGGTGAATTGATCGCGGGGGGAAAATTCTCTACGGCTGGGAATTTGCCTGCAAAGGGACTTGCCAGCTGGAACGGAAACGCATGGCGATCGCTGGATAAAGATTCGGATTACAATATCACTGCCTTAACGGTTTGTATGGGAAAGCTGATCGCGGGCGAGACCATTGTTAACGATAGCCTTAATATCAATCGAATTGTATGCTTAGAGGGTAACATCTGGCGCCCCATTGATTCATTTGAAAATCGCGCAATAGTTGATTTAGCGGAATATGAAGATTGCCTCGTCGCGATTAGAGAGGGAACGTTTTTTAATGAACAGGATATGGCTCCCGAGAGAATCGCGCTCTGGCGCGACCAGAGCTGGTGGCCGCTGGGGGCTAAAATGGAAGACGATGTTTTTTCCCTAACGGTACATAAAGGTCAATTAATAGCCGGGGGTTGGTTCACGCAGCTGGATAAAAGGAGATATCATTATCTTGCTCTATGGGACGGCGAAAGCTGGCAACCAGCGGGCAGGTTCGATAAGCAGTCTGATTAATGATCAGTTAATACTATAATAAACTAAGATCCTTCTGGTCCGCGGAATCGTCCGGATCTAAAGGTTTGCTATGACTGCTTATGCGGCTATTCTTCAAGTTTTTGTTTCGCTATCGTAAGATTGGCTGATATAGTTTCATTATAAATCGGATATTCATCCGGGGTATATATTTTCAGAGCTTCATTATACGCATCGATTGCTCTATTAAGATTCGATTTCTTATCCCTGACTTCAGCAAGATCATTATAAGCGACCCCCAGATTATTCTGGGTCATGGCATAATCCAGCGGATACTTCTCCACGGTGCGTATTTTCAAAGCCTCCTTGTAAGCGGTAATCGCGAAATTAAGATATATCTCCTTATCCCTGACTGCGGCAATATCTCCATAGGCGGCCCCCAGATTGTTCTGGGTCATTGCATAATTCAGCGGATACTTCTCTACGGTGTATATTTTCAAAGCCTCTTTGCAAGCGGCAATCGCAAGCTTAAGATTAATCTCCTTATCCCTGACATCGCCAAGAATACGATAGGCGACTCCAAGATTGTTCTGGATCATGGCATATTCCAGCGTATAGTTCTCCACGGTGTATATTTTCAAGGCCTCCTTGTAAGCTTCAATCTCGAAATTAAGATTTGTCTCCTTATCCCTGACTGTGGCAATATCTCCATAGGCGGCCCCCAGATTGTTCTGGGTCAATGCATAATCCAGCGGATAGTTCTCCATGGTGTATATTTTCAACGCCTTTTTGTAAGTATCAATCGCGAAATTAAGATTTGTCTCTCTATCCCTGACATGGCCAAGATCACGATAGGCGCCTCCAAGATTGCTCTGGGTTCCAGCATAATTCAGCGGATACTTCTCCACGGTGTATATTTTCAAAGCCTCTTCGTATGCGGTAATCGCAAGATCGAGATTAGTTTCCTTATCCCTGACGTCGGCAAGATTATGATATGTGCCCCCCAGATTATTCTGGGTCTGAGCATAATCCAGCGGATACTTCTCCACGGTGCGTATTTTCAAAGCCTCCTCGTGAGCGGTAATCGCAAGATTGAGATTAGTTTCCATATCCCTGACTTCAGCAAGCTTATTATAAGTATTTCCCAGGTTGTTTTGTGTCTTCGCATAATCCAGCGGATACTTCTCTGCAGTTCTTATTTTTAGCGCCCCCAGGCATGATCTTATAGCTTTCGTCATATATTTTTCTTTATCACTTTTCAATCCAAGCCTATAATAACAAACGCCTTTCTTATGAGCGACATGGGCGAAACGCTCCGGAGAATTTTGTGGAGATATCTCAATCTCCAGAGCATCGTATTTTTCCAGAGCTTCTTCATACATTTTGTCATCAAGCAGACCGTCGGCTGATTTTATGCGATTTTCGATTATGTCAACTTCTTTAACCTTTTCTCCGCGTTCGAATATGAAATACAGGATAAATGCAACCAGTATACTTACAGCGATTCCGATGATTATCTCGAGCGACTTTTCTTTAACTTTTGTCTTTAGACGACTCTTGCCCATAACGCCTCCCCTGTTAACGTAAAAGGGGGTTAATCTTAATAAATTTTCAGAAAGGCTCGTATCTTATAATTTTAATCTCTAAACCTTCACAAAATTACATGATATTTTTCTATATCGCAATATAATTCTTAGTTTTATAGCATACACTTTCGGTGAAACCGAGAAAGAACGTTTTTATCTGCATACATGCTTACCCTTCGGGAAAGCATGCCGCCCACCGCGGTTTTATTGGTAACACTACGTCTGGATCGCTTTTCCCTTGAATCTCAATATTGCCCTCATATATTACCTGCATGGCTGATATCCGAACATTTATCGCCGTCGATCTTCCTCAAGAGATCAAGATGGATATAGATAGAATGATCGCAGGATTTCGCCGCGACGGTTCGGGCATACGCTGGGTGAAGGCGGCTAACCTGCATCTTACTTTGCGATTTTTAGGGGATATTCCGCAACAATCGGTTCCGGGTCTGGCCGAATCACTTAAAGAAAATCTCAGCGGTTTCAGCGCGTTTGATCTAGTCCTGGCCGGTATGGGCGGTTTCCCAAATCTGAAAAGACCGAGAGTGATTTGGATCGGTACCCGCGTCGGTACCGACAGGCTGATCGATCTTGCCGGAAAGGTTGAAAAGGGCTGTATCGGGTCAGGTTTCGATAAAAGCGATAAAAAGTTCTCCTCGCATCTGACTATAGGACGGGTCAAATTTCCCAAAGGGCTGGAGCCGCTTCTCGAAAAAATCGAGAAAAGCGAATTTGAATTGTCAAAATTCGCGGTTAATGAGATCTCCGTGGTAAAATCAGATCTGTCACCATCCGGGCCGAAATATACTAAACTCGAAACTGTATCGCTGTAAACTGTTAATAGATTGTTGAATACGATTAAATTGTAAGGTTCGCTTTACTGACAGAACAGGTCAGCGAAATATGCTACCGGAAGCGAAAAAACGCTTGCACAATTGAGCAGTATATAGTAGAATCGATTCAGAGACGCGAAAAATTTAAACGAAGAGGCGATAGATGATTGATAACGGTGAAAAAAAGAAAAGGGCCCTTGAGACCGCTGTGATCTCGATTGAGAAGCAGTTCGGTAAAGGGGCGATCATGCGGCTTGGTGATGATGCCGCGAACATTTCGATACCATCCATACCGACCGGCTCATTGGGGCTTGACGTGGCGCTGGGCATAGGGGGGGTTCCCCGCGGCCGTGTTGTGGAGATTTTCGGCCCGGAATCGTCGGGCAAGACAACTCTCGCGTTACATATCCTGGCGGAAGCGCAGAGGCTGGGTGGGATCGCCGCTTTTATTGACGCCGAACATGCCATGGACCCCATTTACGCGCGGGCGTTGGGAGTAGATATAGAGAATCTGCTAATCAGCCAGCCCGATACCGGCGAACAAGCGCTCGATATCACCGAGACTCTGGTGCGATCCGGGGCGGTCGAAATCGTGGTGGTCGATTCGGTGGCGGCGTTGGTACCCAAGGCCGAGATCGAGGGCGAGATGGGCGATTCGCACATGGGTTTGCAGGCGCGGTTGATGTCACAAGCGATGCGTAAGTTGACCGGCACTATCTCCAAATCGAAAACCTGTGTAATTTTTATAAACCAGATCCGTATGAAAATTGGCGTGATGTTCGGCAACCCGGAGACAACTCCCGGGGGGAATGCGCTTAAGTTTTACTCGTCGGTGAGATTGGATATCCGCAAAATCGCCACCATTAAAGACGCTGGCGAGGTCAAGGGATCGAGAACGAGGGTAAGGGTAGTCAAAAATAAAGTTGCCCCGCCGTTTCGGGAGGCCGAATTCGATCTTATCTACGGTACAGGGATCTCGAGAATGGGCGAG
The DNA here is from genome assembly GCA_036481315.1 of Candidatus Zixiibacteriota bacterium. Classification (GTDB taxonomy): domain Bacteria; phylum Zixibacteria; class MSB-5A5; order UBA10806; family UBA10806; genus JAZGHS01. Next base: position 3,211 of record JAZGHS010000006.1, on the reverse strand, counting down.
CTTATCGACATGGGCACGAAATTTAGCATCGTGGAGAGATCGGGTACGTGGTATTCTTACGGCGACGAGCGGCTCGGCCAGGGACGGGATAATTCGATCGCTTACCTGACCGAAAACCGCGAGGTGGCTAAAGATGTTTATGGCAAGATTCGGGAAAAACTCGGAATTAACTCATCGACCCCGCAGAGCAAACCGGAAGTGGAAAAGAAGGAAGAAGAAAAAAAGGAAAAGGTAAAGAAGTAATCTCTCTTGGCTGAGTTGATTATAGCCGGTATCGCACCGGTCAAACGAAAGAAGGGGTGGTTTGAACTCGATACGAGAAGCAAACCGCCCTTTCTTATTGACGAGGAAACTGTAATCAAAAGCGGCCTTGTTGTCGGCGGGGTTATCTCCGAGGCAAAATGGAAACGGATTAAGGACGAAGCCGATTTAGCATGGTTGAAATATCGGGGGATGCAGGTTCTTTCCCGTCGAATGATCTCCGAGCGCGATCTACGCCGTAAACTCTCAGTAGAGCAAAAGTCGCCCGCTTTGCTCGATCAGGCCATGGCGCTTATGAAACGCTACGGGTTTTATGATGATTCCAAATACGCCGCCGCCTTCGTCCGCTCGCAGATGGCCCGGGGTGTCAAATCGAAACTATATTTAAAAAAGAAACTCTGGGAGAAAGGAATTGGCGAGGAGTTCGCCAAGCAAGCTATGGCAAGCGAAATTGCCGAATTCGATGAGATTTCAGCGGTGACGGCGTTAGCTGGAAAGAAGTACAGATCGTTGAAAAATCTCCCGCCCGATAAAGCCCGGTCCCGCCTGATCAATTTCCTTCGAGGTAAGGGGTTCGTGTGGGATGTTATCAAAGAAGCGGCTGATAAGGCGATAAGCGAAAAAGAAGATTATACCTGATGCCGTTCTACGATGCCAACGATGCCGCCATATATTACGAAATAGAAGGTAAAGGTCGTCCCCTGGTTTTGCTTCACGGCTACGCCCTCAATGGTATCATGTGGGAGTTGCAAAGTCCCGCTTTAGCAAAAAACAACACGATAATAACCGTAGATCTTCGCGGTTTCGGGAAATCATCGTGCGGTAAAAACTGGTCGGGAACGATCATGGCCGACGATGTCAAAGGCCTGATAAAATCGCTCGACCTTTCCGATGTTGCCGTACTCGGATTTTCCTTGAGCGGGCCCGCGGCGTTTAGAATCGCGCTCGATATACCACAGATTATAACCAGCCTAATTATGGTCTCATCGATACTGCCGTCGGCGGGACGGCCAAAAGCGAAGAAAGAAGCTGAGTTCCATCGCAAAGAACGTGATATGTTGCGTCTACGCGGGCCGGAAGCCTGGGCCGAGGGGATGGGACTGTGGAAAGGACCGCTGGTTAATAATATATTCAAACGCAATCCCGACGCCCGTCCTGTCTGGGAGAGGATGATCGTACGACACAACCCCGATTATCTTCTAAGTATGATGACCGCACGCGACATGACGCCGTCACTTGTGAATTGGCGTTCGAGGTTAGGGGAGATTAGCGTACCAGCCTTGATCGTCGCCGGGGCGCAGGACTCGGGTTTTATAGATAGCGCTCATTATCTGAATCGGAATATACCGAACTCTCAACTCGAGATTATCAATGGGGCAGGGCATATGGTCAATCTCGAATCGCCGGAGGAGTTTAATAAGGTCTTGAGCGGTTTCTTAATTTAGAGCGGATAGTCGGATTATTTTTCTTCTTTTACCATCTTCTCCATAAGGCGTTTGTTGTAGTAGCTTAACAGATACGATTTGTGTATTACGCCCTTGATTCTGGTTGGATTTTCTTTATCCACCACCGGCAATAGATCGAAATCACGCATTCCGAATTTCTCCAATGCCTGCTTGAGGTTTTCATCCTCTGTTACGGATATAATCTCCGTGGTGGCGATATCAGAGGCGATCACTAACGAGTCTACCTCATGCTTGGTTAAAACCTGCCTTAAATCCTGAAACGATATCATCCCGTAGAGTCTACCGTCGGGAGTGACCACCGGCAACGTGGTCTCCGTGGATTCCTCCAGGTAACGCAATAGACTGGCCAGATTTGTATGCATGGGGATTGTCTTAAACTCCCTCAGCATAATCTCTTTGATCTTAACCACCTCCAGCAGGTTGACATCGCGGCCACCGCTTAGGTTAATCCCTTTTCGGATTAACTTTAACGAATAAATCGATGGGTGTAATAGCCGTCGGGCGACAAGGGTGGAGAAAACGCAGGCGACCATAAGAGCAAGCATAATCCTGTAATCTTTGGTCATCTCGAATACAATGAGAATCGATGTTATTGTCGCGTGGGTGGTACCGGCCACAACCGCGGCCATCCCGACAAGGGCGTATGCACCGGGATTTGCGGTTACCGTGGGAAAAAGTGAATGGACAACCGTCCCGAAAAGCCCTCCGGCCATGGCGCCTATAAATAACGACGGTGCAAAGATACCGCCGGAATTACCTGAACCAAGAGTAAGATTTGTGGCGACAATTTTTAGCACAATCAGGGCCAACAAGGTGAACCATAAACCACCGCCTCCCAGAACGGAGCTTACAGCCTCGTAACCGTCGGCGAAAATAGACGGAGCCGACATATGAGCGAAACCGGCGTAATTGAGTTTGACTGCTAGAAGACCCGTAAATCCCAGGAGCAACCCGCCAAGGGCCGGTTTGAGATATCCGGGAATTTTCAGCTTTTGATCGAAGAAATCCTCGGATAAATAGAGGGTGCGGGTAAATAGCACGGCCACTATACCGGCAAACCCGCCGAGCAGAATGTAAAGTGGTATCTCGTAAGCCGAGACGATTTCATACGGGGGTACAATAAAAGCCGGGGTATCTCGCAATATCGCCCGCGCTACTACCGATGATAAAACCGACGATAAAATAACCGGCGAAAATGTTTTTATAGTGAAATCGCCCAGAATAACCTCGAGGGCAAATATCACCCCGGCGATGGGAGCGTTGAAAACTGCCGAAATCCCCGCGGCAGCGCCGCAACCCACAAGAATCTTGACCCTGTCTCCGGATAGCTTGAATACCTGCCCTATGGTTGATCCGACCGCCGCCCCGATCTGGACGATCGGTCCCTCTCTACCGGCCGATCCGCCGGAACCTATACAGATCGCTGAAGCGACAGCCTTGGCCACCGCTACTCTGGGCCTGATTACCCCCGATTTCAGCGCCAC
>JAZGHS010000005.1:0-8786 GCA_036481315.1 Candidatus Zixiibacteriota bacterium | reverse complement strand
ATCCGACGACCACAAACGACGGTACCGACGATATGAGCGGTTGCAACGTATGCCATATCATTCACGATCCGGCCGCAACGGCGGATCCCTATATCCTTCAGGCAACCAACGATTTCTCGGATTGGTGTCAGTCCTGCCATGCAGGCGGAAGCGCTCCTTCGGTCGGGGCCTCGTCACATGACGTTGACCTGGAGCCCTCAGATATAAATATGAACAACGCGAACCTGCCGTGGTCGGATGAAATCGACGACGATAACGATGTCTTAAACGATCCGGATTACCCCAGCGCGACACCATCCATGATCGTTTGCGAATCGTGCCACTCCGCTCACAGAGCCGGTGTCTCGGGTTATTTCCTGAGAGTAGCTAATACGGTGGCGAATGAGATCTGTGGCTCCGGTGGCTGCCATTCAACTAACTAAAAGGCGGTCAACGGGCAACTAAAGAGATGGGCAGGGTCGGGAAGTTTACGGCTCTGCCCAAATCATTACAGGAGACACTAATGAGAATGGTTGCTATTGCGATATTGACGTCGTTACTCCTCCTGTATTTTCCATCATCGGGGACATGTCTTGAAATTCTCACACCTCCGGATCGCATCTCAACCAACTCCGACCGATTATACCTGGTCGGAACGACAGACGCCCATTTAGTCGAGATCAGATTAAACAATCTTATAATTAAGGAAGTATTGGTTAAAGATTCGATATTTCATGTGTTTTTAAAATTCGGATACGGAATCAATGAGATTACTATCATGCCCGTGTATAGCGAGGAAAGTGAAAATAAGAGGCCTATAAAAACTATCGAAATCTTAAGCGGCCCGAGTATCCCCAAAAAATACGAGATGTTATTTGGCAGGTATCAATTTCACAGTACCGAGGAGAATCCAGCCTGCTCCCGCTGCCATACCTATGAAGGCGATAAGGCTGACAAGATCGAGCTGGACGAACCATGTTTCGATTGCCATAGAAATCTGAAATCCAATTTCAAGACTCATATTCCGGAAAGTAACCGAACATGCATCATTTGTCATAAATTGAATTACGATCTAACCGTACCCGCCACAGGAACTTACTCCGACAGGAATCTATGCTACCAATGCCATAAGGATAAAATAGGAGAATTCCAAAAAGATTATATTCATGGCCCGGTCGCTGGCGGAAGTTGCACTATCTGCCACGACCCGCACGGGTCCAATTATGAAAAAAACCTGATCTATCCCGAAGAAATATTATGCGCGTCATGCCATACTATCGTAGAAGATACGAAAATTTTACGGATTCAGCACAAACCGTTCCAGTTCGGACGCTGCGTCGAATGCCACGATCCGCATTCCACCAATCATAAATGGGTTCTGGTAAAAAATTCGCAGGAATTATGCATGAATTGTCATACAAAAGACGGAATCCTGCAGTTTCACAATCACCCGTATAATGTCGAACCGAAAAAGAGGCTCGTAAATCCTTTAAAATTAACGCCTTCGGGGCAACTGGAATGTCTTTCCTGCCACAATCCACATGCCTCGAACGCGGAACATCTTTTGCGCATTACTGAAGGGCATATATGTACAGGATGTCATTGGGATAAGGCGGAATAAGCAATGAAGATGCTCGGTAAAAAAAATTTTGCGATTTTCACGATCGGCCTCATCGTATCGGGATGCGGAGGTCCCGCTAAAGTAGATTTGTTAACGGTCTGGCCTCCTCCTCCCGCCGAACCGATTATAACATATGAGGAAAGCATCTACGGAAGTCACGATCTGCCGCGAAGTTTTATCGGGAAAATCGCCGATTTTCTCTTTGGCAGGTCTACCGATTATGATATAGTCAAACCCTACGGGCTTACCTATGACGGTAGATCTAAAATCTATATTGCCGATACAGCCAAAAAAGGCGTAATTATTCTCGATACCGGCTCGGGGAAAGCGAAATTGCTGACTTCCATCGAGCCCTATGGCCATCTTGGCGAGCCCGTAAATATTGTTCTCGATAGTGATAAAAACGTCTATGTAGCCGATACCAGGCTTGGTAAAATCGTAGTATTTGACAAAGAGCTGAAATTTACGCATTTTATTGGCGCCGAAGGTGAACTGGTAAATCCGGTGGGTATGGCGATAAACGCAAAAGATGATAAGATTTACGTGGTAGACACCAACGTGCACATGGTAAAGATTTTCAATCTCGAAGGTAAGTTCCTTGGCGAATTCGGTCGCCGGGGCGATCAAAAAGGCGAATTCCATTATCCGTTAGGTATAGCCATAAATGACGGAGATACAATCTTCGTCGTAGATTCGTTCCATTTCGCCGTCCAGGCTTTCGATATGGAGGGCAACTACCTCTTCAGTTTTGGCTCCGACTCGGCTGGAATAGGTCATATGGCCCGCCCGAGGTGCATCGCTATCGATTCTGGCGGTAATATTTATGTGACCGACGCGCTCAACCATGATGTTCAGATTTACACAAACCGCGGAAAACTGATTATGAAAATCGGAGGCTTCGGATTCGGACCTGGAAAATTCAGGTTACCCGCCGGTATTCATATTTCCGAAGATAACGATATTTTTGTTTCTGATTCCATAAATAAGCGTATTCAGAAATTCAGGTACTTAAAGAAAAGTGATTTGTAAAGGAGAGAGTCATGAAAATAATTACGGCATTATTGCTTACTCTTATTCTGGGGGCGTTCGGGTCGATCGCCTTCTCGGGAGTAATCGAAACCAAGCATAATTTCTCATCGCCCACGTACAGCCCCAACGCTTTTTTCTGGGGAACCAGACAGGTCTGTGTTTTTTGTCATGCGGTCCATAACGCCGACCAGACGTATGCCCAGCTCTGGAACCACGAGACCGACGGCGCCCAATCATACCAAATGTACGACTCCCCGACAATCGACATGGATATGTCGCTGTCGCCGCATAATGGTTCGCTTATCTGCCTTTCGTGTCATGACGGTACGATAGCCATAAATTCCGTGGGCAACCTCCCGGGGCCAGAAAGCGCAGGAAATTACGGTACTCCGGGAGGGGCGGCGCTCGACGGCCAGGGCAAGCTGACGAGCACGTCGGACTCCTTTATCGGGATCGATCTTTCCGACGATCACCCGGTGGGATTAACCTATGATTCGAACCGGGATAACGATTTCGTACCGAAGACGGGCAACGATCAATTATACCCCGATAAACTGTTGTACCAGGGTACGTATGTAGAATGTACATCATGTCATAACCCGCATGACAACACTTATTCCAATTTCTTGATAGAATCGAACGCTAATTCCAGTCTATGCACAAGGTGTCATCAGGAATAATGCTTTACGTGAACGATGATAAATAAGAAACTGAAATATTCGATCCTTGCGCTGATACTGGCCTTCCAGAGCGGCGTGGTGTATTCAAAAACCGACCTTTCGGGTCGGTTAGGGATCGATTTTGAAAATCAGAGTTTTAAGACGAGCATAAAAGACCCGTTTCTCGATTATGTAGTTCAAAGAAACCTGTCTAATCATTTTTTAAGTTTGAACGCTTCGGGTCCCGTGTATAAGGACAATTTCGCGTCATTCACGCTTTCAACAAGGATCGATGGCTCCTTTTACAGCGTTAAAAGCAGCGACGACTTTAAGAGTAAATATTTCACGCCGCGACTTAATTCATACGACGCGTCAATATTCTTTTTGCCATTCAAGCCATATTCTCTGGCTTTGAATATAAACAAATATGAAAAGAAAGCGATTAGATACGAACCGTCCAATCGCACCGAAACGGAAGTAATTTCGCCCGAGCTTGCGGTCGTGCGAAGATATCAGAGCAAAATTCAATCATATAAAAGCAAATTCAGGGCCACCATATCGAGATTCTTCAACTTCAACGTGGAATATAATAACAGCGTCACGGAAAAGGAGAGGGGATATGATTTTAACGAGGACCGCAATATATGGGTTTCTTTTGCCGAAATTATGGGATACCCGGCCTCGGAAATGGACACTATTACCGTTTCGAACCTAATCAAGGACGATTCAACGATGCTCTATATCGACTACGCGCTGATCGATACCATACGTCCCGGCGAGAAAATAACTGTGGTTGTCGATTCGGGCTATCACGACGTGGATATCGTACCTTTCTTCTACAACCCCTACAGCAACCGTGTGCACGTACAACGAAAAATGGAGTGGGAAATAATCTATATACAACCAGCCGGAGTTCGAGATACAAAACAGGATAAAGATTCTTTTGTGAGCTCGCTCGATTTTATCGGTTCAGAAAATATCGAAAACGTTTCAACCTTCTCGTACACCAGCTCCTTCGATGAAGCGCTCAGGCTCGATAATGAACTTGAAAGCTTTTCCAATAATTTCAGATATAAATTTTCGCGGATGGGCAACATCAGTACCGAGACATCTATTAACAAGAACAAAACAACAATAGATACCGTTTCGTCGAGAGTTAATAAAACTATTATGCAAAAGAGCGCGATAAACTGGGCCAGGCGGAATGGTATATCAACGATGTTTTCTCATACTTATACCAGGCTTAATTCCAAAGTTAACAATCGGCCTTTTTCCAATTCTATTCATAACGTGGCGAGTTCGATCGGCTATCCAATAAAGAGATTCCATTATTTCATCGATGTTAAGAATGATATGTTGAATCAATCAGACAATACAGGTTACGCGCTTAATAGGTTCTCCACCAAAATTTCTCACGCATTCGATTTTCAGATTTCCCGAATATTATTCGAACCCAAGAATCAAACGAAAATCCAGTTTGACCGTCAAAAAAATCCGGAGAACAAAAGGCGCGAGTTCGAGAACAGGTTCTCTTTGAACAGTACCGTATTAAAGATACCGCTGGCGGGAAGAGTCGTTTCCAAAGGAGAATACCAGTGGCGTAAACGATATTTAGAGAGCGGCGATGAAATCACGAAAGAATACCGACTCAGTATTTCCACCACGCGAGTTTTTAATAATAAATATAAACTTGGCCTGACTTCTTCGTTGAGAAAAGAGACTTTCGGAGGATCTTCCCCGATTCCGGGTAAGAATCCCGATCAAAACTCTCCAGCGAGAGAAACTCAGAAAGGTTTTTCCTACGGCGTTATTGTCGAAGCTGCACCCGTCTCGGATCTGTCAATTACCGGGAACGTTTTTGTAAGCAAGCAGAACTCAACCACGGCGATAAATTATGGAATGATGATCTCACTCAAATTGCCCAAGCTGAATATTCCTCTGAAAACTATGATCAACGGGCAATCAAGAGGGTTGGAAGGATTGCCATCTCAAACGCAACTAATATGGGAAAGTGAGACCAGCTACAGATTTCGCCAGATTGTCTTTGTTTTAAGGCACGAGTATAGGAATGAAAGTCTCTTGAGGGAGGATTATGGATACCACGAAATCATTGGCAAAATTTCGAGGAACTTTTCGATATTATAGATCCCGATTATGGCAGTGTGGCTTAACGGCATGTGTCGTGCTGATCTCGGTACGAATCACGGCGGCATCGCAACCCGACCATCCTATGTGGCCGCTGCCTCCCGATAAGCCCAAAGTAGAATACCTGGGCGAAATTTTCTGCGAAGATCTGGACTTGAAATCGGGCTTTTTTGGCAAATTGAAGAGGTTTATCGCTGGGGCTTCGGAGATTGAGAAAATTTCACTTCCGTTTGACGTCCTCGTATCCGGCCGAACCATGTTTATGACCTGTCAAAACATCCCCTACCTTATCTCGGTCGATCTGGATGAACTAAAATATAATGTCTATACCAGCGATAAATTACCTTTCAAATATCCTATCGGGCTCTGTGGGGGCAAAAACGGCGAGATTTACATAACTGACAGCGAAAACGCGACGGTTTATCGATTTTCCAACGGTAAAGTGGAGCCGTTTATCAGCGACCGTTTATTGAGGCCGACAGGTATCTCGGCCAATAAAAGCCTGCAACGGCTAATGGTAATTGACACCGGTGATCATTCATTAAAGCTTTTTGATTTTGACGGTAATTTTATTAAAATGTCGGGAGGTAAAGCAGGCGGCGATTCAGGATTTAATTTCCCGACCTTCGCTGCCGCTAACGGAAAAGGCGGAATCCTGGTGAACGACGCTCTAAATTACCGTATCAAGCGATTTGATTGGGATGGCAATTTCATTTCGGCTTTCGGCGCCGAGGGCGACGGACCCGGGGCTTTTTCAAGACCAAAAGGCATTGCAGTGGATAGCGAAGACCATATTTATGTTGTGGACAACCTTTTTGATAACATACAGGTTTTTGATGATTCTGGAAAACTCCTTTTAGTTATCGGATCCGGAGGGCGAAAAATGGGCGAATTCTGGTCGCCATCGGGCATAGATATTGCAAATGATACTATATACATTGCAGACACTTTTAATAACAGGGTACAGATTTTGAGGTACCTGGGGAAAGGGACACGTTGAGAATATTTACTTTAAAGATCGCATTTTTCTTACTCGTTGCCCTGCAGGCGATTTCATTTGCCGGTGGCATGAAAACGTCGGTTTTCGATACCAAACATAATTTCTCCACTACCGGTAAAGGCGATATAAAATCCTTGACGGAGACAAGAGTATGCATTTTCTGTCACAGTAGCCATAACTCTTCCAAAGAGGGGCCTTTATGGAACCATAAAACCACGATTCCGAGCAAATTTCAAACATACAATAGATCCTCGTTGAAAAGTACGCCGGAACAGCCCAATGGCGCTACGAAACTCTGTCTTTCCTGTCATGACGGTACAATCGCCGTAGGCGCCGTAAAAGGATTTGCCCGGCCGATCCAACTAACTAATACCGGAAATCAAGGTGAGATTCCCGCAGGGAAGAAAAGTAATTTAGGCATGGATTTAAGGGGAACGCATCCGGTATCCGTACGATTCGACCAGAGCTTGGCGGTAATGGATAAGAATTTACTTTGGCCCCCGTCGGATCCCGAAAACGAGGTAGGCGTGGATTCCAATGGCTATATACAATGTACATCTTGCCATGATCCCCATGGTTCCAGATCGAGCAAATATCCGTTCTGGAAAAAAGCAACTTTTAGCGAGGTTTGTCTGGTCTGCCATAAATATTAGGATGAGGATGGAATGAAAAAGCTGACTTTAATAATATCATCATTCGCGATCGCTTTCTACGGCAACCCGACCTCCGGGCACATCGATAATTTCCTTTTGCCAGAGGGCTGCGGGTCGTGCCACGTCGGGCATGGCGAAACGAATCAACCTATGCTCGCGGAATCGGAGGAGAGATTCTGTTTCCAATGTCACGGATCGGATGACGATAGATCGAGAATGATTTCTGAAGGCAAACTCTCACCGGCAGCCCAACTCGCCGATCTCGACATCGAATTTAGCAAGCCTTTCCATCATCCTGTGGAGGAAGGATTCGGACACTCTCCAGTAGAGCGGCTTCCCTCAGCCTCGACCGGGACTCCCGGCCACGCAGAATGTGTCGATTGCCACAATCCGCATCAGAGGATCGAACAGGCCGAGAAAAAAAGATACGAAGTCTCCGGATACAGCCTTACGGGTCAATACCTGGATATCGCCTATTATGAATACGAAATCTGTCTGAAATGCCATGTCGATTATTTCGGGTACGATGGGACAAGAAGAGAGATCACGAGCGAATTTTCGTTAAGCAGCGCCTCCCAGCATTCGGTAACCAAACCGATATCGGGTGAAAAACTGCCGAGTCTTACGGGATTTCTTTCGACTGTAATGAAATGCAGCGATTGTCATACGAACGATGATCCCGGTGGACCCCGCGGCCCACATGGATCGAATAATCAATATCTTCTAAGCGGGAATTACAATCTCGACGCGGTTGCCGAGGAAAATCCGTACGCCTACGAATTCTGCTATTCCTGCCATGACAGGCTCAGTATTCTCAACAACGAGAGTTTTCCATACCATAGAGAACATATATCGGGAGATACTTTCGGCGAAAGGACCGGAACTTCCTGTTATACCTGTCACGCTTCGCACGGATCGCGTGACAATTCGCACTTGATCGAATTTAACCCGATCGCCGTTTCTCCGGACCCCAATACCGGATTGATAAGATACAATGCAACAGGTGAAGGCGGTGGTGAGTGTTATCTTACGTGTCACGGCCAAACTCACAGTCCCGGGGAATATTAATCGAATAGAGGTGAGCGCGATTGAATAAACTGCTAAAGATTCTTACTGAGGTTGCGTTAATAATTCCGTTGTTCTGCGTCACCGTTTTGGCAATGGACGTGGAATATGTGGGATCTATCAGCGACGGTCTTTTCGCGCCGACAAGTATCGATGTCAGCGACGACCAGCTTGCCGTACTTGAGCCCTTCAGCCGTCAAATAACAACCTACACGATTGAGGGCGTCTTAAGGCAAAAAATCAATATCGAGGGTGATGCCTCCGGTCTTGCCAGATTATCCGAATACGAATATCTGTTCTGCGATCGTTATGCGGGAAAAATCGTATCTGTAAATATGCTAACCGGATCACAGATGAATTTCCTGGAAGGCGGCGATATTCATAAGCCGGTCGATCTGATTAATAAAAACGCAAGGATTTACATTCTCGATGCCGGAAGCGGTGAAATCTTGATCTCCGGTTTGACGGGAGCGATAGAAATCCGCCTCGCTCTTGTAAAGCCCAACGGCGATCGTATCGGATTCGCCTCGAGTTTCGCTTATGACAGAGATCGGGAGGTCTTTTACGTTCTCGATCAAGTAACATCGATTATCTGGATAATTGGGGCTGACGGCCAATTTCTCGGTGATTTCTGC
>JAZGHS010000004.1:0-8347 GCA_036481315.1 Candidatus Zixiibacteriota bacterium | reverse complement strand
AGCCCGTTATTCTGGTTGTTGCAGAGGATAACCGGCGCGTTTTTGGCGGTATTTCTCTTCACCCACGTGAAAGTGCTTCACTGGGATTTTGATTTTACAACCCAGGGGCTCATCGATTTCACGTTCGTGATAGACAGACTCGGCGGGAGTATCGGCTGGGGTCTGTTTTATTTTCTGTTTATCCTGTCAGCGTTATTCCATGGCTTGAGCGGGCTCTGGGCTGTAATTCTCGATTTCAGGCCTTCGGGCGGGATGCAAAAAACGTGGCTGGCGATTCTCTGGATTATCGGGATCATTATGGTCTTCTACGGGCTTAAAACCCTCAGCGTATTTTACAAAGGGGGTGCCGCGTGAATATTTTCAAGATGATCAAAGGCACAACCGACGAGGTCAAGCTAAATCCGAATATAGGCACTTGGTCGTGGCTTCTACATCGCTTGAGCGGCTTGGCTTTGCTTTTTTACCTTTTCGTTCATCTCTGGGTTTTGGGATCGGCTAATAGCGGGCCGGAGGCTTTCAACGAACGACTTGGTATGGTTCAATCACCGTTATTCCACTTTTTAGAAATAGGATTAATATTGATTATCTTCTATCATATGGTCAACGGCCTCGCTATCACCGTCATGGATTTTGCCGACATATCTCATAAACACAGAGCGGTGGTCACAACCATGGTGGTAGTATTCGCCATTCTGGCAATAGTCACTTTGGCGATAATTCTTCCCCGGGTCTTCGGCGGAGCGCACGCCTCGATCGGAGGTCTGGTATGATGTTTCACGACGTTGTTGTAGTCGGTGGAGGATTGGCAGGTATGAGAGCCGCTGTGGAGGCGGCGTCAAGCGGCGCCGATGTCGCGTTGCTATCGAAGATACATCCTTTAAGATCACATTCGGGCGCGGCCCAGGGCGGTATCAACGCCGCGCTGGCCAACAATCCCGATTCAGCGGATGACACTCCCGAAAGGCATGCTTACGATACCATAAAAGGTTCCGATTTCATTGGCGATCAACAAGCCGCCATCACCATGACCTCCGATGCTCCCGGCGTGATATACGAGATGGAGCACTGGGGATGTCCGTTCTCAAGGATGGAAAACGGCAAGATCGCCCAGAGGCCGTTCGGCGGTGCTGGTTATCCCCGTACATGCTACGGCGCCGATAAAACCGGGTTGTACCTGCTTCATACCCTTTATGAGCAAACTATAAGGCTCAATACCCGTTACTACGAGGAATGGATCGTTCTGCAACTGGCGATCGGCGATGATGGGATTTGCAAAGGGGTGGTTGCCCTGAATATACCCGATGGCAGTATCGAACTGATCGGCGCTAACGCCGTGATATTCGCGACAGGCGGTTCGGGCAGGATGTACGGCAATACCACCAACGCCCTTGTTTCCACAGCGCTCGGTTTAGCCATTCCTTACTGGGCGGGGATACCATTAAAGGATATGGAGTTCATCCAGTTTCATCCCACGGGCCTTTATAAATCGAATATCCTCATGACCGAGGGTTGTCGCGGTGAGGGCGGTTTCCTGGTCAACGCGGAGGGCGAGCGGTTCATGAAAAGATATGTTTCCGAAAAAGTCATGGAGCTTGCCCCGAGAGATATCGTCAGTCGCTCGATCGCGACCGAGATCGAGGCGGGACGTGGTTTCGAAGGTGATTACGTGCATCTCGACCTCAGACATCTCGGTCGGGATAAGATTATGGAACGTCTGCCCGGTATCCGTGAGATCTGTCTCGATTTCGCCGGGCTCGATCCGATAGATACGCCGATCCCGATTAATCCTTCCTGTCATTATACGATGGGCGGGATAGACTGTAACGCCGACGGCGAGACAAAGGCGCCCGGCTTCTTCGCCGCTGGGGAATGCGCCTGTGTCTCCGTGCACGGTGCCAACAGGCTCGGCGGAAATTCGCTTCTGGAGACAATCGTGTTCGGACGTCGCGCCGGAGCCGCCGCCGGGAAATATGTCAAAGGCAAAGCTAAGGCGGCCGATTCCGCGACCCTTAATAAAGCCAAAGCGGTATTAGATGAACGTTTCGCCTTGATCTCCAAACCGGGCGGAACAGAGAACCCGTATAAGATCAAAGACGAGCTTCAAGCCTCCATGCCTAAATATGTCGGGATCTTCAGAACCGAGCAGGAATTGCAGGACGGCCTTTCTACAATCAAACAGCTTCGGGAACGATTCAGTAAAGTCCGTCCGCCGGTCAACACCAGGGTGTTCAACATGGATAAGGTCTGGACAATGGAGATTCTTGGCAACCTCGAGGTCTCTGAGCTGGTTTGCGCAGGGGCCATTCGTCGCACCGAAAGCCGGGGCGCTCATTCCAGACGTGATTTCACCACCCGCGACGACGAAAACTGGCTCAATCATACACTGGCAACACATACGCCGTCGGGACCGGAGTTCTCGGCAAGCGAAGTCGATCTTTCCAAATATCCGCCCGAGGAAAGGAAATATTGATATGATCAGGAAATTCAAGGTTTTCAGATATGATCCGGACGACGGACGCGAGGCGCATTTTCAAACTTTCGATGTCGATGCCCCGGAGGGGATGACAGTCCTCGAGGGACTTTACTGGATTTTAGAAAATAAAGACGGATCGTTTGCTTTCCGAAGCAGTTGCAGAGAAGCTAATTGCGGATCGTGCGCCGTTCATATCAACGGCAAATACGCTCTGGCATGTAACACGCAGGTCGGGAATTTGAAAGATCCGATTACCATTCGTCCGCTTGCGCATCTACAGGTTACGAAGGATTTAGTTGTCGATATGAAACCGTTCTGGGATAATTACAAGACGATCAAGCCGTATCTTATCCCCAAAGAAAATCCGCCGGAAAAGGAATATTATCAATCGGTGGAGGACCGTAAAAAAATCGATCATCATATCGATTGTATCCTCTGCGGAGCCTGTTATGGTTCCTGCCCGGTGGCCCAGGGCGATCCGAAATATCTCGGGCCGCATGCTTTATTGAAATCATTGCGGTTTGTCGACGATTCCCGCGACGGCGCCACCGACGAGCGTCTGGCCATGGTCGCCGACGATTCTGGCGTATTCCGATGTCATACCATTTTCAACTGCCAGATAGTCTGCCCGAAGGATCTCAATCCGACAGGCGCGATCAGCAAATTGAAAAACAAGATCATGGTAGAGAAATTCCCCTTCATGAAATTGTTTGTGAAGAGCTAAAGCGATTTAATTTTCCGTAGGGGCGAGGTCACCTCGCCTTTTTTTTATGCGTGGGATCTTGTAGGTCGGGTTCAAATCCCGTTTTGGCGGGAGAGAAACCCGACATATTGATTATTTCAACAGCACAATCTTCACGGTTTCCGACGATCCCCCACCCACCTCCAACCGCGCGAAATAGACGCCGGAAGTAGGCCGTAGGTCGAAAGGCACGTCCGTTCGACAATACACTGTCGAAACCATAAATGTTTCGACCTACGCTTTATCTCCCGTCCCGAAATCCTTCGGATCGGCTGGTACAACCATCAATTGCTTCTCGCGCTCCACAATCACCTTGCCTGGCGGAAGTTTTTTCGGTTTGCGGACATATTTCGCCTGGGTATAAGCCACCGCTACCTTCAGCGATCCCCGCGCCTTGGAATAATAAGCCGCCAGCGATGCCGCCTCAAGCAACGTCTGCTTTTCGGGTACAGCTTTTTTATCCGGCAGTCTCAGCACCACATGCGATCCGGCCGCCTGCCAGGCGTGAAACCAGTAATCGTCTTTATTCGCTATCTTCAATGAAAGCTCATCGTTGTCGGCATTAGATTTGCCCACAAGTATATCCCAACCACATGACGATTTAAATCGCCGATACGGTTTCCGTCGTGGTTGTTTTTTGCGGGTGGATAGCTTGCGATCCGACGGAATCAATTTCAACTCGCGCAATCTTTCCCGTAATGATTCGACATCGTCAGTGTCGTTGTTCTTGATATCCTCGAGTGTCTCCAGCGTCTTTTTGGCTTCCTCCAGACGTTTTTCAATTTTCTTCAATCCCGATGCCGCTTTCTTGTATTTTTTGAAATACCCCGCCGCGTTAACCGACGGCGATTTTGACGGATCGAGTTCGATTTCGTGCGATTCTGTCGATCCGGCAGTCATGCTTTTCAACCTGACCGACTTCTGCCCCTTTTCAATAGCGCCGAGATTGGCCAGGATCAATTCGCCGTAGGTTTTGTATTTTTCTGCCTTACCGGCCTCGACAAGGTCGTTTTCGATCGCCGCTAATTTTTTCCCGGCTTTGACTATATGCGAATCGAGAATTTTCAATAACGTCGCCGACCCGCTGTCAGCCTGATCGTCGATAGCGCCAACCGAGTAATAGCTTTCGTACATTTGAAGAGCTGAATCGAAAACAACCTCTATCTCGCCTTCGGATAGCGACGGTTCGATTAGGGAGAAACCTATAGGCGCATCGCCGTCCATTATCATCCATGCTGGGCCCGGCTCGGTAGCCTTATTAACATAATTGCTCAATATCGGCCCGGCCGATTCCGGGTCCTTTTTGATCTCCGTTCCGATATTCAAAAGATCGCGATTGTTCAACCCCATAATCTCTTTCGCGGGATTGGCCCCGGATTCGATAAGAGCCGCAAGCTTCGCGTCATCGAAATCCAATACCGACATCTTTTTAAATGGCGCGGGTGGCTTATAATTTCGGATATGCCTGTTTTTCAGATTTCCCTTTAGCGAATCGTCGGTTCCGATAAGATATACGTTCCCCTTGTTGGGGATAATCTCGAAAATAAGCCCTAACGATTTTGTCCTTCCCAACCTGTCTTTTTTCTCCAGATCGATTCTTAAGATCCTGTCGGAATTTACTTGCGAGCATCCGCTTACGATATATCCGTCAATCGCGGGAAATATATCGTCAACCTCCTCCGGCAGGACGCTTGTTTGTCCCATAAAGGCGAACTTTTTCTCTACCGCGAATTTAAGAATAATATCGGGTCTCGCGAGTTTCATGTAAAATCGCGAACGGGAATCGTCGGTTATGGATTTGATGATTTTAGCCCCGGCGAAACGGCCTATCTCGCTGGCCAGACGCGCGATATCGAGTACTGTCGGTTTCTGTGCTTCCATAGATAATTAACTTAGGCGTATAATTCGGTTGACAAAACAGGTTTTTTAACTATTTTATGAGTTTTATTAATTTAACGGTTTTACGGAGACTGGCCGATGGCTTACAGTATGACCGGTTTCGGCCGGGCGGCGACCGAAACAGGGAACAACAAGATTACCGTGGAAATTAACACGGTCAACAACCGTTTCCTGGATTACCAGATACGGCTTCCCAGGACGATTGCCCCGCTCGAACAGAATATTAAGACCCTTCTTAACGGTATATTCAATCGCGGTAAAATCTCGATTTCCATCAGTTGGGAACAGGTTCAGGGCGCCGACGTTCTGGTTCTTGACGAGGAGAAGACCGAATCCTATATGAAAATCTATGAGTTATTAAAAGGTAAATACGGCCTTTCCGACAAACCCGCGTTTCGCGATTTTGTAGCCTTGCCCGACCTTGTTAAATCAAGCAAAGAGGAAGACGATCTCGATTCGATCTGGAACGATTTGAAAACAGCCATTTCCGAGGCCGCCGAAGCGGTCGTGAAGATGCGTCTCGCCGAAGGGGAGAATCTCGTAGCCGATTTGCTGTCGCGGTCAAAACAGATAAATTCGGTGACCTCCCAGATCGAGGAGTTGGCGCCCGCAAACGTGGTTGCCTACAAAGAGAAGCTGCAGGCACGTATTAATGAACTGATGGGGCAAACCCCGGTTGACGAGCAAAGAATCGCAATGGAGATTTCGATCTTCTCGGAAAAATCGGATATCACTGAGGAGTGTACCCGGTTGAAATCGCATCTTTCCCAGCTTGAATCGAGCCTTAAAGAGAATAAACCCATAGGCAAAAGGCTTAATTTTATTCTCCAGGAGCTAAATAGGGAGATAAATACGATAGGTTCGAAATCGTCGGATTACGAAATTTCGAGTCGGGTTATTAGCGTAAAAGAAGAGATAGAACGTCTACGCGAACAGGTTCAAAATATAGAGTAATATCAGAATTTCAGGAGATAACTTCTTACGAATTTGCGATTTAACCGATGAGCAGGATTGTCAAAAAACCGGGCTTGGTGGTGATATTGTCATCGCCGTCGGGTACCGGCAAAACCTCTATCTGCCACGGACTTATGAAAAAAAATAAGGGTTTGCGATTTTCTGTTTCGGCCACAACTCGCCCCCGTCGGGGAAAAGAGCGCGACGGTATCGATTACCATTTCGTGACTGATAAGAAGTTCGATTCGATGGTAAAGAAAAAGGAATTTGCTGAAAAGGCCAACGTATTCGGTTTTAAATACGGAACCCCGTTTTCGGAAATCAGAAGGACTATGGCCGGATGCGAAGTATTACTTTGCGATGTAGACGTGCAGGGCGGTATGAGTCTTAAACGAAATTATAAAGAAGCGGTCTCGATATTCGTTATCCCGCCATCTCTTACAGAGCTCAAGCGCAGGCTTTATAAGCGCCGCACCGATTCTGTCGAACAGATGAAATTGAGGTTGAATACCGCGGTAAAGGAAATCGGATACTGGAAAAAATATGATTATGTAGTTGTAAATGACGACCTCAAGAAGGCTACAGAGGAAGTCGATAAGATAATAGCCACTGAAAGAATCAAAACGACCAGGCGTAATGAACGCCGTTATTGGAAATCTTCCCAAGCCAGGCTTTTGGGCCTGTAGGGAACATTTCCGGGATATCGGTCGTTAGACTCTTTCAGCAACGGAGGATTGATGGAAGAAAAAGAAAAACAACAAGTTGTGTTAAACCGGTACGAGGCGGTACTTGTGGCCTCCAAGCTTGCCCGCAAGATTAACGGCCTCAGGCTTGCGGCCAAAGAACAGCTCGCTCCCGAGGAGTTGATCGATATAGACCGTCGTAAAGTCACCACGGTGGCCTTAGACGAGCTAAATGGCGGTAAGGTTAAATACGAGCGGAAAGTGAAAATAGAGGAAGAATCCACATACGATCTGACTTAATTTGAATTTTTAACCCGCGTTCGATAAGTAAACGTAATATTATGCCGATTGAAGTAATTGGACAAGGGGAATCTTTTGCCGAAAAATCTGGTAATAGTCGAATCACCGACAAAATCGAAAACCTTGAAAAAATTCCTTGGAAGGGATTTCGAGGTTGTGGCATCGGGCGGACATATAATAGATCTACCCGTTTCCAAGCTCGGTGTTGATATAGAAAACGATTTCAAGCCCGAATTCGTAGTAATTAAAGGTAAATCGAAGATTATAACCGCGCTTAAAAAAGCGGCAAAAGGGGCCAAAACGGTTTATCTGGCGCCCGATCCAGATCGCGAAGGCGAGGCTATCGCTTATCATATCGCCGGGGAACTTTCTAAAACCAATAAAAACCTCTTTCGGGCCACTTTCAACGAGATTACCAAAAAGGCCGTAACCGAGGCGATCGAAAACGCCGGCGAGATAGATCGGAACAAGGTTTTCGCGCAGCAGGCCCGCAGAATCTTAGACCGGCTGGTCGGATACCAGGTCAGCCCACTTTTGTGGAAAACGGTTTTCAGAGGTCTTTCGGCGGGACGTGTTCAATCGGTAGCGTTAAAAATGATCTGCGAGCGCGAAGAAGATATAGAGAAATTCGTTTCGGTGGAATACTGGACTTTCGATGCCGATTTTACCACTAAAAAAGTCGAGCCTTTCAGGGTTAAGCTGGTAAAGATCGACGGGGAGAAAGTCGAGGTCGACAAGGAAAAAGAGGCCAAGAAGATAAAATCCGAGATCGAGAAGACGTCATTTGCGATCAAAGATCATAAAAAATCGAAAATGAAGAAATCGCCTCCTCAGCCCTTTATCACAAGCTCTCTTCAGCAGGATAGTTTCAACAAACTTCGTCTCTCCAACAAAGCGACCATGATGATCGCCCAACAGCTTTACGAGGGCGTTGAGATAGGCGACGAGGGACAGATCGGCCTTATCACATATATGCGTACCGATTCGACCAGAATATCCTCCGAAGCGTCGTCGTCGGCGAAAATAGCGATAAAAGAGATGTTCGGTGAAGAATATGTCGGCGATGGGAAAAAAGCTTTCGTTAAAAAGAAAGGCGCTCAGGACGCTCACGAAGCTATCCGACCGACAATCCCTGATTTAACCCCGGACTCAGCGAAGAAACATCTTTCTAAAGACCAATACAGGCTATACGATCTTATCTGGCGCCGTTTCATGGCCTCGCAGATGGCGTCGGCATTGTATGACGTTGATACTGTTGAGATTGAGGGTGGCAGGTTTACTTTCAAGGCGGCCAAG
>JAZGHS010000003.1:0-11059 GCA_036481315.1 Candidatus Zixiibacteriota bacterium | reverse complement strand
AAAAGCGGATACAGGTTCAAAAAGGGTAACGTCGATTCCATATGGATGCCATCTTTACGGCGAAAAACATGGGGATTTAGTCAAGGTCGATTCTCAACGATACGGCGAGTTTTTTATCCCGAATAGTAATCTGGCAAGTCATAAAGACGACAGCCTTAAGTTTACAGTCGATAATTTGATAATCGAAACAGAGAAATTCCTCGGGGCTCCGTATCTTTGGGGCGGTCGGTCGTTTTTTGGTATAGATTGCTCCGGTTTCTCGCAGTGTATATTGAGAAGGTTCGGAGTCGAATTACCGCGTGATTCCAGCGACCAGCGGAATCATGGAATCGAAATCGCTCGAAAGGATATTCAAGCGGGAGACCTACTGTTTTTCCCAGGGCATGTGACAATCGCGGTATCTGATACTCTAATGATTCACTCAAGCCTGGGCAACGGTGGGGTAGCCTACAACAGTCTCGATCCCGAAAGTCCTATATACAGCGAATATTTCGATGAAAATCTACAGAACATTCGGAGGGTACTCCCTTGAAGCGATCCGCAATAGCGCTCGCGATTCTGATTATTAATATATCTGCGTTTTTCGGGATCGCGTTATCCCAGAACAATCGCGATCAGAAGGCATGGGACAGGATGTTCCGCGAACTGCCCATGACGGCGGTCATCAATGTCAATATAGCCGATTTATATCGCGAACCGTCGGCGCGTTCCGAGAGAGTTAGCCAGGCTCTGTATAACGAGGTTGTCGAGATATTAGAAGAGGAGAGACGATACGCGTGGATAAAGCAGGCGGATGATTACGAGGGATGGGTACGAAAGGTTTTTCTCACCGAGCATAACGATTTCACGGGGGACGGTCCCTTTGTGGTGGTATCAAACCTCGCACCGGTATTTACCGGGCCTGATAATAACTCCGGAAGAATAACCTCCTTGCCGTACGGCTGTGAGCTGTTCGGAAAGCTCGGGGCTAATTTCCTGCAAGTTGTTACAGACCGTTACGGGGAGATATATATCGGATTAAATGATATTCAAAGGAAGGATTCATCTTTCCTAAGCGTTGTTACCGACTCCGCTGCCTTGTGCCATGAGGGGGAGAAATTCTTCGGGGCGCCTTATCTCTGGGGTGGACGATCTTTTTACGGTATCGACTGCTCCGGGTTCACCCAGATTATCCTGAAACGATTCGGTATAGATCTGCCCAGAGACAGCAAGGATCAAATCAAAGTCGGTATTGAGGTTAAGCGCGACAATATCCGGGCCGGTGATTTACTGTTCTTCCCACGTCATGTGACGTTAGCTGTCTCGAAAGACCTGATGATTCACTCCACCGGCTCCAACGGTGGGGTCGCGTATAACAGCCTCGACCCGGATCATCCTCGTTATAGTAAATATCACGACGAGAATTTTATTGCCGCGAGGAGAGTGGTAAAATGAAGACGTTCGCGAAGGCGATCATCTTAATCGCTGTTGTGTTCGTATGTTTTATCCTTCTGATAATCGTTAAAGATAATCTTGACTCCGGCGGGAACCTTCACAAAATGATCTTTTTCGAGGATGTCGAACAATGGGAGAGATGCGAATTTGTAAACTGTGATCTCGACGAGACTGGTAATTCGGTCGTTTTTACAGAGGGTGATGATTTTTCTCTCTTGGTATCACCGGTAATAACACCCGGTTTCCGATTTTCCGATCTAATGCTCTCCTGGAATGTCGAAAAACTACCCGAAAACAGCGCCCTGAATTTCGAGGTGTCGGTCTCGCCTGATAACGTAAACTGGTACGATTTCCAGTATCAGACTTACGGTTCGGTCGATTCATCTGTATATAATGATCTGGTCGAATTGCCGGTGAAGATTGAAAATATCGGAAGAGTGGCCACCGATATATTGAATTTGCGAATACCTGTGAAATATGCCCGGATAACTGTAAAAGCGGCAATCCCCGATAGTTCGGTCGAAATAAGTTTAAGAAGAATATCGATCTGTTTCGCTTCTGATAATGCCGATTGGGGCGAATACAGGAAAGTCAAAAACGGGGAGGCCAATCCAAACATAAGTATGGTGAGCCTGGCGGTTCCCTACTACACACAACGTAATCTGCCCGAAGATTTGGCCGGTAACTGCTGTTCACCGACATCGGTAACGATGGTCTTGAATTATCACGAAAAAAATGCCGATCTGGTGACCTTCAGCCGGTCGGTTTACGATCCTTACCATGATATGTACGGCAACTGGCCCTATAATATTCAAGCCGCGTATATCGCCGGGATGTCGAAAACGTGGGTCGAGATTCATTCCGGGTTCGATGAAATCTATGAAGATGTAGCTGAAGGCAAACCGGTGGTGATCAGTATATCCTTCGGTTATGACGAGCTTCCCAACTCGCCGATACATGAATCTACGGCAGGTCATATAATCGCTGTGGTCGGTTTCGACGGTCCCGATACCGTGATCTGTAACGATCCCGCCGGCCGCGATCCCGAATCAGGTATTATACGTTATCCTCGACGAGAACTCGAACGGGTTTGGATAAACCACGGAGGGATCGCCTACCATTTATGGCCCTGATCAAACCAAAAAGACTCATCGAAGGCGCGACTATCGGTATAATCGCTCCCGCGGGTACACCCGACAGAGGAAGGTTGAAAAAGGGGATTCGTTTTTTTAATGCCAGGGGATATAAGACAAAGGTATTTCCGCAGGTCAGAAAGCGGCTGGGATATTTGGCGGGGGATGATAAATCCCGGGCAGATGCTATCCATAAGGCGTTTGCCGACAAGGGAATCGATGCTATTATCTGCGCTAGGGGAGGGTATGGGTCGTTAAGGCTATTGCCCTTTATAGATTTCAATATTATAAGGAAAAACCCTAAACTCTTTATCGGCTATTCGGATATCACTGTTCTGCTTCTCTCTATATATAAGGAAACCGGGCTTGTGACTTTCCACGGCCCCATGCCGGCGGTTGAATTCGGACGACGCAATAGACCGTTTACTATCGATTATTTTTTCAATCCTTTAGTGTCGACCGCTCCAATTGGAGAAATCAAAAGACCGCGCGGATATCGAATCGAAAAAATCAACGGGGGAACTGTAAAAGGAAGGATAGTCGGCGGTAATCTCTGCTTGATGACTAAACTGATCGGCACCCGGTATCTGCCGCCGTTTAAGGATAAGATCGTATTTTTCGAGGATACGGAGGAAGAGCCTTATCGAATCGACGGTTACCTTGCTCAGCTTTTTCAGACTACAGATTTTGGCAAAGCGAAAGGGTATATAATCGGCGAGTTCACCCGCACCGAATCGAAATACGGATCGTCGTCGGGATGGACAGTAAGAAAGGTCATTTCCGATTATTTTTCGGGCCTGAAGAAACCGTCTATCTACGGTTTCCCTTGCGGGCATGGCAAAGAAAAGATTACTATTCCGATGGGAATAAAAGCCGTTCTCGATGCCGATAATAAGAAGGTAATATTCGAGGAAACAGGAGTGACGGGATGAAGGTAAATATCAAAGAGCATGAGGTTCATCTAAAACATACATTCAGAACCACCCATGGGGCATCCGACACCAGGCGGGTATTGATTGTTGATATCGACGGCGGCCTGGGTGAGGCGCCGCCGGTTCATTATTACGGTGAGGATCTGAATACGGTAGCGAATTTTGTAAATAATGCCGAAGCGATTCTCGGCGACGATCCGTTCCAACTCGAGGCTATCAACGATAAGCTTGATAAGGTAGCGGCGTTTAACTACAGTGCGAAATCGGCGATCGATATGGCATTGCATGATCTGGTCGGAAAAACACTCGGAATTCCTATCTATAAATATTTCGGAATTACGCCACGCGATGATCTGGCGACATCATACACAATCTCCATCTCCGATCCCGACAGTATGAAAAAGCAGACAGAGGAAGCGGCGGGATATCATGTGTATAAGGTCAAAGTCGGAGTTCCGGGAGATATCGAGATGGTAGCAGCAGTAAGGGACGCCACAAAGGCCAGAATCAGGGTCGACGCCAATGAGGGATGGACTCTCAAGGACGCTATCGTCCGGATCAAGGAACTGGAGAAGCTTGATGTCGAATTTATCGAGCAACCTCTTCACCGCGACGATTTCGAGGGGTTCAGAATACTTCGTTCCAAAGTCGATATGCCCATAATCGCTGACGAGGGCGTATTCCGCGCGTGTGACATACCAAAATATGTCGGAATTGTCGACGGCATAAATATTAAGCTTTCCAAATCGGGCGGGATCAGGGAGGCGTTTAAGATGATCAACGTGGCCCGTGCCCATAAAATGAAAGTCATGATTGGCTGTATGGTGGAAACGTCGGTAGGGATCTCGGCCGCCGCCCAGATAGCGTCGCTGGTGGACTACGCCGACCTCGATGGTAACGTCCTGATATCCGATGATCCATATGTCGGTGTAACAGTCGAAAACGGCTACCTGAAAATTCCCGACGGCCCCGGGTTGGGTGTTGTAGAAAGATAATGAAACGGCTTATCTCTATATTTCTCGTTCTTGTTTTATCCGCGATATCATCGGCGGAAATCTCGCTTGAGATAATATACCCGAAACAGGATCAGGAACTTCCGGCCGTCGATTCGACTTTTATTTTCGGTAATGTCACCAAAGGGGCTGAACTTCGGATAAACGGTCATAATGTATCTGTTCATGAAGACGGCGGCTGGCTGGCATTCGTGCCGGTAGAGCCGGGAGCGTTTGTGCTTTCTCTGGTGGCGATATCGGATAATGATACTGCAAGCCTCGAACTCCCTGTTCGGGTCGGTCCTAACGGATCATTATATATGATGCCGCAGCCTTTAATTCTCCACGCTTCCGTTCCTGACGGCGAGATGATTTACTCGGTCGGTAGTGTTTTCGAATTCACATTCGAAGCCCCCCCCGGCGGCGTCGGCTGGTTTTCAATCGGCTCCGGCAGGCCTGTAATGATGCTTGAAACCGCTCCCACGGAACAAATTTACTGGGGCGACGTTTTCGGCGGGTCGGCGACCAGCGAGAGCTCCATGGATGAATATATTTCCTATACGGGTCACTATCGGTTAACGTCCGCAGATACTGGGTTGCACAGAATAAATTACGGGTATCAATTCCATTCAGTCGGTAACGGTAATTTTATCCAAACCAAATATTATACCGAACCGGTGATGACAGTTATCCCCGAATTTCCTCCATTGATCGGTGAGTTTACAGGGCGATCCCAAATAATCAGAACCGGCCCGTGGTTGGGGTATAAACTCCTTTACCTTCCTCCCGGTATAAGAGCGAAAATTATCGGAGCGAGAGACGGTTTCTACGAGCTTGGATTGGCCGATGGTGTTACCGGGTATACCAATATCGATAGCGTAACGCTCCTGCCCGCCGGCACCCCGGTCCCGAAAGGGAGGGTTTCGTTTATCTCGATTGACTGCAGCGACGCGGGAATCGTTATTTCAGCGCATACCGGGGAGAAACTCCCTTTTGAGATTAATGAAACTATATCGCCGTCTAACCTGGATATCGATATTTTCGGGGTTACCGGCGATGTCGACTGGATCAGGTATAATAACCACGATAAATTCGGCGGTCTGGTTAAATGGTCGCAACCGTTCGATGATATTTTTCGGATTTCGGTGGAATACGGTAAATTCGCGATCGGCGGTTATAAACCGTATTACGACGGCAATACATTTGTACTCGAAGTATCGAAAAAGTCGGAATCCAACACTTTTTTCTACACGTCGGTAAAGGGATTGAAGATAGTCATAGATCCAGGCCATTCCCATGACAGCGGCGCTGTCGGCCCCACCGGATTGCCTGAGAAAAATGCCAACCTCTGGATTGCTCATGAGCTTCGGTTGATGCTAGAGCAAGAGGGAGCCGATGTTCTGATGACCCGTTACGGGCACGAGCATATCCCGTTGTACGATCGCCCGAAAATGGCCGAGAAATGGGGAGCCGACCTGTTGATCTCAATTCACAACAACGCCCTTCCAGACGGTATCAATCCGTATGAAAATAACGGAACGTCGGTTTACTATTATCATCCCCATTCCAAGCCGCTGGCAGAGGCGATCCACAAACGTCTGGTGAAAGCGACGGGACTTCCAGATCACGGACTGTATTACGGCAACCTCGTATTGACCCGTCCGACCGGTATGCCGGCGGTACTAGTTGAGTGCGCTTTTATGATGATTCCGGAACAGGAGGCTATGCTCAAGACCGATAAATTTCAGCGCAAATGCGCCATGGCGATCCTCGAAGGCATAAAAGATTATTTGAAGAAATAAACTTACTGCTTAACAGCCCCGGCGGTGATACCCTCGGTAATCCGTTTCTGGAAAATCAAAAAGAATATAATCACAGGTAGAGCCGCCACGGTTGACCCGGCCATCGTCACCGGCCAGTCGCTGGAACGCGGGTCCTGCATTAATGCCAGCCCCACCGGAAGTGTGTACATCTCGCTGGAGTTAGTCAGAATCTTCGGGAATAAAAACGAATTCCAAGTGGTTAAAAAGATCTGAACCGCTAACACAGCCAGCGCCGGTTTGCATAACGGCATAACTATTTTGAAAAATATCGAGACCTCTCCTGCGCCGTCGATACGCGCGGCATCCTCCAGATCGACCGGTAAACCGTCGATATACTGTTTCATCAAAAACACTCCGAGCGGTGAGACCAGCCACGGCGCGATCAACGCCATATATGTGTCGAACCATCCTAATTTCAGCATCATCTGGAATATCGGCAGGATTAAAACATGCAACGGGATCATCAACATGGCAACAGCGGTTAAGAATATCGGCCAGGTGATTTTATTCGGGCCGCGTGATAGGCCGTAGCCTACCATGGCGCAGAGAAGCATATTCCCTACTGTTACGACCACAGCCACGAATATCGAATTGAAGAAGTATCGTCCGAAATTGTTGGATTTGAAAACGGTCATATAGTTTTTTATGGTGAAGGAGAGATTGGATAGATCGACCGAAAAGGAGCCCGGATTCTGGAACGATAAAACTATCATATAGATCATAGGAAATAAAGTGGAGAATAGTATTACCACCAGAAAGGCGAACAGGAGCCATTTTGACAAGGAATTGCTCATGAGTTCCTCCGGACGCCTGTTAATCTGAATTGAATAAGTGAGAAAATCAGGATTATCATAAACAGCAAATAAGCCGCCGCAGACGCATACCCGATATCGCCCCGGGCGATCCCTTTATCGAATATGAAATAGACGGCGGTGAGGGTGGAATTGAACGGTCTGCCTGAGGTCATAACGAATATCTCCACAAATACCTGGAACGATCTTATGGTGTTAAGCACGATAACAAAGGCGAATGTCGATTTTAAGAGCGGTATGGTCACATTGAGGCTCCGTCGGATAAACCCCGCGCCGTCAACACGGGCGGCGTCGTAAAGTTCGACAGGTATCGATTTTATTCCCGCCAAAAAGATTAGTACGTAATATCCTATTGCCACCCAGATATCCATAGCCATGATCGAAAGCAGGGCAGTACTCTCCGATTGCAAAAACCCGTTAACCGGCGGGGAAAGCCCGACCATACGGCAAAGCGTAAATATGTAACCGTCGCGGGAATATAGATTGTAGAATATCAAAGCAACCACCACCATAGCCGTAATCGACGGAATAAAATAAGCAGCCTGGAAAATTCGATGTCCCGGGATCTTCTCGGCTATAAACAGCGCAAGTACCAGGGCGAGAATTGTAGTTACCGGTATTGTCCCGAATACGAAAATGAAAGTGTTTTTTAACGCTGTTATAAATACCGGGTCACCAAACAGTTTAGAGTAATTATCGAACCCAATAAATTGGCTCGCCCCGGTAAGAAGATGATATTCGGTCAGCGAAAGGTAAAAGGAATAGCAGATCGGATAAAACCAGAATACCAGAAGGTAAACAATCCACGGTGTAGTGAATAATAGGATCTTATTTCTTGTTCGCATGACCCGCAGACCGAAGTTTTTCGGTGATCGTTTCAGACATTTTTTTAAATATCTCCTCGGGCGTGCCATGATCGTACAGAGCCGCTTCGAGAGCGTCCTCTATATCCATCTCGATATCGTTCCATAACGGTGTAGGCGGAGCTGCCATGGAATAAGATAATTGACGAGCCTGTATTGCCTTTTGCGGATCGGATATCTCAAGATCTAAGTAAGGTGGAAATCCAAACCCGGCGGCATCGCACAAACGTTGTGAATTAACTTTAGTCGTTAAAAACTCCGCGAATTTTCTTGCCAGATCGATTTTATCGGATTTAGAATGCACCGCGATATACTCTCCGCCGAAAAACGATCTTCCGGTATCTCCCCGTGGGGTGATAAAGGTCGCCAAACGGTATTTGAACTCCGGCGGATTCGCCCGCAACCGACGCAAAAGCCATCCTCCCGATATTACGAACCCGATCTTGCCCTCGCGGAAATATTCTTCCAGCCGTCTCTGGCTTTCGATTACGCCGCAGTCGCATAATCCCAAATAATATTCCAGCGCCTCGATAGCCTCCCGCGAGTCGAGTTCGGATTCGTTTCCCTCGTCGTTTAAAATCCGTCCGCCGTTGCTCCATAGGAACGGGAGATATTTTTTATACAGCCTGTGTTTCTCCGCTGAATTGCATCCGAATCCGAAAAGATCCGCATCCAATCGGTTAATTTTCTCGCATGCCGATTCCAGTTCCGCCCAACTCGACGGGAATTCCGCCCCGGCTTTTTCAAGAAGATCGAGATTGAAATACAATAGCCTCGAATCCAATAGCCAGGGCAGACCGTAGAGTTTGTTCTCCCACACGGCAGGATAGAGGTAATTTTCCGGCAGATCGGATTCTAATTCGGCCAATAACCCATTCGACGAGAACTCGGCGACCCAGTCCGATCCAAGCTCCATGATATCGGGCGGGTCGTTGGCGGCGAACGAGATCACCAGCTTATCGTGGCCGTTGGCCCAGGTCAGATCGGTGATCTCGATCTTAACCCCGGGATTCTCGGCCTCGAATTCAGCGGCGATTTGTTCTATGACAGGCTTGGTGTTCATGTCCGACCAGAACTGCCAGAAACGGATGACATTGTCGCTTTTGTTTCCGCCGGAACAGGCCAGAAATACGAGAACAGCTGAACAGAGTATTCGCATGAATTTATTATATTCTGATTTAACCGCCGATGTCAATAGGGATTGATTATACCTTGACAGGCAACGTTACGGCTGGTAAGATTTTCCTTATGAGACGTCTGATCCTGGCAACATTCCTCAGTTTGTTTCTTTTCGCTAATTCCTATTGCTATAATCTCCATATCTCCGATTACCCCGATGACGACGGCACTCGTCTGGTGATAAAATGGGATAAACTGCCTCCCCCCGAATTGGCGGCCGTAAACCCTGAAATTTATGTTCTCGAACGAGCCGTGGATTCTCCGGACGATTTTATCGCGATCGGCACCGTATTGGGTCTCGATCCCGCCTTGGGGACTACGGATGAAGCGCTTGAAGAGGGGCGAAGCTATTTTTACAGGTTGACCTATTCCGATTCAAATGTCGTCTGGATCTCCGATATTACAGGTCCGTCAGCTCCCGATGAGAACTGGTACAACACCAAGCGAACCAATGTCCTGATCGGTATCCTTGTCACCGGACTAGTTGTCGGGCTCTATATTATGTGGGGCAAAAAGGGTAAAAGCTATTATCTTCGTCCCATAGCAGGATTAACCGCTATGGACGAGGCAATCGGCCGGGCGACAGAGATGGGCAAGCCGATCCTCTACTCCTCCGGACGAGGGAAAATGGAGCGGCCTGCGTCGATTGCCAGCATGAATATCCTGGGATCGGTATGCGAAAAGGTGGCCTCATACGGAACACCGCTTATATTTCCCAATAATGACCCGGTGGTCACCGCCGTCGCTCAAGAGGTGGCCAGAGAGGGGTATACGAAAGCCGGTCATCCGGATCAGTATAATCCGGATAATATCTTTTTCGTAACTGACAGCCAGTTCGGCTATGCCGCGGCAGTTGACGGTATCATGGTGCGGGAACGACCCGCCACCAATCTCTTCTTCGGAACATTCGAAGCGGAATCGTTGATTCTCGCCGAGACCGGAAACTCAATAGGCGCGGTCCAGATTGCCGGTACCGATTCGTCCATTCAGATGGCATTTTTCATAGTTGCCTGCGATTACGTGCTCATAGGTGAGGAATTATTCGCCGCCTCTGGCTACCTTTCCGGTGATCCGCAGGTCGTCGGAACACTCAAGGGATCGGATTATCTTAAAGTTGTGGTTATAGTTTTGATGTTATTGGGTACTCTGTTGGCTGTGTTCAACCAGTCCTGGTTTGTAAACCTGTTCGTAACCGGGTGATTTAATGAGACGATCTTTCCCGATATTTATCTGTTTCGCTTTCGGTATGATAATGCTGATCCAGTTTTTCGTGCCGTCGGGGTTCTCCTCCGATGTGCGTAGCGAGATTACCGACTGGGCGCAGATCATCTACGCTTTCGCGTTAATTGTCGGTGTCGTGGGACTGTTTAAATATCATATTACCCGGATCTCCAGAAAAGAGGAGGGTTGGGTTTTCAACATGGTTACAGTCTCCTCCCTGGTTTTCATGGCTTTCCTTGGTTTCGTTTTCGGGCGCGGCGATGGCAGTCCGTTTATGTGGTTTTTCAATCATATGATGGCTCCCATGCAGGCGTCGGTTTTTTCGCTATTAGCGTTCTTCGTGGCGTCGGCGGCTTATCGCGGTTTTCAGGCGAAAAATACCGAGGCGATTCTGCTTTTATTATCGACAGTATTCATTATGTTCGGTATCGCCTCGCTGGGAAGCTCCATCCCTCTCTTTTCCGATATCGCCAATTGGATTTTGGTAAATCCGTCAATGACCGCCCGGCGCGGGATTTTCATCGGGGTCGGTTTGGGGACCATAGCGGTCTCCCTTCGGGTGATACTCGGCGTCGAACGCACCTATTTAGGGAAAGAATAATATGAATTTCTGGGATAAAGTAAAACACTTGGACAGGCGGATCATTTTCATCCTGATGACCCTGGGGAT
>JAZGHS010000002.1:0-12995 GCA_036481315.1 Candidatus Zixiibacteriota bacterium | reverse complement strand
TGTAGTCTTCTTTATCAAGTATACGTAAAATTACTGTTATTGGTAATTTTAGAATTAATAACTTGCTTTTTTGACATACGTCGTATAGAATTGCGCCCATGAAAATTATCGCGGCCACACATTCGAACCTTCCTCGTGTAGGCGATAAGCCAGAAGAACAAAAATTACGCCGAGCTTACGCGAGACTCGAGAGGAAGAAAATCACCGAGGCGGAATTCGGGGATATTCAAACAGGCTTAATCCGTGAGCTTATCTCAATACAGAAATCGTCGGGCTGTGATGTGGTTACCGACGGCATGATTCGCTGGTACGATCACGCCTCGCATATAGCGGTACATCTTAAAGGATTCGAGATCAACGGCCTATTGCGGTTTTTCGACACAAACTATTATTTCCGTCAACCGATAGCCAGCGATAATATCTCCGAGGGCGCCGGGGGCCTGGCCGAAGAGGCTGCGTTCGCGGTGAAAAACGCCGGTTGTCCTACAAAGGCGGTGCTTTTGGGACCGTATAGCCTGGCCAGGATGTCGCAAAATAGATCATCGATGGATTT
Organism: Candidatus Zixiibacteriota bacterium; assembly: GCA_036481315.1. GTDB lineage: Bacteria > Zixibacteria > MSB-5A5 > UBA10806 > UBA10806 > JAZGHS01. The sequence goes on along the minus strand of JAZGHS010000002.1, from coordinate 12,442 downwards.
CGAAAGCCTTTGCTTAAGGCTCGGGGAAATACTCGCCGTGGAAGCGGGGAGGCTTGCATCGAAGGGCGTGGATTATATTCAGATCGAGGAACCGGCGTTTGTCAGAGAACCCGGCAATTTCGATCTGCTAAAAAAAGCGATCGGCTCGATATCGCAAAATAAAGGAAACGCTAAAATTATCCTGGCGTTTTACTTCGGTGATTGCGCGGTTATTCTCGAACGATTGCCGGAAATACCCGTCGACATGTTCGGATTCGATTTCAGCTACTCCCCTACCCTGGCGGAACAATTAAAAACCGATGGTTTCCCCAAACCAATTTCCTTCGGTATTCTCGACGGCCGCAATACGAAAATGGAGCGGGCCGAGGATGCGGCTAAAATTCTGGAATCGATCCTATCGAAAATTGACTCCGATGAGTGCCATGTGACGACATCGAGCGGTCTGGAATTTTTACCCAAGGATTACGCTGTCAAGAAATTAGAATTAACCTCAAAAGTGGCCGCCTTACTGAACGGATAGATTATTATGAGCCGTGAGATTTTAAATAAACTCGGGATCGAGCTTCCCCTTCTGCCTACAACGTCGGTGGGGAGTTTCGCCAAGCCACCCTACCTGATTAAAGCCAGAGGTGATCGTAAAAAGGAGCGGATTACAGCCGAGGATTTGTATAACCTGGAAAACCAGGCCACGCAGGAATGGATGGATTTCCAGGAATCGATCGGTATGGACGTTCTGGTCGACGGCGAGATGTATCGCGGTGACATGGTTGCTTATTTTGCCGAGATAATCAAGGGTTTCGATTCCGGCGGCCTCGTACGATCCTACGGCAATCGTTACTATCACAAGCCGATAATCAAAGGCAAACTCGAGTATCCGGGCCCCATGACTGTTGACTGGTGGAAAAGATCGCAGGCCATGACCAAAAAGCCGGTCAAAGGGATGCTCACCGGCCCCTATACGATTATGGACTGGTCGTTCAACGAGCATTATCCCGACCGCGCCGCGGCCAGTTTCGCCATTGCCGAACTGATTCGTAAAGAGGTAGCGGAATTGATCAAAGCGGGATGTAAGATCATTCAAGTTGACGAGCCCGCCATTAGTGTCCGCCCGGAGGAGCTCGAGACGGCCAAAGAGGCGTTGAATATAGTCACCGAGGGGCAGGACGCATATTTCATCACCCATATCTGCTACGGGGCGTTCGAGAAGATCTACCCTGCCATGCTCGATCTGCCGGTGCATAATTTCGACCTGGAGATGTCCAATTCCGATCTTGATATGCTGGAATATTTCGCCCGGTATCCGTTCACGAAGGATATCACTTTCGGGGTTGTCGATGTCCACTCCCATGTAATCGAGGATGTGGAGCTTATTAAATCCCGTATCGTGCAGGCGCTGAAATACCTGCCGAAAGAGGCGGTCTGGATCGATCCCGACTGCGGTTTGAAAACCCGCACAGTGGATGAATCGAAAGCCAAGCTTTCGAATATCCAGACGGCGGTCGAGGCCGTCCGGGCGGGGCTCTAGTACGTCAATCATTAAACTAATTCTATATAAGATCTTAACTCGAATATAGAGTCTTTGCGTATATGAACATACGCATTCCATACGCAATATTTTCGTATTGACAATAGTTTTCATTATCATAATACTATAACTGTGTTTATTAAATTGCGAAACCCCCTTAGACGGGCAACTCACCCTTTATCAAAGGAGCAGAGAAACATGTCATTATCCTCAGAGAAAAGAAAACAGGTTTTGAAGAAAGTTAAAGAATTACGAGATTCTACTACCAAGCCAGATGAGAGCCTCGGCGCTGAACTCGAAGCGGAATTGGCAGGGCTCTACCCGACGTTACCAATGAGTTGGCTCACCAAATCGACGTTGCTCCAGGGTACAGTTTCTATAGGCTTTCTGTACAATTACGGCGTAAGTATGTATGTATATGTTGATTCCGACGATAAATGGCTGTGGGCCATCAAGAGCACAACGGAAGGCGCGGTTCGATGGAACGTGTATCAAGACTCGGTCGGGAACTTAGTCCTCAGCGCAACCGTAGCCGGTGCAAAAATGTATTTCAATTGGAGGGCGGTAACGGGTGCATGCAAGCTCTACGACAGCTACGACAAACTAACAGCAAAAGACTGGGCCAGGAAACAGTTCAGGATATTTAATCCAGATAACGAGGAGTACATCGGAACTTGGTCAACGAGCGATAAAGAGTTGTACAACCGACAGAATATTAGTTTCAAGGAGTTTGGATTCGAGTTTTTTGATAAGGACTCGTTCACTGAAGATGACTATTTGATTTTCGACGCATACCTAAAAGCATCCTAATTCAGGGCAATCAGTCGTCAATCCTGCTTCGATAAACACCTAACAAGGCGTTTTACCGGAGCGGAGAGTCGAGCATTGGAGTTGGCGTTCCACCCGGGGCGCCAACACTCATGTCGACTGGCAGGCTTGCAGGACGTCATTCATCTGGACAAACTATCTCTATATAAGATCTAAACTCGAATTCAGATTCATTGCGTATAGGAACATACGCATTCCATACGCAATATTTTCGTATTGACAGCTACAATTATGGCCATTAAACTAAAACTGTATTATTGCAAGCTATTTTAATGAGGTATGGCTTTATTCGCGGAAGTAAGCACAGCCATGACGTATACAGATGCCCTGAACAAGAGAGGTAATAATGTCGCAAGATAAGCAATTAACAGAAAAAAAGTTGTCGGCTTTATGGAAAAATAAGACGACCAAGGAAATCAATACCAAAGGAAATAAAATTGTAATGTTCAGCGACGTTCATCTCGGGGACGGAGGAAGGGCTGACGATTTCCGGCACAATCATGAGGTTTTTGTAAAGGCCCTGGAATATTACAAAAAAAAGAACTTCATTGTTATACTGTTGGGGGATATTGAAGAATTCTGGCAGTTTGATCTCGATTCTATTATAAAAAAATACGATAAGACCATTTACAATAGGTTTCGCTCATTTAAAAAAGGATTCTTCTATCGTGTTTTCGGCAATCATGATTCTGAATGGGGAGCTCCCAGGGATCCGGCCCGAGTGATTCCTCATGAGTCAGGTGTCGCGTCCGAAGCTCTAAAGTTAAAAGACAAGAACGGTAAAGCTCGTATTCTGCTAATTCACGGCCATCAGGGCAGTACAGAGTCCGATAAAAATAGCTGGTTTAGCCGGTTTTTTGTAAGAATATATAAAAAAATCGAACCTGTAATTAAAATAGATCGTCATACTTCGGCGGCAAAGTCCCAGATTTCCAAGAACTATGAAAAGATCATGTATTCATGGGCAAAACGAACAAAAGTTATTTTAATCTGCGGACATTCACATCGAGCGATTTTCGCGTCAAAAACCTATATAGATAAATTACGGGCGGAGGTTGGAGAGATTCAAAGGGAAATCCTCAACGACCGCTACAATAAGAAGTTTGTAAATAGTAAAATTAAAGAGCTAAGCAAAAAACTCGCTGAGATAAGAGATGAGGAGCTTAAAAACAGAAAGATCTCGCGAGTCGAGGGAAAGGGTAAACCGCTTCCCTGTTATTTTAATACCGGAAGCGCGTTATACACCGATGGCGCTACGGCGATAGAAATCGAAAATGATGATATTAGTTTGGTTAAATGGAGCAAGAAAAAGAGAAATAAATTTACTCGGGATATATTTGAAAAAGAATCGCTAAGTGAATTGATCAAGGAGATTGTATAGAAAATAATTATTTCAAGCGAATGGTTAATCGAAATGGTACTGAATCGGTTAGAATAGACCGGCTCAATTTTCGGGGAGACGTATTTTGTGATCTTCCGCTCTACTCTTAGAGAAGGGGTTATTGGATTATGGATATTAAGGAAATACATTCGTATACCGTTGATGGTTTACATTTTCAAACCGGCGATATTATTTGCACAAGTGATGGCGATGATCAATTTGTATCAGGCCAGTTTTGGAGGTTAATCGGAAAACTAATACCTGGGATTGTAGATCATATAGTTGTTTATACCGGACCAAAAGGAATGTGTGTTGAAGCAAATGGGAAAGGGGTAGTCAAGTTTGAGATTACGGCAAACAGTTGGGATTCAAATAAAATAAAAAACTTAAGAGGCGGTCTTATAGATAACTTACATGGTATCGCTTATCCGCTACAGAATAGAGAATATTCGGAGAATAAAATAAATGAAATCAGGTTGGGAGTCGCTAATTATTGTCTTAAACAGGTTTCTTTAAATAAACCTTATAATCTAAACTTTTTTAATTCCGACACTGAAAAAGCCTTCTATTGCAGCCAATTAGCCTTTAAAGCATACTTGAATTTTGACATAGACCTAAATACCGGGATAGGAATTCCCAACATTCCCGGAACAGATAAAATAATCTTTCCGCAGGAGATTTGGGAAGGTTTTTACCACAAAATAAAATCCGAGTAAATGCAGTATTACGTACGGTTGATTATTAACAAGATAATGTTTTGTAATTAGCGCAATTCTTTTTGACTTTTTTGCGATTAATCAAATGTTCAATTAAAGATCGAGATTCTTAGAGACAATTCGAATTGGATAAATACAGGCGAACGGTTTTCCGCCGTATACGGGACTTGCGACGCATTAGTATTATTAACTTGGGCTCGAATAATTAAAAGATATCTTATCAATGTTTCCACACCCCCCCCCGGAAACTGCGAATAGAAAGGCTTTAAATGCCTCGTAAAAACGAGAGCTTCCTGCTCAGAGGTAAAAAACAATCCAAGCAGTTGAAAACCGATGATGGTAAGGATGGAAAGAAGTTTCCGCTTCAAATCCGTTTGCATCCGAATATCGACGAGATATTGACCAGAAGCGTGCGCCGCGAGTCGAAACAATAAAATCTTGACTTAGGATTGTTCTTAACTATAATTAGTCCGGCCAATTGCCGGAGTGGTGAAACTGGTAGACGCGCCGGACTCAAAATCCGGTGGAGCGAAAACTCCGTGTCGGTTCGATTCCGACCTCCGGCATAGAATACACTTCGACATTGTAATGGTAAGGGATTTTATAGTAACAAATTACGAGCAGAACAGGGTTTTACCGCATGATATCGGCAGGATGACGATTTTGCCCACGTACTTCGTTTTCGGCCACCGGTCGGAACATCCAGATATAGTGAGTCAGTGTCGTATTCTTATCGTATTTGGCGAATACGTGAACGTTTTTTGTAACCCTATCCTCCCGCCCGATTTTGAGAACGACCTGTTTTGTGTATCTGGCTTTCCCACTGACCTTTTCCCAGATTTCATCTAAGTCTGGCATGTTCAGAGATCTCAAGCTGACTTTAGAATTACCGGTGCAGTCGCCTAAATCCGAATCAATATGCAAAAACGATTTGAATGAGATGTTGGAAAAAAATATCGCTCCGTTTGCCTCGGTAATTAATACCGGCTCCTCCAGAGCATCGAAAACGTCGTAGAAAAAGGCCATTCTATCTATAGTTCTTTTATACTCGCTCATATCTCGTACGACCCATTGAATGAATTTAACATCGCCGGCAGCGATAATAGAGGCGTTTATCGACGCCGCGATTATCTTACCATCTTTCGATTCGTATTCGATCTCAGAGAGGATATCATTCCCATTTCCTCGAACCGACTGCCACAGTTGTCTGGCTATTTGCATTTGAGGTTGTGGATGAAGTTCCCAGATATATTTAGCCACGATTTCAGCACGGGAATAATCGAGCAGGTTTTTAATCATCTCGTTAGCGTCGGTTATTTTACCTGTTTCGCTATCGACAAACATGATACCGTCGCCTGCGAGATCAACCGAAGATCTATAGACTTTTTCCGATTCTTTCAATTTCATATATAATCGGCTGGTTTCAATAGCCGAGGCCGCCTGTGACGCGAATACCGTAAGGGTTTCGAGATTTTCATCATCGAATATTTTCTTGCCCGTTTTATATAGGGTTAAGGCCCCGATGACGACATTCTTGGCAAGCAATGGCGCCGAGAGTATCGATTCCTCATCGTCGGAAGTCCCCGGGATCAACACGGCCAGGTCATTCTCGTCATTGTAGTTTTGTATAAGCGGTCTTCCTTCTCCCACTACTCGTCCGGTTAACCCCTGCCCCACAGAAAACTCGAAATTCATTACCTCGTCGCTATAAATCTCCTCTGTGGAAAATATAGCGTTTATCATCTGCTTATTGTGGTCGAGCATGAATACGGTGCAGGTTTCCGAATCGGTTAACGATTCGGCGGCTCCCGCTATCGTCTCGAGCACATCTCTCATTTCCAGCGACGATGTCAGCGCCCTACTGGTTTCATGAAGGCCGGAAAAACGTCGAGCCCCGGCGATTATCTTATCCTTCATTACCTGATGCTCGGATTCGTCGTAAATATAACAAATCAGGTTTTTAAGATCTTTGCCATTGCCTCGTATTTCGTTTAACCACAACAGAATAGGCAATTTCCTGCCGTCTTTTGCCAATAGAGTGCACCTTACTCTTTTATATCCTCCATAAGGATCTATCTTCAACATCCAATTGTTTGGAATCTCGAATAGCTCTATCGCTTCTTTGTTGTTTATTTCCGAGTTATCATACCCTGAAAAATCGATAAATTCCCGGTTGGCGTAGACGATTCTTCCGGAGAGATCGAGAATTAAAAACGGAATGACGCTCGATTCAACAAGGTCTTCGGCGAAAAATTCAAACCGGTTGAAAACAGACGAGTTGTTCATAAAGGTAACTCTTACATAGGCGAGCGCCCCAAGCGTGAAACAGAGGCTTGCCTGAAAGGCTATAAAGGTAGAAAGGTGAAAGGCGCTCCATATTATTACGGCCAGCAACAACATGATTCTCTGTATCCCTCTTATTCTGAGCAACCCGAAACCGAAGAATATGGTGATAACTATGTCGGAAATAAAACTATCGTAACCAAAATTATAATCTCCACGGTCTAATGTCGCGTATATTATTGTCATAATTATCGCCGATATCAGCCATTTGGTCGGGTTCTTTTTTAAATGGGCAAAATGGCCTTGATTAGCAGCCAAAACGCACGCGAACGGCAGATAGAGGAGAATAACGGTAATAGCGTGAAAGGTCTCTTCAAAATATGGCGCCGACGCGTAAAAAATAATGATAACTCCGGACGCCATTGAATATACCGCGATAAGGATTTCAGGAGCGATTAGAGCGGTATCCTTTAATTTTCGAATTCTGGCGTTAATTAATATTCCGGTAAATATCATTATAGAAATCGCGACATTGATAAATCCACTTTCGATCATATTCTTATCATCCTGCCATTTTCAATTATTGTTACTCAACTATATATATCGATCAAATTGATGGTGTTCTTAAATATTACTGCTAATATATTTAAGAATTCGCGGAATGAAAAAACCGGCCCCCCCTCGAAGAAGAGCCGGTGTAAGATTCATCGTTGGAATCGGTTAGAATACGAATTGCGCGTTTAAGAATATATAGGCGTTGGAGATATCGTTTACACCGACACCCTGATCTTTGGTAGTATCCGATCTATAATTCAGAGACGTTTTGAGTCCTTTGTAAGGCGCATTCCACGCCTAAAATCATCTCGGTTGATTTTACTTCGCTATTCACGTCGTCGTTATCCGGATCGAGAATCGAGTAGCGGAAGAAGAAATTCATGGTCTTGAACATATCATTATCTTCCATCAACTCCTCGAACCAGAGGGTCCCGAACAGCGCTATGGCAGTGGCTTTATTCTCTAAGACGTTGCCCGGGTATCCTGCCACATAAAAAAGGCTTTTGCGATTACGAAGAAATAGCCTTTTCTATTCAGTTTATCTTATAAACGACAGAAGGTTATTTACGCGGAAACGGCGATTTTTTCCGGGGCGGCCTTCAGGCAGCCATGGGCGAGCATGAATTCTCTGACCCATTCGGACAGACGCATCATCAATTCCTGTTCGTTTTTGGGCGCTAATTCGGTCGGCAATTTTGCCGCGAAAGAATCGAGATCGTAAATTGTTTTTCCGAATTCGATTTTAGCTATGCCCGAAAGAGATTTATATTTTTCCAAATCGCAATCCTCTAAAAGTTCTGTCATGAATTGCTGATATTCGATATAAGGATCGCACTCGGATTCGGACAGCCAGGAATTAACAGTCCACTCTGTATCGCAAACCATATCCCCGCAGGGGCAGTTATTGATCAACATGAAATAAGATTTTTCCTTGTTAGATATTTTGCCGAGTGGATATAACCTGCATCTTAACGGGCGATCGTTATAGACCGAACAGCCGTAGGACCTCGAGAAGTGACATTTATTACGCCCTTCGGTTCCCTGACAGGTTAATGTCGCGATAGGAATACAATTATCTTTATCGAGCATCAACTCGGCGTATTTTTCTATAAACTTCGTGGTGGATAATTTCTTTTTTCGACTCAAACGGTATATATCATAGGGGTCCAGATTTATCCTGTCGGCGTAGGAAAAATCACGGCAACAGGTATTCAGTTTCTTACAGGCAAAACTGAAAGTATCATCCGGCCCCAGGAACTTTACGTGGTTAATATTATTATCCCCGCATCGTTGCTTATAGGCCTCCTCAAAACCGTCGATTTCCCTCAGATCCAAAGGATCGCCTATTTTCATTTTAGCAGTATTATCCATTGTTAGAATATCTTCGGATCTCCCGATATTCCCATATATCTGATTCTGTCGTCGTTTCAAAAAGATACGAACTATCGCGATACAGAGTGGAACATTACAGAGATAATATTAGTTGCAAATAATTAGCAAAAATAAGGACGCCCGGAGAAAAGCGGCCAAAACGCGGCAAGTAATAACCGATTATAAATTATATTTATAAAGCGAACGGATTAAAATTGGTTTTATGATCGTATGTATCGATCCCCTCTTTTTTCTTAAGGAAAGCGACCGTAGCGTATGTAGCCGGTGTCAGGATCGCCTCGAAAGCGACTTTGAAAACGTAGTTGGAAATCATAATAGCGATAAGAAGTTCGTTGGAAAATACACCGTAAAACGCGATCATAACAAAAAGGACGGTATCGATCCCCTCCCCCACGATTGTCGAGCCGATGGTCCGACTCCAGAGCCATTTTCCCTTTGTCATTATTTTCATTTTGGCGAGAGTATACGAATTGGAAAATTCGCCGGAGAAATAGGCGATCAGCGATGCCAGTACGATCCTTGGAGTCAGCCCGAGAATTTTATCGTAGGCGTCCTGGTTACCCCAATCAGCGGCCGCAGGAAGCTTTCCGACGAGCATAAAAACTGCCGACATAAGAAAAGCGCAGAAAAAACCGGTCCAGATCACGCGACGGGATCGCTTGTAGCCGTAAACCTCGGTTAAGATATCCCCGAAAATATAGCTGATGGGAAAAAGTATAGTTCCGCCGTCGAAAGTAAACGGTCCCAGATCGAGAACCTTAGACGAAGCCACGTTGGAAATCAAGAGGACGGCCACGAACAGGCCGAGGATAATATCGTAGTATTTGAATTGCCCGTTCAATCGCGAATCTCCCCTTTACGCCAGCGAATAGCCGCCGTCGACAACTATAACCTGCCCGGTGACCCATTTCGCTTTTTCAGAGCAAAGGAATACCACCACGTCGGCCACCTCTTCGGGTTTGCCCACGCGAGAAAAGGGCGTTCGCCGAACAACCTCGTCGACCATATCCTGATAGTTGGGAAATCCCTTGAGGGCTTCGGTATCGATAAACCCGCCCGAGACGGTATTCACGTTGATCTTTCTCGCGGCCATCTCGAAAGCCAGATACCTTGTAATCGTCTCGATAGCCGCTTTGGAAGCGCCGATAGCAGCGTAACCGGGAATATGCCTTACCGATCCTAACGACGATAAGGCGACTATTTTGGAGCCTTCGGGCATCATATCGCTTGAGAGTTGAACTCCCTTTAAAAAGGCCCAGGCGTTGGTATCCATGGATAAATGCCAGGCTTTTTCGTCGAGTTCCATGGCTGATGTAAAAACTCCCAAGGCGGCGTTGGAGATAAGAATATCGAGCCGTCCGTACTTGTTCCGGACCTCGTCGTATACTTTATGCATCTTCTCCTGATTGCCTATGTTGGCCCGGATGGCCAGATGATCCCCACCGAATTCATGCAATTCGGCTATAGTTTGTTCGGCGGCGTTGCGGCTGCGAAGATAGTTCACGGCCACATTAGCCCCGTCGGCGGCCAGCCTTAAGGCAATCTCTTTTCCTATACCCTTAGTACCCCCAGTAACCAGGGCGACTTTACCCTCGAATTCCCTATTGTTCGATTGATCTTTCATGCGAATCCCTCCTGATAACCCCTGATTTCGGATTAAAATCAGGCCGGAAGTTAACATTATGGATCGGCTTTGTCAATGTTTGATCTTAGGTCCTTTTATTCTTCAAAAATCTCCGTCGGCAGCAAGCTACCAACCTACTTCCGAGATTTTTCTCTCTGTCATACCGGACTTGATCCGGTATCCGCACGCAGGCCAGTATGTAGGAATTATAGGTCGGGTTCCGAAGAGAACGTTGTGAACAAAAAATCCGACGAAAATAAAAAGGGCGAATATCCAAACGTCCACGCGAATAAAGTATGGTTATTTCAATAACGTCAGCCGGTTCGTTTCTTCCGTTTCGCCGGTTTGAATTCGATAAAAGTAAACGCCGCCCGCAAGATCAGACGCGTCGAAAGAAACGTGATGAATGCCCGCGTCCCTGAAATCATCCACCAGCGTCCTCACCTCTCGGCCCATCAAATCGTAAACTTTGAGAGTGATCTCTCGCGGTACGGGTAATGAGAAAGTGATCCGCGCGGTCGCGTTGAAAGGATTGGGATACGACGAAAGCGAAAAGAAAGATTCGGGTTTAATGCCCGAGCCATTTTCGATACCAGTCGCCTCCGATAAGACGGCGAAATAGATATCGCCGACATCTCTCCTGTTATCCACCCAGACCGCGAGTATATTGCCGATATCGTCTTTGGCCAGGCCGACATTCGATTTGGCGGATATTTCAGAATCGGAAATCTCGAAAACCTCTCCCCACGAATATCCGGCATCTTCCGATAACGCGGCCATTATCCTGACTTCCTCGAAATCATCGTTTATATGTTGATACGCTATCATAATCCGGCCGTCGTTAAGCTCGATCAGATCCGGGAAATTTTGTGTCTGGCCGTTATCATCGATTATCAGCTCATCCTGAAAAGTTAAAGCGTCGTCTGTAGATCTTGACGTATAGATTCTATATGTCCCATTCCGACCGTCGGTATAGGCGCAGACCCAAACGCCCGATGAATGCTGAATCATAACCGGCCCGGTACTCGGGCAGGCCGGAATTTCCCATGCACCGAAACTGGCTCTGACCGGCGGTGAGAACTCCGTGAAAGATTCGTTACTGCGGGCTACATAGATATCCCTGATGTTGTCGAGGTTATTTCTAAAAGCCACCAATATCTGCCCGTCGGAACCGGCAATTATCCACGGGTGACAACAATCGCACGGTTCATCATCCTCTCCCTGAATATCTGCCCGGATATTCGCCGACCAGCTTTCGCCGCCGTCGGTTGAACGTGAAGCCCTGATCTCCGGGCAATACCACTGGCACTCACGGGAATCGAGCCAGGCCGCCATAAGGGTATCACTGCTGCCGACTCGATTTATATGAGGCAAAAGATCATAAAATTCGGTTTGATCATCGTTGTAACGAAAAACGTGGGAAAACGAGTTGTCCGCGTAGCCAATCCGTCCGTAGATGTCGCCGTTGGAATTCCCGTTGCGCATATCTGTCCAGGCGAAAACCAGATCGCCGTTGGTATTATCTGTAAGCTCTATTTTCTCTTCGCCTCCGGCCCTGATATAGCCGTCGATATCGTTGATCAGGATCTCATCGCCGAAACTCAGCCCATTGTCAGTGGAAATCCTCATATATCCACTGAAAAGAGAGTGAGAAGAGCGTTTATCTCCCCACGTAATGACTATTTCTCCCTGGTCGGTATAATGGATATTGGCTCCCGTTTGATTATTGGAGCCGTTATCTGTATTAATACGCTGAATCGACACCGGTGAGAATTGGGCCGGGCTACCAGAATACATCAGGATGACAAATATTGATATTTTCAGTAAAAAGGGTGTATTATTCATTTAATCCGCTCCTGTTGAGAATGAAAGCTATTTGCAATAATAACTAAAATCGAGAATAAATGTCAAGTGATTATTACCACTGTCAGGATGTCATTTCATTTCCATCCAGACTAATCAAATATTCGTCTTTCGTAGATACGCAGAATTCTGCGTCTCTACGGCAAGGTTGTCGGGAGCGCAAGGCTTCCGACCTACCCTTATTATGGCCCCTAATCGTCGGGAGATATGAGTGATATTTTGCCTAATAGAAAATGCCGGAGGGGGGACTCGAACCCCCACACCCTTGCGGGCAC
>JAZGHS010000001.1:0-2370 GCA_036481315.1 Candidatus Zixiibacteriota bacterium | reverse complement strand
TCCTCCTCTAATTTTAGATTTCCATAAATTTGTGCGACGGAACCGAGAGAACGAGTTTTGAAGCTTTGCAATGCCTTCACCCAAGTCGAGGCAATTGGGAAGCGAGACAGTAACCATCCCGAGGAAGTATCCCTTTGAAAAATCTGCACATTTGATCAGGTGTTTGATCTTTTCGCGCACTCGATATTGTCGGGCGGGGCCGCAAACGTCGCAAAATCGATTTTTGCAGTAGACCGGAACCCGAATTAATTTCCCGCAGTGGGTACAAACGATTGAAGTGTAAAGATGTTCCATTGAGCCGTCCAAATAATTGGGAGGGGACAAGTAAAGCTCTTCGAGCTGGTCCCGGAGCCCGCCCCCTCCCAATAAGGACAGGCTTCCGGATTCCAGCCGGGTAATGATCAGAGATCGGGAAAAGTGCTACCGAAAGCAGTAGCGACAGCCCCTGATCATAAGTTTTTATGGATTTGTGGCGGCGATATGCCTCCCGACGAAAGCAGCCGTACCACGATGGCCGGCAGAATTGGTTACACCACGGATGCGGAAGAAATAGGCGAGGCCGTCAACCAGCGGCTCGATGGGGATATTGGCAGTAACACCCGATGCAAGCTGAATGTAGCGTGTCTGGGCATCGGCCCAGGGGCCTTTGAAACGATTCCGCGAGGGATTGAACCCGAGAGAGATGTTGATTAGAACATCCATGTCATCGCCGGTAGACTGCAGGAGGTTCAGATCGAAACCTACCCCGGGAACGCCCGGATCAACTGCCTGGATGAGATCGAACTTGGCGAAACCAGTGGTGACGGGAGGGGTATCGATAACAGTGATAGTAGCCAAACCGCTATTGTTCAGGAACTGCAGGAAACTAGCATTACCGAGCCATACCTGGCGCCCAGGAACGTCGTACGTACCGGTCGGCCCGGTATACACCAGAGAATCGGCGTAATCCTCCCAGCCGTCTCTCTCGGCCTGATCCATATCTTGCCACCGCTGATTAGCGAAGCTGAACCCGGTACGAATATCGGTCTGAGCCTGGGTAGAGGGATTGACCGGGGAGACTCGGGCCCGGGCAACGATTGACTGTGACGAATTGGCTAAAAACGTGATTCCACCTATAGAGCCGCGAATGACTGTTGCGATTTGCGATAAAATTTTTGCCATATGCCTGTACTCTACCTTTCAGCTCGGTTCGATGAAAATCTCTTTACAGGTGAGAGTGATCGTACGAATATCACCTGCTTTAGAGAAATCGATATCGAGCATAATGAAAATTTCCTCCCAAGTGGCGTCAGATGACATTTGCGTCCTGGAAAGTTTGATTTCTTTATCCATGGCGGGAACCTCCTTAAAAAAAAGTAGGGCGGAGCGGTTGTCACACCAGATATCCGCCCATTACTACCAGCTCAATGGCTGGAATCCGTATAGCCTGATCATAGAATATTGAATTTCCAAAAGCGTGTCAAGGCTTTTTTTCGGTACAACACCGTAAGGTGACGCAGAAGAAGATAACCGGGAGAAATATCGACATAACTGGCGGCGTTTTATCATCGTTTGCCCTGGAGTGAGTGAGCGACGACTTTGGGGAAGGGCCAAATGCCCGACCGTAGGGAGGAACCGACCGCGCGCGGCGGAGGAGCGAACGAACGAAACCTAGCGCGGGAGGGTGCGACCAGCCGGGAGCCGCGACCAAGCGGGATATCGAATAACCAGAGAGATATCCGGAAAGTAGACCAGTCGAACAGTGTATTATATGCAATTATTTGCGCAATTATATCATTGATTTAATGAGATTAATAGACATATCTATCATTATTCTAACGCTTAATATCGACCTTTAGAGTCCCAATCTGATGATCTACATACACCCTTATCGACCGATTCGACCATCATTTCATGACCTAATACGGCCTGCTTCACGACCGGACGCGGCCTTATTATCACCTCTAAACGACGTACTTCACGACCGGGCGGCGCTTTATTATCGTTTTTCCCCGATTCGTGATCACGTACAAATTGATCGAATGGGTACCAGACGCATTCCCCGCATTCTGGGCAACCGTAGGGAGCCTTGACCCAGCTTCCTATCAATCCATGCCAAGAGCCAAACGGTTGAAACAGGCGGACATGGCGGAGATCGGCGGCAATAGCGGCTACTTCAGCGGGAGTTCCAGTTGGTTTGGTGAGATACTTCGTGATGTACCTTTCAGCGGCCCCTGCAGGTATCTTCTTAACGTGGAAAGCCGTCGCACCGGTAAGCGCTTGCCACCGGGATTGGAAGGTCTTCCAGCTAAGGAATTTCTGTTCAACAAGCGCGTGTACATGGGGGTGCCACGACCCAGGCTTTCCAGTAATCTCGATAACATAGACTCC